>DXDX01000003.1 GCA_019115265.1 Candidatus Flavonifractor merdigallinarum | reverse complement strand
GTTCATCACCAATCTGCTGGTGCTGGCAGCCTTCTATGCCTCTATCCCCATTATCCCCGTCTACTGCCAGGAAATTGGCATTACAGGCTCCAAGGTGGGCATCGTTCTGACGGCTATGTCCATTGCCACCGTTCTCTTCCGCCCTGTGGCGGGATACCTTTTGGATAACTTCAACCGCTATCATGTGTATCTGCTGTTTCTAGCCCTCTTCTGCCTGTCCTTCCCCGCGTTCATCGCCTTTCCGGTGTTTGGACTGCTGATTGTGGTGCGGCTGTACATGGGCGTTGTGTATTCTGTGTGCGGGTCCGCCACTATGACGCTGGCGGGCGACGTTCTGCCTGGAGATAAAATCACCGAGGGCATCAGTCGCTTTGCCTTTACCGTGTCCATCGGCATGGCGGTGGGGCCCTATGTGGGGCTCCAGGTGCAGAGCAATATGAGCAGCAAGGCCTCCTTCCTCACCGTCTTTGGAATTACGGTGGCGGCGCTGATTTGCGTCTCCTGCTGCAGAATCCAGTATCCCAAGGTGCAGCGGGGGAAGTTCTCCCTCAAGGAGTCCATCTACGGCCCTGCCCTCCCCTTTATGCTCAATATGATGTTCCTGATGATCCCCTATGGCGCGGTCATTGCCTACTCCTCCATTCTGGCGCAGGAAAAGGAGATTACCGCCCATCTTCCTTATTTCTATATCTGCCTGGTGGTGGGGATGCTCCTCTCCAAGCTGTCCACCCAGAAGGCTATTGACGCCGGGAAACACCGTACGCTGGTTTTTGCCAGCCTGGTGGTGCTGGTCCTCACCATGCTCAGCTTCCTCGTTTTGAATACTGGTGTGCATCTGCTGGCGGCCGGGTTTTTCTTCGGCCTGGGATACGGCATTTTGCAGCCCCTCTTCCAGTCCTTTGTGACCGGCACTACGCCCGGCCCCAAGCGCGGGGTGGCCAACTCCACCTATATGCTCTCCTATGATATCGGCATTGGCATCGGCTCCCTTTTGATGGGCTTTATGCAGGAGTCCATCGGCTTGACCACCGGGTTTGCGCTCACTGCTGTGGCCTATGTGGTGGGCGGAGTGGTGTATACCACCTATGTGGACCGCTATTACCGCAAGCTGAGACTGGACTCCGCCGGCGGCAAACAGGTGTAAATTCCAGAGAAAAGCGGGATTCACACCCTGCGGGGGGACTGCGCCATCCATTGCTTCACGGTGCAGGCTCGGCTTCCGAAAAAATATTCTGATGGATTCGTTTGAGAACCTCCTCATCCTCGGTATTTCGCTCACCCAACACCCACTGTGAATAGATCAGCAGATGCTCCAGATGGCTTCTCCTCAGTGTGACGGATAAATAGTTGGCGGTCAAACCGTCCTGCCAGAAGAATACCGTCCAGATCCAATTGCATCCACATCAAACTCCCTCCCATTCCTTTGTCGAATGGTACGTTTGCAGGTACGTCATAGCATGCCGCCCATTGGCTGACAGGAAGTACCATATGTACCTGTCTGTTTGATGTGGACAGACACGCACCCCCGGTTGGCATCGGCCAGCCGGGGGTGCGTGTCTCTGCCAGCACGGGGCCGGCGTGGGTTTTGGATCAGGGGAAGGGAAACCCTTCCGCGCTGGGATTACTGCATGGAGTTCTCGTAGGCCTGGATCATCTTCTTGACCATCTGGCCGCCCACGGAGCCGGCCTCGCGGCTGGTCAGGTCGCCGTTATAGCCCTGCTTCAGGTTGACGCCGACCTCCTGGGCCGCCTCCATCTTGAACTTGTTGAGGGCCTCGCGGGCGCTGGGAACGGCAGGCTGGTTGGAAGTGGTAGACATAACAACATCTCCTTCAAACGTCGATTGATTGGATTGGGGAATCCGCACTTAGCTTTGCCCCAGACGTTGTTTCTATGTAGGCCACATTTTTCCGCTTTTTCCAACTGCTTTATTTGCGTTGGGGCGGCGGTGAACACACCCTTAAGAATTTCATTATGGAAACAAGGACCGCGCTAGGAATAGGAGGGTGAAAAAATGGGCATGGTTTTGTTGGAGATAGCAAGAAAAAGCCCGCGGCACTTTCGCTATTTTGAAGAAAATTGTTTTGCTTTTAGAGAGGGGGGATGCTATAATATCATTGCATTGGAGCGCGGTCCCATTCAGGCCCTCCAATTTCCATTTTTCAGTTCGAAGTTTTGTGCGGTCGCGGCCAAATACCGGGGCCGCTGTCAATGCCGGGACGACAGTCTCGGGCGTGGAATAGAAGGTGCGGTTTTGACAAAATATGTGATTCAGGGCGGGAAACCGCTTTATGGTGAAATCTCCATCAGCGGCGCCAAGAATGCGGCGGTGGCCATTATTCCGGCCACTCTTTTGGTGGATGGCGTGTGCCGGATTGAGAACATCCCCCAGATCAGCGATGTGACGCTGATTCTCAACATCCTCCAGGAGCTGGGCGCCGATGTGCGCACGGTGAACCGGACGACGGTGGACGTGGACTGTACCCACATCCACAACGCCAAAATCCCGGAGGAATTGGCCCGTAAAATCCGGGCCTCTTACTATCTCATTGGCGCTCTGCTCAGCCGCTTCGGCGCGGCCCAGGTGCCGCCTCCGGGGGGCTGTGACTTCGGCGGACGGCCCATCGACCAGCACATCAAGGGTTTTGTGGCCATGGGGGCCGATGTGGACGTGCGGGGCGGCTATATCCACGCCAAGGCCCGCAACGGCCGTCTGAGCGGCACCCAGGTGTATATGGACATGGTCTCCGTGGGCGCCACCATGAATGTAATGCTGGCCGCCACCCTGGCCGACGGCATGACCATCATTGAAAACGCCGCCAAGGAGCCCCATATTGTAGATCTGGCCAACTTCCTCAACTCCATGGGGGCCGACATTATGGGCGCGGGCACCGATGTCATCAAAATCCGCGGGGTGGACCGCCTGAACGGCGGCACCTACTCCATCATCCCCGA
The DNA here is from genome assembly GCA_019115265.1 of Candidatus Flavonifractor merdigallinarum. Lineage (GTDB taxonomy): Bacteria > Bacillota > Clostridia > Oscillospirales > Oscillospiraceae > Pseudoflavonifractor_A > Pseudoflavonifractor_A merdigallinarum. Next base: position 6,236 of record DXDX01000003.1, on the reverse strand, counting down.
CCAGATTGAGGCGGGCACCTACATGGCCGCCGTGGCCGCCGCCGGCGGAGAAGTGCTCATCAAGAACGTCATCCCCAAGCACCTGGAGTGCATCACCGCCAAGCTGGTGGAGATGGGGGTGGAGGTGGAGGAGCGGGACGACGCCGTGCTGGTGCGCCGCACCGGCGGACTGACCCGCACCAACGTCAAGACCCTGCCCTATCCCGGTTTCCCCACCGATATGCAGCCCCAGATTGCCGCGGTGCTGTGTCTGGCCAAGGGGACCAGCGTCCTCACCGAGGGGGTGTGGGACAACCGCTACCGCTATGTGGACGAGTTCCGGCGCATGGGCGCCCAGATCCAGGTGGACGGAAAGGTGGCCATCATTGAAGGGGTGGAGCGCTTCTCCGGCGCCCGGGTGCAGGCCTGTGATCTGCGGGCGGGCGCGGCCATGGTGATCGCCGCGCTGGCGGCCAGCGGCACCACAGAAATCAGCAACATTCACCACATTGAACGGGGCTATGAGGATATTGTGCGCAAGCTCTCGGGAGTGGGCGCGGATATCCGCGTGGTGGTGACCCCTGACGACGAGCAGGCGGAGGCCACCGCGGGCTGATTGTATAGATTTGGGTCCGGGAGGGGCGGCAAGGCCGTCCCTCTGTTTGTGTCCCAAGGAAACCGGAACGACCATACAGGAGCGATTGCTTGTGCTGACACTTACAACCTTGGCCAGCGGCTCCAGCGGCAACTGTGCCCTGGTGTCCGACGGGAACACCCATGTGCTCATTGACGCGGGGATTTCCGCCCGGCGGATTACCACCGCCCTGAAGGCGCTGGGCATTGCGCCCCAGAGCCTCTCCGGCGTGCTGGTGACCCATGAGCACACCGACCATATCTCCGGGCTTGCCACCCTCACCAAGCAGCTGGACATGCCTCTGTACGCCAGCGGCGGCACCGCCCGGGCTATGGGGCGCAAACTCCCGCTGCCGGAGGGGCGGGTGCGGACCTTCCGGCCGGGGGAGACCTTCTCCATTGGCGCACTGGAGGTGGAGACCTTTCCCACCCCACACGACGCGGCGGAGAGCACCGGCTATGCCATCTCCGCCGGTGGGCGCAAGGCGGCGGTGGTCACCGATTTGGGCTATGTGACGGCGGCGGTGGAGCAGGGCATCCGGGGCGCCCATCTGCTGCTGGCGGAGGCCAACTATGAGCCGGAGTGGCTCCAGTGCGGGCCCTATCCCGCCTATGTGAAAGCCCGGATTCAGGGAGAGCGGGGACACCTCTCCAACCGGGCGGGGGCGGAGCTGGCCTGCCTGGGGGCGGAGGCCGGGGCGGCCACCGTGGTACTGGCCCATCTCTCCCGGGAGAACAACACCCCCCAGCGCGCCTATGACATTGTGCGCGGCGCTCTGGAGCGCCGGGGCGCGGTGATTGGACAGGATGTGCGCCTGGAAGTGGCCCCCCGGGACTGCACCGGGACTACATATACGGTTTAGGCGGGAAAGGAGAACACCGTGCGCAATGTGACGCTGATGTGTGTGGGTAAACTGAAGGAGAGCTTTTACCGCCAGGCCTGTGAGGAGTATCTCAAGCGCCTCGCTCCCTTCTGCAAGGTGACGGTGGTGGAGATTCCCGAAGAGCGGCTCCCCCAAAATCCCTCTCAGGCGCAGATTGACCAGGCGCTGGAGAAGGAGGCTCAGGCCATCCAGGCGAAGCTCTCCCCCGGTGCCAAGCTGGTGTGCCTGTGTATTGAGGGAAAGCTCTACTCCAGTGTGGATTTGTCCCATCTGATTTCCACCTGGGAGAATACATCCGCCCAGACGCTGGTCTTTCTCATTGGCGGATCCAATGGGCTGCATCCCTCTATCAAGGGACAGGCCTGGGTGCGCATGTCCATGTCCCCCATGACCTTTCCCCACCACCTGGCCCGTGTGATGGTGCTGGAGCAAATCTACCGCGCCTATCAAATCAAGGCCGGTTCACCGTATCACAAATAGCGCGGAGAGAACTGGAAAATCCTGAAATGATTGACCAAAAATATGCTAGATATTGACCTTTCTTTGTGATATAATCACAACAGCAGTGTTGAATTCACGCCAAAATCTTAGATATATTGGAGGTCATTCCCATGTCCTATCGTGATAATTATGAAAAGTGGCTCAACAGCAGCGCCCTCAATGAGGCGGAGAAAGAGGAGCTGCGCTCCATCGCCAACGATGAGAAGGAAATTGAGAGCCGCTTCTTTGCCCCGCTGGAGTTTGGCACCGCCGGTCTCCGCGGCACTATGTGTGTGGGTCTGCATCAGATGAACATCCACGTCATCCGCCACGCCACCCAGGCCTTTGCTGAGGTCATCAAGGCCGAGGGACCTGAGGCGGTGAAGCGCGGGGTGGCGGTGTGCTTTGACTGCCGCAACCACTCCGACGAGTTCGCCCGGGAGACCGCCTGTGTCATGGCGGGCAACGGCATCCATGTCCGCCTCTTTGAGTCCCTCCGCCCCACACCGGAGGTCTCCTTTGCCGTGCGGGAGTACGGCTGCATTGCCGGCGTGAACGTCACTGCAAGCCACAACCCCAAGGAGTATAACGGCTACAAGGTCTACTGGCAGGACGGGGCCCAGCTGCCCCCCCACCACGCCGACGCCATCGCCAAGAAGATGGAGGAGCTGGACCTTTTCGACTCCATTGTGCGCATGGACTATGATGAGGCAGTGAAGGCCGGTCTCATCACCCTGATGGGCGAGGAGACGGATGAGAAGTTTTTGGCCAATGTCATGGGACAGGTCAACGACAAGGCGGCAGTGGAGAAGGTGGCCGACACCTTCAAGATGGTGTACACCCCCTTCCACGGTACCGGCTACAAGCTCATTCCCGAGGTGCTCAAGCGCCTGGGCATGAAGCATGTCATCTGCGTCCCGGAGCAGATGGTGGTGGACGGCAACTTCCCCACGGTAGTCTCCCCCAACCCGGAGAACCCCGAGGGCTTCTATCTGGCGGTGGATTTGGCCAAGAAGGAGGGAGCCGACTTCATTCTGGGCTCCGACCCCGACGCGGACCGGGTGGGCATCATGGTCCGCGACGACCAGGGCGAGTACATCACCATCTCCGGCAATCAGACCGGCGTGTTGCTGCTGGACTACCTCATCGGGGCCAAGAAGCGCACCGGAAAGATGCCTGAAAAGCCGGTGGCCCTCAAGACCATCGTCACCACCGAAATGGCCCGCAAGGTGGCCGAAACCAACGGCCTCGCCTGCTACGACACCTTCACCGGCTTTAAATTCCTGGCGGAGAAAAAGGACAAGCTGGAGAACGCCGGGGAGGGCAAGGTCATCTTCGCTTATGAGGAGAGCTACGGCTACATGCTGGGCGACTATGTGCGGGACAAGGACGCGGTGACGACCGCGCTGGCCCTCACCGAGATGGCGGCCTGGTATGCCGGGCAGGACATGACCCTGTACGACGCCCTCCAGAAGTGCTATGAGAAGTACGGGTTCTATGGAGAAAAGACCCTGAACCTGGTGATGCCCGGTCTGGACGGCCTGAAGAAGATGGCCGACTTGATGGCCGGTCTGCGGGAGCACCCCCCGGTGGAGATTGCCGGTGTGGCGGTGAAGCAGCAGAAGGACTACAAGGATGGCTCGGTGGTCAACGTCTCCGACGGCGCCAAGAGCACTATGGAGCTCTCCGGCTCCAATGTGCTGCGCTATGAGATGGCCGACGGCACCAGCCTCATTGTCCGCCCCTCCGGCACCGAGCCCAAGGTCAAGGTCTACATCCTGGCCAACGGCGCCACCAAGGAGGAGTGCGACGAGAAGGTTGCCAAGTACGCCGCCTGGGCGGAGAGCCTGAAGGGCTAACTTGATTTGTCTGATACCGCTGCAAGAGCGGGAGTTTTGCGCTCGCCGCGCGGGCCGCTTACCCAGCGGGGGCACCGCTTTCTTTGCTAAAGAAAGCGGTGGGAAAGAAAGCGCAGAGGGGGGATACCCCCTCTGCACTCCCCCAAGGCGCAACCGGGCTTGAGTTCTGCTGCGGAGGGATTTCCCTAGCTTGGCGCAGCAAAAAGCCAACCCTGGTGCCTATGAGGAAAGCGTTGTACTGCCATGCAAGACAGGTGACGCCGTTTCCTGTGGACTTGGTGCCACAGAAAAAGTCATCATCGAGCACCCACAAAATGGGGCGGCCCCCTAAAAAGGCCGCCCTTTTGGAGGGGAGTGGAGAGGGGAACGAGAAGTTCCCCTCTCCGCCTTTTCTTTCCCCGATTTCTTTTCTGCGAAAAGAAATCGGGTCCCCGCTGGATAAGCGGCCCGTGCGGCGAGCACAAAATTCCCCGCTATTGTGGCGGAGTTAAAGAAACCCCGTTACAGAACGAGATTCTGCAACGGGGCTTTTCTGTGTTCTCAGCCGATGCTGATGCCCATACGGCGGGCCACCTCCAGCATGCCGTGTCCCTCCGGCACCAGGCGGCTCTTTCCCGCGATGTCCTTGAGCTTGTTCTCTCCCACATGGTTGTTCTTCATGGCGATGGTGATGCCATAATTCCCGTCCTCCACCATCTTGGCCGCGTAGGAGCCGAACTGAGTGGCCAGCACCCGGTCATAGGGGGAGGGGCTGCCGCCCCGCTGCATGTGGCCGGGGACGCACACCCGTGTCTCAAAGCCGGTGAGCTCCTCAATCTGCCGGGCGATGCGGTTGGTGGCGGTGGTGTAGCCCGCCTCCGCCCGCTTGGCCATGCGCTCTTTCTTCTTCATGCGGGCCTCTTTGGAGTCGTAGACGCCCTCCGCCACAGCCAGAATGGAGAAGGTCTTGCCTTGGGCGGCCCGCTTTTCAATGGCGGCGCAGACATTTTCGATGGTGTAGGGCAGCTCGGGGATGAGGATGATGTCCGCGCCCCCCGCGATGCCGGCGTACAGGGTGAGCCAGCCGGCCTTGTTGCCCATCAGCTCCACCACCATACAGCGGCTGTGGCTGCCGGCGGTGGTGTGGACCCGGTCCAACGCCTCGGTGGCGATGTCCACCGCCGAGTGGAAGCCAAAGGTCACATCGGTGCCGTAGATGTCGTTGTCAATGGTTTTGGGCAGGCCGATGATGTTCAGCCCCTCCTCGGAGAGCAGGTTGGCGGTCTTGTGGGTGCCGTTGCCCCCCAGGCAGAGGAGACAGTCCAGCTTCATCTCCTCATAGTGCTGCTTCATGGCGGCTACCTTGTCAATCTTGTCCTCCCCCACCACGCGCATGAGCTTGAAGGGGGTGCGCCGGGTGCCCAGGATGGTGCCGCCCACCGTCAGAATGCCGGAGAACTCCTCCGGCTTCATCACCCGCCAGTCCCCGTGGATGAGTCCGTGGTAGCCGTTGGAGATGCCCACAATCTCCACATGCTCCCCCATGCGCTGATAGAGCGCCTTGGCCACCCCCCGCAGGGTGGCGTTCAGCCCCGGGCAGTCGCCCCCGGAGGTGAGAATACCCACTCGTTTTTTCATTGTTGTTCCTCCTCGTTGGTACTGCGGTTTGCTTCTCTTTCAGGATAGAGTTTCCCGCACTGTCTGTCAAGACCGCAGGGATGCCGGGGCGGAAATCTTACGCCTTTGGTTGCGCGAACTCCGCCCATATGATAGAATAAACCGATTACGAGTTTGAATTCAGCCAAAAGGGGAGAATTTCCCCAGATTTGAGGTCGCGCCGGAGAGAGCGGCGTTCCGGGACGTGGTGTCGGATGGATGGGGACCTTGAATCGGGCACAACAGAAAGGAACGAATACCATGATTGAGATCAACGGTGAACCCGCCTCCGGGATTGCACGCTACGATGAGCTGGGCCTCTCCGACGCGCTGCTGCGCGCCATCGAAAAGAAGGGCTATGTGGAGGCCACCCCCGTACAGGCCGGGGCTATCCCCTATTTCATGCAGTGGAAGGATGTCATTGCCAAGGCCCCCACCGGCACCGGCAAGACCTTTGCCTTCGGCATCCCCATGGTGGAGCACATCGACCCCCAGCGGGACGAGGTACAGGGCCTCATTCTGGCCCCCACCCGGGAGCTGGCTATCCAGATTCAGGACGAGCTGCGGGACTTGTGCGCCTATAAAGAGGGGGTGCGGGTGGTGTGCCTCTACGGCGGACAGGAGATTAACAAGCAGATCACCCAGCTGAAAAAGCACCCCCAGATTGTGGTGGCCACCCCCGGCCGCCTCATGGACCACATGAAGCGGCGCACCGTCCGCCTGGACAAGGTGGAGACGGTGGTGCTGGATGAGGCCGACCGGATGC
>DXDX01000039.1 GCA_019115265.1 Candidatus Flavonifractor merdigallinarum | reverse complement strand
AGAGGCCCTGCCTCTGGACTCCGCGATTTTTTGAAAAAAATCGAGTAAAACTTTTATCTTTGCGTTCTGGGTACTGCGTTTGATTACAGGGGACGATTCAACTTGAGAATCGTCACATTGATTTCCCCGTCCCGGGCATCGGCGGAGCCGCTATAGCTGAACGTCAGCACCGTGGGCGCTGGCGCACGGATAATAAAAATGCCCGAGCCGCAGGCGCTGGACCCGGCGGCGTTGGTGGCAAAATAGACGCCATATTCCAGCCGGGGGGTGCCGTTATACGACGGCGTCACCTGCAAATAGTTGGGGGCCGGGAAAATGGCCGATACCTTATAAGACACCAGATAATAACCCGGCTGCAAGGCAATACGTTTGGTATCGGCTTGGGTGATGTGCCCCGTAGGGTCTGTGATATCGGGCAGCAAATCCAACAGGGTATTTCGGACCATGGGATACTGAAAGTTAAAATAAGAGGCAAACACATCCTCCGGCGCTGCCCCCGTTGGGCCTGTCGGTCCGGTTGAACCCGTGACGCCTTGAGGCCCCGTTGGCCCTGTGGGTCCCTGGGGGCCGGTTGGTCCAGTCGGTCCGGTGATGCCCTGGGGACCGGTTGGGCCTGTTGGTCCGGTGATGCCCTGGGGGCCGGTTGGGCCGGTTGGGCCGGCGACACCCTGGGGACCGGTTGGGCCGGTTGGTCCGGCGACACCCTGGGGACCGGTTGGGCCAGTCGGTCCGGCAACGCCTTGGGGACCGGTTGGGCCAGTTGGCCCGGTGACACCTTGAGGACCGGTTGGACCAGTTGGTCCGGGGACACCCTGGGGACCGGTTGGCCCCGTTGGCCCGGTAGGGCCGGTGTTGCTGCCGCTTCCGGCGGGGCCTGTTGGGCCGGTCGGCCCTATGGGTCCGGCGGGACCGGTTGCGCCTGTGGCCCCGGTTGCACCGGTGGGGCCGCTGGGTCCTTGGGGTCCGGTGGGTCCCGTCGGCCCGGTGGCGCCGGGGCAGCAGCGGCATGGACAGGAGCAGCGGCACCGGCTGCAATCCTCAGAATAAATCATACAAATCCCTGCTTTCTGAAAAATACGCTCTTTCCAATATAGACGGCGGCAGGGGAGAGGGTGACAGGGGTTCTGCGTTGCAGGGCGGGGAAAATCATGGTATACTGAAAAAAACACCGGGAGGTGGGACCATGTGGAAAGATTCACCGCGTACCGTCCGGAAAATGGTATTGAGACTGAGTACAGCCGGTGCGGTACTGGCTCTGGGGGCGCTCTGGTACAAAGCGCGTTGCTGATTGTGGCGGGGCTGTTGCTGCTGATTGTTGCGCTGGTTCTCCACTTTACATACTATCGCTGCCCACACTGCGGAAGATTCCTGGACCGCAGCACCGGCGCATACTGTCCCTATTGCGGCAAAAAAATGGAATAGGCAAGCTGGATTTCGGTGTTTTTCAGGAATGTCAAAGTGAAAAACAACGCCCCCGTGGAATTGGTTCCACGGGGGCGTTGCTGTATCCGGAGGGTCAGCTGACATAGTCTGCCATACGGACCATGGCGATAATGGATTGTTCAATGGTGAAGTTGGAGCTTGCGGAAAAAGTGGTGGCGCTGGTACCGGTCATAATGCCGATGTTGTAGACTCTGGATACATTGTCCTTTGCCCAGTCAGAGACAGCATCGGTAAAAGGTGTGGACGCGGCTTTGGACAGGGGTTTGCCCAAAACCTGGGCCAGACGGGCCAGCATGGTGGCTGCCTGTTCCCGCGTAATGGGGTCGTGGGGGCCGACATAGGTTTCCCAACGTCTGTCCGCTCGGTTATAACCGTTCATAATGCCCAGGTAATAGGCCTTGTACACATCCATGCTGCTGGTGCTGGTGCAGTCGGCAAAGTCCGAGGTGTCTTTTATGGTTAAAGCGGTGCCGGTGAGCGTTTCATAGGCCCGTACAGCCAGGGCGGCAAACTGGGCGCGGGTAATGGGTCTGGTGTAATCCTCCCCCAGACCGCTGGGGATGAGGCCGCGGTTCTCGGCGCTGGTCACAATCGTCTGTGCCCAATTGCTGACGAAGGGGCCGCTGAATGTGCCGCCCAGTTCCACGGGCAGCAGGGCCAGCGCGGAGACGGGCAGCTTCATCTTGGCAATGAGCGCCTTGGCATCGGTGACGGCAGTATTGAAATCGCTGAACGCACTGCTGATGAATACACGGTTGGCGATGGCAACGGGCTGCACAACGGAGACGCCGCCCGTCACGCCGGTGACACCGCCTGCGGTGACTTTGATGTAGTCATAGACTTCGCGCTTGAGACTGTGCATCGGATTGTTTTCCAGATTGGCGCCGATGATAAAATTGTCCATAAGCGGGCAATCCTGCACGCTGGCACGGATGTTCGCGCTGTTGTTCATAACAATATAGTTTTTGAAGTTGGGCAGGTTTTTGAACATGCCGGCGTCCACTCCGGTAACCCCGTCTTTGACAATAACGGTTTCAATATAGGGGTTACCGTCAAAGAGTTTGTCATTGGCATCCGATGCCCAGCCTGTTCCGCTGATGACCAGCACGCCGTTGGACAGTGTCCAGGTGGTGCGTCCGCTTCTGTATTCGGGGAACTTGCCGGTACTTTTGGCCGAATCCCTGGAACCGCTGGTGAAGCAGGCTGTGATGGGGTCGGTCTTTCCGGGCCAGTTCTCCGCGGCAAGGGCGCTGGCCGACAGGGTGGTGAAGCAGAGCACCGCGCAGAGCAGCAGTGCAAGGGTTTGTTTCCATCGTTTCATCGTGGATATCTCCTCTCACTGGAACGGGGGGTTCAACCGGGCAGAAACAGCGGTTTGCTGTGTCCCGTTGCTTCCAAGGGGGTTTCAGATTCATTTTATACGGTTTTCCACGAAAAAGCAAGGGGACCGGCCCAACACAGTCCAATCCCGTCGAAAACGATAGGATTTTTTATACATAGATGCAAAAAATCCGAACCCGTAACAGGTTCGGATTTCTAACAATTGGTGGAGACTAATGGACTCGAACCATCGACCTCCTGCGTGTGAAGCAGGCGCTCTAACCAGCTGAGCTAAGCCTCCAATTGGCGGGAGCGATTCCTCTCCCGTCGTGGTGACGCGTACGGGAATCGAACCCGTGTTACCGCCGTGAAAGGGCGGTGTCTTAACCGCTTGACCAACGCGCCAAGCGAGAAACGGCAGATGCCGTTTTTGGTAGCGGTACCTGGATTTGAACCGGGGACACTGCGGGTATGAACCGCATGCTCTAGCCAACTGAGCTATACCGCCATTCAGAACCGCTGCTCAAACAGGGCGAGACTTAGTATAGCGGAAAGACGGCGATTTGTCAACAGCTATTTTGAAAAAAGTTTGAGTTTTTTGCGGAAGCTCAGGGAGATACAGAAACTGGGAATTCCTGCACCCCCATATACCCCGGCGCAATCTCATATTTCTCAAAGAGCAGCACCGGCTGTCCCTGCGAATTGAGGTAGAATTTCTGGTCGTCGGAGACGGTCTCAAAGCCGCCCTCGCCCGGCGCGAAGTAGACGCCCCCCGCCTGTTCGCTCTGGAGAATGCCCTCCTTGACCGCCTGGTCGCACCGCGTCCGCCAGTCGGGGCCCAGCAGGTCGGGAAGGGTGAGCTGGGTGCCGGTGGTGAGGTCCAGATTGTAGAGGTAAAACTCGGAGTAGGCGTTGGCCTGCGTCTCCGTCTTGGTGATGACAAAGGAGAGGTACTGCTCATTGGAGCACTTGACCTCATAGTCCACATTAATGAGAATGGGAGTAAAGTCCTCTTCCCGGCCCCCCGTCTCCACAAAGGCCTCCCGGGCCGCTCTGGCCCGCTGCTCCGCCTGGTCCAGCACCTCGTCAATGCGGGTACGGATTTCGGTGTTGATGCGCTGCTCCAAATCGGTGTCGCCGGTGTCGGTGAGGGCGGGAAGGCGCACGTCAATGAGGCGGTCCCGGTCGTTGATCTGGTAGCGCTCTACTGTGATGATACGGGCCAGGTCCCCCAGCACCGGCACATCGGCCAGGGCACTGGCAAAGGCGGGGCTGCTGTTGACCAGCAGGCAGAAGCAGGCGCAGGCGGCCAGACCTGCCCCCAGGCTCCGCCGGGCGGAGCGGCGGCGCTGGCGGCGGCGCTCCCCCTCCCGCACAGCGGCGGCCACGGTAAAGGAGAGCTCCGGCGGAATCTCTGTGGACTCATAGCGCTGTTTGGCTTTTTGCAGATCATCATGCATCGTTCCAGTCCTCCTTCGTCCATTCTTTCAGGTGCCGCAGCCCCTTGTAGAGGCGGGTCTTGACGGTGCTGAGATTGACGCCGGTGACCCGGGCAATCTCCTCCAGTTTCAAATCTTCAAAGTAGCGCAGGCGCACCACCGTGCGCTCCTTCTCGTTCAGGCGCTCCATGGCGTCGTAGAGGTCCAGCCGGGCGCCGTGGTCCAGCTCGGGGGCCGCCTCCTGGTCCAGCCGGTCGGCCAGGGGGACCAGGCGCTGGCCGCGGCGGTACCAGTTGATGCTCTCGTTGACCAGGATGCGGTAAAACCAGGTTTTGACGTGCTCGGGGTTGCGCAGGGAGTCGGCCTTGGTCAGCGCCTTGACAATGCTCTCCTGCACCACGTCCAGCGCAGCGTCCCGGTCTTTTACATAGCTGTACGCTAGGCGGTAGAAGTCGGCCTGACTGGCCAGGATGTACTCAGTGAGAATGCGGCGGTTATCCAGATGCTGTTCCACCATACACTTCCTCTCTCCGCGCTCAGGACGCGGGGGCCACGGTGTGGGATTTGAGATAGACCAGCCACTGGTCGTAGTCCCGGGGGTAGAGGTGGATGCCGTCGCTGCTCTGTTCCGCGGGGAGCGCGCCCTGGGCATTGGCAAATGCGGACCACACATCCAGGAGATAGACCTGTTTTTCCTGGGCCAGGGTGCGAATAATTTGGTTAAACGCCTGGAGGCGGAGATTGGTGTACACCCCCTCGGCGGATTTGGCCGCCGTGACCGGAATCAGGGTCTGGAGGTAAATCTGAGCGGAGGGCTGGGCGGCGCGGATGAGATCCACCAGCTCCCCGTACTGGGTATAAAACTGTTTTTCGCTCCACCATCCCAGCTCATTGATGCCCAGCATCACATAGACCTTGGTGAAGGTCCCCGCTTTCAGGGCCTCCAGCGCGGTCTGTTTGCCGCTGGACGTTTTCGCGAAGGCCTTGGTGCGGATGCTCTGGGCGTTGAGCCCCCGGTAGGCAAAGGAGCCGCCGGGGCGGATGGAGGTATAGTAGAGCAGGCCCTCCGTGCGGGAGTCCCCCAGAAAAGCCGCGTCCCGGAACCAGTCGTCATCCACCGCCGGAGCGGAGGGGACGGGCTGGGAGTAGTCGTAGGGGGTGGGAGTGGGCGTCGGCGTTGGGGTTGGCGTGGGGGTCGCCGTGGGGGTAGGGGTAGGTGTTGGAGTCGGCGTTGGGGTGGGAACCACAAAGGTGTGTTCCGCAGAGCTGACATGCCGGTTGGGAATCGGACGTATGGAAGTGCGTGTACTCTGGTCAAACAGCAGAAACAGAGCAGCTACAACCAGAGAGACCAGCAAAAGCCACGCGGCGCTCCGGCCCACAGAGGGCCGCCGGCGACGGGGCGGGCGGTGCACGATGGAGGTGCCTCCTTTCACTTGCATCCAATAGACGCGCCGCTCTGTCCAAAAGTTGTGCCAGGGTAGGCGTTTTTTTCGGGCAGCGGAGCTCTTGCCAGAGCGGACGGGATGGGTTATAATGCCTTCATGTTATTTTTTGGTGCTGGCGGGCGGGCCCGCAGTTCCCAATAAAGGAGAGATTTGTATGGAAAAGACCGTCATTCCGGCAGGATATGCCCCCTGCCTCAACCTGTACGACACCCAGAAGGCCATCGGTCTTTTAAAGCGCCTTTTTGAGGACACGCTGGGCGGCGCCCTGCATCTGCGCCGGGTGTCGGCCCCTCTGTTTGTGGAGGCGGCCACCGGCCTCAATGACGACCTCAACGGCGTGGAGCGCCCGGTTTCCTTTGACATTCCTGCCGCCGGGCGGGACGCCCAGGTGGTTCACTCCCTGGCCAAGTGGAAGCGCATGGCCCTGTACCGCTATCAGTTCTCGGTGGGCGAGGGGCTCTATACCGATATGAACGCCATCCGCCGGGACGAGGAGCTGGACAATCTCCACTCGGTGTATGTGGACCAGTGGGACTGGGAAAAGGTCATCGCCCCCCGGGACCGGACGGCCGACTATCTCAAGGAGACGGTGCGCACCATTGTCAACACCATGGCGGATACCCAGGCCACCCTGCGCTCGGTGTATCCCCAGCTCACCGCCCTGCCCACGCTGGAGCGGGAGGTGTCCTTTGTGACCACCCAGGAGCTGGAGGACCGCTGGCCGGAGCTCTCCCCCAAGGAGCGGGAGAACGCCTGGGTGAAGGACCACCCCACCACGTTCCTCATGCAGATTGGCGCCCCCCTCAAATCGGGGAAGCCCCACGACGGCCGGGCCCCCGACTATGACGACTGGAGCCTCAACGGGGATATTTTGCTGTGGAACAGCGTGCTGGGCCGGGCTTTTGAGGTGTCTTCCATGGGTATCCGGGTGAGCCCCGAGGTGCTGGATAAACAGCTCACCGCCGCAGGCTGTGACGAGCGGCGCAATCTGACCTTCCACAAGCTGCTCTTGGAGGGCAAGCTGCCCCTCACCATCGGCGGCGGCATCGGCCAGTCCCGCCTGTGCATGATTCTCCTGGGCAAGGCCCACATTGGAGAAGTACAGGCCAGCGTGTGGGACGGGGAGACCATTGCGGCCTGTCAGGACGCGGGGGTTATCCTGCTGTAAAAAACAAGAGAAAACGCGGAGAACCGGAGCGGTTCTCCGTGTTTTTTTGTTTCAATAGGGCGACTGACTCAGTTGCGGGAGGCTTTGTCCTCGCCGGACGGGCCGCCTACTCGGCGGTGGGAAAGAAAGCGCAGAGAGGGCTGCCCCCTCTGCACACTCCCCCAAATGCGCAACCGGGCTAAAGTTCTACTGCGGAGGGATTGCACCAGTTTGGTGCCATTTGGGCGGGAGCGTTCTACCTATGAGGGAAGTGTTGTACTGCGGCGTAAGACAGGTGACCGCAAAGACTGTCAGTGACTGTCCCTCAATGGGGCGGCCCCCTAAAAGGCCGCCCTTTTGGAGGGGAGTGGAGAGGGGAACGAGAAGTTCCCCTCTCCGCCTTTTCTTTCCCCGATTTCTTTTCCGCGAAAAGAAATCGGGCGCTGTCCGCGTAGGACGCCCGCGCGGCGAGCGCAAAAACTTCCCCGCCTTGGGCGGAGCAGCCTTTATTACTGTTCCTCCAGCAAATCCACCCGCTTGACCGCCACACAGCGGCGCTGGGCGGTGTCAACGGAGAAGAGGACGCTGTTGAGCTTGCAGGGTCCATCGGCCTGCTCAAAGCGCTGGGGCAGTCCTCCCAGAAAGCGGTTGAGGGCCTGGTTGGGCTTCATCCCCAGCACGCTCCGGGCGGGGCCCGTCATCCCCAGATCGGTGACAAAGCCCAGCCCGCCGGGGAGAATCTGGGTGTCAGCTGTGGGCACATGGGTGTGGGTGCCCCACAGGGCCTGGACCTTGCCGTCCAGGTGGTAGGCCATGGCCCCCTTTTCGCTGGTGGCCTCGGCGTGGAAGTCCACCAGTACCAAGTCGGCCTCCTCTTTTTCCACCATGCGTTTGGCCACGGCAAAGGGGCTGTCGGCGTTGCTGTCCAGTTCAAACCGGCCAATGAGGTTGAGTACTCCAATCCGCAGTCCACGGGGGCCCTCAAACACCCCCCAGCCCCGTCCGGGCACCGCCCCGGCGTAGTTGGCCGGGCGGAGAATATACGGGTTATCATCCAGGTAACGGGCAATTTGCAGGCGGTTCCAGGTGTGATTGCCCAACGTGATGACATCGGCGCCCGCGTCAAAAATCTGGTCGGCCTGCCGGGGGATAATGCCCACACCGGAGGCGTTTTCCCCGTTGACCACGGTGAAATGGACCTCGTGCTCCCGCTTGAGGGCGCGCAGGCGGCGGGTGAGCAAATCCACGCCCGCCTCCCCAACGACATCGCCCACCGCTAAAATTTGTATGATCATGCTGGTTCCTCCTGTAAATGGGAGTCCGGCCAGCCCAAAAGCCGCCGGTACAGGACCAAATCCCGGTCCAAAAAGACGTTGAAAATCACCTGTTCCACCGTGGGACAGCGAGAAAGGTGGTGATATACAGTCTCCACCGCCAGCTGGGCGGCTTCCTCCGCCGGAAAGCCATAACATCCTGTGGAGATGCAGCAGAAGGCCACCCCGCACAGCCCGTGGGCCTGGGCCAAATCCAGACAATTCCGATAACAGGCCCGGAGGGCGTCCCGGTCCTCCTCCGTGACCACCCCGTCTGTAACTTTGGGCCCCACAGCGTGGAGCACATAGGCAGCGGGCAGACAGAACCCGAGGGTGAGTTTCACCCCGCCGGGGGGCTCGTCGTGGCCCTGCGCCTCCATCAACGCGGCACAGGCCAGGCGCAGCCGGAAACCGGCGGCGGAGTGGATGAGGTTGTCAATGCAGTTGTGCAGCGGGTGAAAACATCCCAGCAGACGGGGATTGGCGGCGTTGACAATGGCGGGAACTTTCAAGGTGGTAATGTCCCCCTGCCAGAGGAAAATCCGCGCATCCAGCGGCGCGGGGGTGAGGGTGCGGCAGTCGGTGAGGGTTCGTTCTTCCCGCCAGGACAGTAAAAGCCGGTCCTGTTCCGCTAGTAATGCTTCCGCCAGAGGGACGGCGGGCCGGACGTTGAGAAGCGCCCGCAGAAGCTGCCGCCGTTCCGCCTCTGTGGGGGGCAGTTTGGCCGCAGTCTGGCCCTTCTCTCCCAGCAAGGCCTGCAGGAGATGTTCCAGGTGTTCCGCTGTTTCCATTTCCGTCCCTCCTTCCCTGTTCCTCAGTGTACCACACCAGGTCGGATTCTTCCAAGGTTTCTTTTGCTGACAGGTGGGGAAAAAGATGCTATAATGTCCCAAAACCGTGAAAGGACGCGAAAGAGCGCATATGATCGAGACAAAACAACTGCCCAATGGGGCGCGCATTGTCACCGAGGAAGTGCCCGGCGCCCGCTCGGCGGCGCTGGGCATCTGGGTGGGCACCGGCTCCCGCCATGAGAAGGAAAACGAGAACGGCGCGGCCCATTTTATTGAGCATATGGTATTTAAAGGGACAGAGACCCGCTCCACCGCCCAGCTGGCCCAGGAGATGGACGCGGTGGGGGGACAGGTCAACGCCTTCACCACCAAGGAGTGCACCTGCTTCCACGCCCGGGTGCTGGACCGCCACCTGCCCCAGGCGGCGGATCTGCTGTGTGACATGGTCTTTCACTCCCGCTTTGCCCAGGAGGACGTGGAGACCGAGCGGGGGGTTATCCTGGAGGAGATTGGCATGTGCGAGGATAACCCGGAGGATTTGTGCGCCGAGCGGCTGAGCACAGCGGTTTACCGGGGCAGCGCCCTCTCCCGGCCCATTCTGGGCAAGCGCTCCACGCTGGAGAAGATGACGGGGGAGTCCCTGCGGGCCTATATGCAGGAGCACTACCGCCCCAGCCAGCTGGTGGTGGCGCTGGCGGGGAGCTTTACGCCCCATGATGTGGACAATTTGTGTGATCGCTTTGGAGCGCTGGAGGCGGGAGCGGCTATCCCCGCCGACCGGGCGCACTACACCCCGGCCTTTACCCTCAAGGAAAAGGCCATTGAGCAAAACCACCTCACCCTGGCCTTCCCAGGCATCCCCTATGGGGACAAGCGGCGGTATGCCCTCCAAATTCTCTCCGCCCTGCTGGGGGGCGGCATGTCCTCCCGCCTGTGGCAGGAGATGCGGGAGACGCGGGGGCTGTGCTACACCGTGTACTCCTACGCGGCGGGCCACGCCGAGACGGGGCTCTTTGGGGTGTACACCGCCGTCAGCCCGGACTTGGAGGAGGAGGCGCTCACCACCCTGTGGCGGGTGGTGCAGGACTTTGCCCAGGAGGGGGTCACGGAGGACGAGCTGGTCCGCGCCCGGGAACAGGCGGAAGCCAATCTTCTCATGAGCCTGGAGTCCACCCAGTCCCACATGAGCGCCCTGGGCCGGGGGGAGCTCCTCCACGGCCATGTGGCCGATGTGGAGGAGCTGCTGCGGGGCTATGAGGCGGTGACGCCCCAGGACATCCAGACTTTGGCCCAGACCCTCTTCCAACCGGAGGGGCTGTCCCTCTCCGCGGTGGGCCGTGTGAGAAGTGAGGAGGACTACCGGGCGCTCCTCGGCTGCTGAGGATTATCCCACCGGGTGAAAGACATAGCGGTCCAGACGCTGGAAGGCCTCCTCCAGCAGCGCGCGGGGGAGGGCCAGATTCATCCGAATGGCACAGGGGCCGTGGAAGGGGCGGCCATCCTGCCAGAGGACACCCACCTCAAATCCGGCGGCCAGCAGTTCATCAATGGTCTTGTGGTGCTCCTCACACCACCGGGTGCAGTCCAGGAAGAGCATGTAGGTGCCCTCCGGCTTTGCCACTTCCACTCCCTGGAAGTGAGTGCGGATAAAGTCATAGGCGTACTCCACATGGCCGGTGAGCACCGCCCGCAGCTGGTCCAGCCACTCGTACCCCTCCGGCTGATAGGCGCCGATGAGGGCGTGCATACTCAGCACATTCTGGTCGTTGTAGTGGCACAGGGAGGACTCCTTCCGCACCCGGTCCCGGAGCCAGGGGTTGTAGATGATGTGGTAGCTCCCCACCAGGCCCGCCAGATTAAAGGTTTTGCTGGGGGCGTAGAGGGCCACGGTGCGCATCCGGGCGTCCTCACTCACCGACTGGGTGGGGATGTGCTGGTGGCCCAGGAGGGTGAGGTCGGACCAGATTTCATCGGAGATCACATAGACGTTGTACCTTTGGTAGAGCTCCATCGCCCGCTCCAGCTCCCAGCGCTCCCACACCCGGCCGCAGGGGTTGTGGGGAGAACAGAAGATGGCGGTATGGATCTTCTGGGTGCGCAGCTTTTCCTCCATGTCGGCAAAATCCATCCGCCACACCCCGGCCTCGTCCCGCCGGAGGGGGCTGTGGACAATGCGGTAGCCGTTGTTGGTGAGACTGCCGGTAAAGCCGATGTAGGTGGGCGAGTGGACCAGAATCTTGTCCCCCTTGGAGCACAGCACATTGACGGCGCTGACCAGCCCGCCCAGCACGCCGTTTTCATAGCCGATGCACTCTGCCGTCAGGCCGGTGACGCCGTTGCGCTGTTCCTGCCAGCGGATGATGGAGTCATAGTACTCCTGCCGGGTGCGGAAATAGCCAAACGTAGGGTGCTGGGCGCGGCGGATGATGGCCTCCTGGACGGTGGGGACGGTGGCGAAGTTCATATCCGCCACCCACATGGGAATGGGGGAAAAGCCCTCCCGTATGGTTACATTCTGGCCGTCCGGGCCCTTGCCCCGAAGATATTCCTCCGCCTCTACCGCCAGAGCGTCCTGCCCCCTGCGGTCTAAAATCTGGGTGAAATTGTATTCCATGCTGTTACAGCCTCCTGCGGTGACGGCGAGCCGTCGCATCAAACTACCAAATGGCAACTGGTATTATAGCGCACCCCAAGCGCCGCGAAAAGACCCGAACGCAGGATT
This sequence comes from Candidatus Flavonifractor merdigallinarum, assembly GCA_019115265.1. Taxonomy (GTDB): domain Bacteria; phylum Bacillota; class Clostridia; order Oscillospirales; family Oscillospiraceae; genus Pseudoflavonifractor_A; species Pseudoflavonifractor_A merdigallinarum. Next base: position 20,561 of record DXDX01000039.1, on the reverse strand, counting down.
TTCCCGTCGGAGCTTGTAAACGGGCTGCATGGGGCGAAAGGAGAATAACGTATGCTGCTGTTGACCAACGGCGTCCTGGCCACCATGGACCCCGCCCGGCCTCTGGCCCGGGCGGCGGTGGTGGATGGGGCGTATTTTGCCTATGTGGGGGAGGAGGAAGAGGCCCGGGCCTTTGTGCGCACCTTCTCCCAGGAGCCCGTGGAGGAACTCAACTTGGAGGGGCGCTCTGTGCTTCCCGGCTTTCATGACTCCCACATGCATGTTCTGCACCTGGTAAAGGCCCGCCAGTCCGTGGACCTCTTTCATGCTGTCTCTTTGGCTCAGGTCCAGGAGCGGCTGCGGGAGCGTCTGCCGGAGCTTTCCCCCGCTTCCGGCCGCTGGCTGATGGGAGAGGGGTGGAATCAGGAGCAGTTTACCGACTGCCGCCGCTTCCCCAACCGACAAGATTTGGATGCGGTGAGCTGGGAGGTACCCATTCTCATCCTGCGGGGGTGCTTCCATGTGGGGGTGGTGAACTCCTTAGGGTTGGAGAAATTGGGCATTACACGGGAGAATGCCGGAGCGTATGGCGATTTTCTGGAGCTGGATGAAACCGGGGAGCCCACCGGCGTTTTAAAGGAAAACCTGCTGGACGATGTGAAGGGGGCGCTGCCCTCCCTCTCCCTGCCCCAACTGCTGGATGAGATGGTGCAGACCCAGCACGACCTGCTGGCGGAGGGGCTGACCAGCATCCAGAGCGACGACTTCAAGTACGCGCCCGACGAGGACCCCTATGCCCTGATGGAGGGGCTGCGGAACTTGGCAGAGCGTGGACGGCTGAAGCTGCGCATGGGGGAACAGGCGCTGCTCACCGAGCGGGAGACGCTGGAGGACTTTTTCCGCCGGGGGATGGAGCGCTTTGGGGGGAGCGACAACTTCCGCATCTCCGCCGTGAAACTGCTGGCCGACGGCTCTCTGGGGGCGCGCACCGCCTATCTCCAGGCGCCCTATGCCGACGACCCCGGCAACCGGGGCATCCCCATTTACCGGCAGGAGGAGCTGGACGCCCTGGTGGAGACCGCCCACCGCCACAACTTCCCGGTGGACATCCACGCCATTGGAGACGGCGGCGCGGAGATGGCCCTCACCGCCTTCCAGCGGGCCCAAGAGCGCTGTCCCTGGCTCCATCCCCGCCACGGCCTAGTCCACTGTCAGGTGATGACGGCAAACCAGCTCCGGCGGATGGAAGAGCTGGAGGTGAGCGCCCTCGTGCAGCCGGTGTTCCTCAACGGCGATATGCACATCGCGCCCGCCCGTCTGGGGGAGGCGCGTCTGGCGGGGGCCTATGCCTGGGGGAGTATGGCGGCTCAGGGAATTCCCCTGGCCTTTGGGACCGACTGCCCGGTGGAGCCCTTCCGGCCCCTGGATGGGATTTACTGCGCGGTGACCCGCCGGGATTTTCAGGGGCGGGGCCCCTTCCTGCCCAGCGAGGCGGTTTCGGTGGAACAGGCCCTCTATGCCTACACGGCGGGCAGCGCCTACGCCGCCGGGGAAGAACACCGCAAGGGCCAGCTGCGCCCCGGAATGCTGGCGGATTTTGTGGTGCTGGACCGCAACCTCCTCACCATTCCCCTGGAGACCTTGCGGGAGGCGCGGGTGCTGCGCACCTATGTGGGAGGTGTGTGCGTCTACTCCCAATAGAGAGACAGCACAGCCCCCGTTCTCCTGCTTTCCTAATTGTTCCAGTTCTTTCGTCTGTTTTGTGCGAAAAGTTGCCGGTTTCGGGTTGTCATTTGATCACTCTTATGATAGAATGCAAGAAAACACAAGAAAATGGGCGAAGCCTTGCCTGGATTTGCTTGGAATTCCAAGCCCGGGAAGGGCGAAAGGAGCGCGGGAGATGAGGAACTGGATTTGCACCGGGCTGGCGGCCCGCCGGGGGAACTGACCGTGGGGCGCCCGGCCGCGGAGGCGGGTGGATTGCTGGCCCCGGAGCGCCGGGAGGAGATTGCCGCCCTGGTGCGGCAGAACAAGAGCGTGCTGGTCAAGGATTTGTGCCGGCGCTTCTCTGTCTCTGGGGAGACCATCCGCAAGGATTTGGCCAGCCTGGAGGAGGCGGGGCTGCTCATCAAGACCTATGGCGGGGCCTACATCCGGGAGGGCGTGAAAAACGAGGTGTACGCCAGCATCCGGGAGGGGCTGCTCACCGAGGTGAAGGAGTCCATCGGCCAGGTGTGCGCCGCGCTGGTCCAGCGGGGTGATACCCTCTTCCTGGATGCCAGCACCACCTGCCTTGCCATCGCCCGGGCGCTGCTGGAGCGGGACGACATCACCATTCTCACCCACTCGCTCCAGATTGCCCAGCTCTACGCGGACGGCGGCGCGGGAAAACTCATTCTCACCGGCGGGGAGCTGGACCAGAAAAACCAGTGCTTCACCGGCCCCATCGCCCTGGAGATGGTGGACCAGCACTACGCCGATTTGGCCTTTGTCTCCTGCCAGGGGCTGAGCCGGACGGAGGGAGTCACCGACGGCAGCAGTGAGATTGGCCATCTGCGCCGCCTCATGCTCCAGCACAGCGCCCGGCGCTGTCTGGCGGTGGACAAGACCAAGCTGGACCACAGCCATTTTTTCCGCATCTGCCACTTGAATTTTGTTCAGACCGTCATTCTTGACACCCTGGAGGAGCCCGACTGGCGGGAATACCTCCAGGCTCAGGGGGTGGCCGTTCTGGAGACGATGCCCTTGAAACCGTGAACCCCGTCCAACAGAAAGGAGTGCATTCCCATGAATGACCAGCTTCAGCAGGTCACCCATATTGACAATATCCGCCTGGCGGAGGATGGGAGCAGCGTGACCATCCTGGACCAGACCCAGCTGCCCAACCGCACTGAGTATTTGACCCTCCGCACCCCGGAGGAGATGTATGAGGCCATTCTGCTCCTGCGGGTGCGGGGCGCGCCCGCTATCGGCATCTGTGCAGGCTACTGCATGTATGTGCTGGCTCGGCAGATGGACGAGCGGGATTATGACGCCTTTGCCCGGCGCTTCCACGAGCTCAAGGAGTATCTCAATTCCTCCCGCCCCACGGCGGTGAATCTGAGCTGGGCCCTCAACCGGATGGAGCGGGTGGTCACCAACCACGCTGGCGAGCCGGTAGAGGAGATCCTCAAGCTGTTGGAGCAGGAGTGCAAGGCCATCCACCAGGAGGACATCCAGATGTGCCGGGCCATTTCCGAGTATGGCCTCACCCTGCTCAAGGATGGGGACGGCATCTTGACCCACTGCAACGCCGGACCGCTGGCCACCTCCCGCTATGGTACCGCCCTGGGCCCCCTGTTCTTGGGTAAGGAGCGGGGCATGAACTTCAAGGTCTTTGCCGACGAGACCCGGCCTCTGCTCCAGGGCGCCCGCCTCACCTCCTATGAGCTGCAAAAGGGCGGCATTGATGTCACCCTCATCTGTGACAACATGGCCTCTATTGTGATGAAAAACGGCTGGATTAACGCCTGTCTGGTGGGCTGTGACCGGGTAGCCGCCAACGGCGACGCGGCCAACAAGATTGGCACCAGCGGCGTGGCCATTCTGGCCAAGCACTACGGCATCCCCTTCTATGTGCTGGGCCCCACCTCCACCATTGACCTCTCCTGTAAGACGGGGGACGACATTGAGATTGAGCTGCGGGACCAGAAGGAGATCCGGGAGAAGTTCTACGCCGAGCCCATGGCCCTCCCGGAGGTCAAGTGCTACAACCCCGCCTTTGACGTGACCGACCACACCCTCATCACCGGCATCGTCACCGAGAAGGGTATCTGCTATCCCCCCTATACTCAGTCCCTGGCTCAACTGTTCCAATCTGAAAATTAACAGATTGTGGACAAAAAGACGAATCTAGGAAAAATTGTGCGAAGAAATTTGCGTCCTTGCTGGATTTTGCTCAAATCCAATCTATTCAATTGCGGCAAAACATAGTATGATTATGGATAGAAGCCCGGGCCAAGTCCCGGTGGCCTTCAGGAACAAGATTCTAAGGAGGAAACAACAATGAAGTTCAAAAAGCTGATTGCTCTGGGCCTGTCCCTCGGCATGACCCTGTCTCTGGCTGCCTGCTCCAGCGGTCAGACCACCCAGTCCACCTCCCCCAGCAGCAGCGGCGGAGAGGGCGGCGGCGATGCCCAGGGGATGAAGATTGCCATTGTCACCAGCCCCAACACCGTGGACGACGGCTCCTTCAATGAGAATAACTACGACGGCATTGTCAGCTTCATTGAGTCCCGCGGCAACATCGACACCGTGACTCCCGTCCAGGAGCCCACCGGCGACCCCTCCGCCGCGGCTCAGACCGTGGCCGACATTGTGGCGGACTATGACGTGCTGGTGTGCACCGGCTTCCAGTTCGCCGGCATCGCCACCGTGGCCGAGGAAAACCCCGAGAAGAAGTTCATCCTGGTGGACTCCTTCCCCAGCGACGCTGAGGGCAACGAGGTCGAGGTGGAGAACGTCTACGCCATGCAGTTTGCCGAGCAGGAGAGCGGCTTCTTCGCTGGTGTGGCCGCCGCTCTGGAGACCAAGACCGGCAAGGTGGCCGTGGTCAACGGTGTGGCCTACCCCTCCAACGTCAACTATCAGTACGGCTTTGAGTCCGGCGTGAACTACGCCAGCAAGAACCTGGGCGCCACCGCTGAGGTGGTGGAGCTGCCCTCCTACGCCGGTACTGACGTGACCGGCGCCAACGTGGGCGGCAACTACTCCGGCAACTTCAGCGATGAGGCCACCGGTAAGGTCATCGGCAATGCCCTCATCCAGCAGGGCGTGGACGTCATCTTTGTGGCCGCCGGCGCCTCCGGCAACGGTGTGTTCACCGCCGCCAAGGAGTCCAATGGCGCTGCCATGGTCATCGGCTGCGACGTGGACCAGTATGACGACGGCGCCAACGGCGACTCCAACATCATCCTCACCTCCGTGCTCAAGAACATGGCTGTCAACGTGGAGCGCCAGCTCAACGCCATTGTGGACGGCAGCTTCAAGGGCGGCAACTACACCCTGTATGCTGACACCGACTCCACCGGCTATGTCTCCGAGGAGGGCCGCCAGCAGATGAGCGCTGACACCATTTCCATGCTGGATGAGCTGTATCCCAAGGTGAAGGACGGCACCATCAAGCCCGCCTCCAACTTCAACGGCTACACCCCCGACGACTTCCCCGGCCTCTAATCGCCGGGTTCGGGACAAAACAGACCTGACCACTCCATAAAGAGACCTGTCTGGGAGGGGGGCGCGATACCGAAACGCTTCGGCGCGCCCCCTTTCCTCGTTTGGGATGGGTGCTGATCCGGCGGCGGAAGTGATGTCCGGCGCTGGATGAGCACACCGGACATCAGATACGAGAAGGAGCGTGATGCGGATGTCGGACGAGTACATTGTGGAAATGCGGCACATTACCAAACGCTTCCCCGGAATTGTCGCCAACGACGACATCTCCCTGGGAATCAAAAAGGGGGAGATTTTCGTCCTCCTGGGGGAAAACGGCGCGGGAAAATCCACCCTGATGAGTATGCTCTTCGGGATGTATGAGCCGGATGAGGGCGAGATCTATGTGCGGGGCAAGAAGGAGCACATCTCCTCCCCCAACTATGCCACCCGCCTGAACATCGGCATGGTGCACCAGCACTTCAAGCTGGTGCAGAACTACACCATCGCGGAAAACATTATTCTGGGCATTGAGCCCAAGGTGCGCCTGGGCGGAATCCTGCCGGTGGTGGACATCAAGGGCTCCAATAAGCGCATTGCGGAGCTGTCCGCCCGCTACGGGCTGGAGGTGGACCCTACCCAGAAAATTGAGGATGTAAACGTGTCCACCCAGCAGCGGGTGGAAATCCTCAAAATGCTCTACCGTGAGGCGGAAATCCTCATTTTTGACGAGCCCACCGCAGTGCTCACCCCCCAGGAGATTGACTTCCTGCTCCAAATCATCCGCAACCTCCGGGACGGCGGCAAGACCATCATCCTCATTACCCACAAGCTGGAGGAGATTAAACAGGTGGCCGACCGCTGCGCCATCCTCAACCGGGGCCGCCTCATTGACGTGCTGGACGTGCCCTCCACCTCTACCCAGACCATGGCCAATCTGATGGTGGGCCGTGAGGTGGACTTGACGGTGGAGAAGAACCCGGCCAACTTCGGGCCGGAGGTACTGAAGGTTTCCCACCTGACCGTGAAGAACGCCGACCACTTCCCGGTGGTAAAGGACGTGTCCTTCTCCGTCCGGGGGGGCGAGGTCTTTGCCATTGCCGGTGTGTCCGGCAACGGACAGACCGAGATTGCCGACGCCATCGCCGGAATGCTGGAGGCCGAAGAGGGCAGCATCACCCTCTCCGGGCAGGACATCACACACGCCACCGTCCGGGAGCGGGAGGAGGCCGGTGTGGCCTACATCCCCGAGGACCGGCAGAGCGTGGGCCTTATTCTGGACTTTGATCTGGCGGACAACCTGGGTCTGAAAAACTACTACCGCGCCCCCTTCTGCAACCGGGGGATCCTGAACCGGGCGGAATTCCTGCGCTACGGCAAGGAGCTCATTGACCGCTACGACATCCGCAGCGGCCAGGGGGTTCAGACCGTGGTGCGCTCCATGTCGGGCGGCAACCAGCAAAAGGCCATCATCGCCCGGGAGATTGACCAGGATTGCGCCCTGATGATTTTTGTCCAGCCCACCCGCGGCCTGGACATCGGCGCCATTGAGAACATCCACCGCCAGATTCTGGCGGAGCGGGACAAAGGCCGGGCCGTGCTGCTCATCTCCCTGGAGCTGGATGAGATTATGGCCCTGGCGGACACCATCGGCGTCATCTACAACGGCGAGCTCTTAAAGACCGCACCGGCGGACAGCCTGACCACCAATGAGGTGGGCCAGTTTATGATGGGGGTGAAGCAGCATGAAGGTTAATCCGCTCAAGCGGGGCTTTCTCTTCCTCATGGGAGATGAGAAGCGCCAGCGCATCTCCATCCCCCTCTTCGCCATTGTGCTGAGCCTCCTGGCCGGATCGGTGGTGCTCCTGATTCTGGGCAAGAACCCGCTGGTGGCCTTCACCAGCTTCCTCCAGGGCTCCGGCCTGCTGCCCAAGGCCTCTTACGCGGGCAAAAAGAGTATGCTCACCGACTTTATGAGCCTGGTCAACGCCTGGACCCCCATGCTCTTTGCCTCCCTGTCGGTGGCGGTGGCCTTCAAGTCGGGCCTTTTCAATATCGGTGTGTCCGGCCAGATGCTGCTCTCCGGTCTGGTGGCCACGGTGACGGTGGGCTATTCCGACCTGCCTGCTGTGGTGGCCAAGCCTCTGGTGGTGATCATCGGTATGGCGGTGGGCGCGGCGGTGGCCGCCCTCATCGGCTTTTTGAAGCACAAGTGGAACATCAATGAGGTGGTCTCCGCCATCATGCTCAACTACATCTTCCGCTACGCCGGGAGCTTCGTCATCAAATACTACCTGGCGGACCCGGTTTCCCGCCAGTCCAAGGCCATCAACGCCTCCGCCCGCCTCTCCCTCATGGACACGCCGGTGGGAGATTTGAAGATGGAGATTCCGCTGGGCATTGTGCTGGCCCTTGTGGCGGTGGTGCTGGTCCAGTTCCTCTTCCAGAAAATGCGCCTGGGTTTTGAGTTCCGCGCCATTGGCGCCAATCCCAAGGCTGCCCGCTATGTGGGCATCAATGTGGGGCGCAATCTGGTGGTGACCATGGCCCTGTCGGGGGCGCTGGCTGGTCTGGCCGGTGTGACCTACTACCTGGGCTACTACGGCTCCATCCAGCCCGATGTGCTCATCTCCACCGGCTTTGACGCCATCGCGGTGTCCCTGCTGGGCAACTCCAACCCCATTGGCATTATCTTCTCCTCCTTCCTCATCACCGTCATTGACAAGGGGAGCACCTATATGAGCTCCACCGTGGGGGTGCGGCAGGAGATCAGCTCCCTTATTACCGGCCTCATTCTTCTCTTCGCCGCCTGCGGGGCGTTCTTCAGCTATCTCATCAACCGCAGCCGCCAGCGCGCCCGGGACGCGCTGGCCCAGAGTACTTCCGCCCAAGGAAAGGGGGAGCAGGCATGACCATCTTGAATACCATGATTATTGACGGCCTCTCCTTTGCTCTGCCCCTCTTTATTATGGCCATCGGCGGCATTTACAGCGAACGCAGCGGCGTGACCAACCTGGCCATTGAGGGCCTTCAGGGTATGGGCGCGTTCAGCGGTGCGCTGGCCGCCACTCTGGTGTCCGGCATGTTTGCCGCGGGCAGTCAGGCGCCTATGTTCATCGCCATGGTGTTTGCCATGCTGGGGGCCATGATTTACTCCCTCATTCACGCAGTGCTGTGCGTGAAGTTCAAGGCCAATCAGGTCATCAGCGGTGTGGTCATCAACATTTTGGCCACCGCGCTGACCACCTTCCTCACCAGCCAGCTCAACGCCACGGTGTTCGGCGCGCCCTCCAACAAGTTTGTGCTGACCACCTCCACCCGCTTCTCAGTGCCCGGTATCTCCCAGATCCCTGTGGTGGGTGCGGTGTTTACCAACATTTATCCCTTTGAGCTGGTAATTGTGGTGGTGGCCCTGGTGGCCTGGTATGTGCTCTACAAGACTCGCTTCGGGATGCACCTGCGGGCCTGCGGCGACAACCCCCATGCGGTGGACGCCGCCGGTGTGGAGGTTGGCCGGGTGCGCTTCGGCGCGGTGATGGTGTCCGGCGCTCTGTCCGGTCTGGGCGGCATCTGCTTTGCCTACTCCATCTCCGCCCAGTTCTCCCCCTCCATTTACATGGGGTATGGCTACCTGGCTATTGCTGCGCTCATCTTCGGTAACTGGCAGATTATGCCCACCCTGGGGGCGTGCCTCATCTTCGGACTGGCCCGCTCCGGCGGATTTGCCCTCACCCAGGTGCTGGGCCTCCCCTCCGCCTTCTCCGACCTCTTTATGACCCTGCCTTATCTCATTACCCTGCTTCTGCTGATTTTCTTCTCCAAGAGCAACCGGGCGCCCCGGGCTTTGGGTGAGATTTACGACAAGGGCAAGCGCTAACTTCTCCGGTGTTGTGTGGCAATGCTGCCTGCGGGCGGCTGGGAAAAGAAAGGAAGGAATTTTATGAAACACATGTCGAAACCTCTCATGGGCGGCCTGCTGGCTGCCTCTCTGGCGGCTGGGCTGGCCCTCCCCGCCGGAGCTGCTCTGGTGCAAAAGACCTTTACGGTGAACACCGACATCGACCTCTATGTCGCCGACCAGTCCATCACCCCGGTGGACTCCAAGGGGAACCCCACCGGCGTATTCGTCAGCGAGGGCACCACCTATCTGCCGGTGCGCGCCATGGGAGAGGCGCTGGGGGTGAACGTGGCCTGGGACGGCTCCACCTCTTCCGTCCACCTCAGTGAGAACACTGCCGACTCCAAGGATGGGGAGTATCTCCAGACCTACTTCGGCATCTCCCCCCTGACGGGAACCCTCTCCCGGGAGAGCTTCAACGCCGCTCTGGAGAAAATCGGCGGCACCAACAAGACCAATGGCAGCGGCACCTTTACCCTCGCCGAGGCGGTGGCCGGTGCAGTGTCCGCCGCTGGGCTGGAGGAGCTGGCCCTCACCTACACCGCCGAGCCGGATACCGGCAAGGCCGCCGAGCGTCTGGCCGCCTACGGCGTCACCGGTGTGAGCGACGCCTACGCCGGCTATGTGGCTGCTGCGCTGGACAGCTCTTTGGCCTCCTCCACCTGGGACTTTGGCGGCGCGGTGAACGGCGATACCGCCACCACCATCCTCATGAATGCGGTGGAAATCTCCGGCCAGGGCCGCAACTACCTGGGCAACGCCAGTGACAGCGACATCTATCAGAAGCTCCAGTCCGCCTGGGCCTCCTTCGGCCTCTTTGATGACGCCACCCTGTCCGATTTGGGCGCGGAGCTGGTGATTGCCGGGGCCTCCACTGGCTACAACCTGAAGTATGATGGGTATGACGCTCGCTTCCTGCCCAGCTATACCCTGCAATATGGCCACAGCGACATCACCCACGCGGTGCAGCTCATCGCCCTTCTGAACAGCGAGGGGCTGGACGCCAAGGTGCAGCTGGAGCCCAAGACCTCCATCTATGAGTACCTGGTGGAGTGGGGCGACCCCACCCAGATTGAGTCCACCCCCACCTATGAGCTCAAGCCCATTGACGGCGGCCGCTGGCTGTGCTACGCCACGGAGTATGACATGAAGCTGGAGTTTGACACGGTGGCGGACAAGGAGGCGTTCGACGCCATTGTGGGCCAGTATGCCAAGAAGTGGGACAGCAACACCGACGAGAACGGCAACCCCACTGTGCCTCTGCTGGAGGGCGCGTGGTGGCAGCCCCTGTACACCTCCACCGTGCCCATGAGTGACAAGGAGAACTTTGTGCACATCGTGGACAATGTGGTGCGCAACGGCGCCTACACCATCCACCCCTTCTCCACCGTGGACGGCGGGGACGCCATCGCCAAGGTGGTCAAGGAGAAGGCGCCCAGCTTGAAAGTGGAGCCGGTGGACCTCTATGTGAATCTGGCGTTCTACAACTACCTCACCGGCGCGGACCATCAGTAATCTGACTGTTTTTGCGTGGGCGTTCTGCCCCGGCTAGGCCGGGAGGGGTTGCGCTCGCCGCGCGGGCCGCTTATCCAGCGGGGACCCGATTTCTTTTCGCGGAAAAGAAACCGGGGAAAGAAAAGGCGGAGAGGGGAACTTCTCGTTCCCCTCTCCACTCCCCTCCAAAAGGGCGGCCTTTTTCGGGGGCCGCCCCATTTTGTGGGTGCGGACCTCCAGTCTTTGCGGCTACCTGTCTTGCATGGCAGTACAACGCTCCCCTCATAGGCGGTAAGCCTGGTGCAAATGGCACCGCACCGGCGCAATTTCTCCGCAGTAGAAATCTAGCCCGGTTGCGCATTGGGGGGAGTGCAGAGGGGGCAGCGCCCCCTCTGCGCTTTCTTTCCCACCGCTTTCTTTGGCAAAGAAAGCGGTGCTCCCGCTGAGTAAGCGGCCCGCGCGGCGAGCGCAAAACCTTCCCGCCTTGGACGGGAAAAACGAAACAACGCTGTTTTCAGAGCTTCAAAATACCCAAATGCTCCAGAAGGATTTTACAGCCCATGACAATGAGCACCACTCCGCCAAAGAGCTTGGCCCGGGCCTGGAAGCGCTCTCCCACAACGCCGCCCAAATAGACACCCACCGCCGAGCAGACCAGAGTCGTCACCCCAATAAAGCTGACCGCGGGGACAATGTCCACCTGGAGAAACGCGAAGGTCACCCCCACCGCCAGGGCGTCAATGCTGGTGGCCACCGCCAGCGGGAACATAGTGCGGGGGGAGAAGGAGGCATCCACTTCCTCTTCCTCGCCCCGGAAGGACTCCCACACCATGCTGCCCCCGATAAAACCCAGCAGCAGGAAGGCAATCCAGTGGTCCACATTGGTGATGAGGGCCTGGAAGCGGGTGCCCAGCGCCCAGCCCAGCAGGGGCATCAGGGCCTGAAACCCGCCGAACCACACCCCGGCGGTGAGGGCGTGGCCGGGGCGTACCCGCCCCACCGAGAGCCCCTTGCAGATGGACACGGCAAAGGCGTCCATGGACAGCCCCACCGCGATAAGAAACAGTTCCCACAAACTCATGCACATTCTCCCTTTCCCAGCCCCGGCTCAAACCAGCGGGCACAATGGTTTTCAGTATACACCCATTCCCCAATCTATGCAACGCAAGAAAGGCCGCAGGACCAGCCCCCAAAAAGGGATGAATCCTGCGGCTTTTTTCCTTACTTCTGCACAAAATACGCCAGGCCCACCGCACCCGGCCCCACATGGGTGCCCACCACCGCGCCGATGTCGCTGGGCAGCAGGTCAGCCCCGGCCAGCTGCGGCCCAAAGAAGGCCATACACTCCTCCAGCGCCTTGGGGGAATTGGAGTGGCCGAAGGTCACCGGCAGGGACGTGTCGGGGGCCTCCTTCTCCTGGAGCCACTTCTGGATGAACTGGAACCCGGCCTTGCGGCCCCGGGTCTTTCCCACCGACTCCACCAGGCCGTTCTCAATGGTGATAATGGGGGTGATACCCAGAATACCCCCCACCACTGCGGTGGCCCCAGAGATGCGTCCCCCCATCTTGAGGTATTTCAGGGTGTCCACTACCGCCAGCAGGCGGATGCGACCGGCCAGCTCCCCCAGCCGCTCGGACAGCTCGGAGAGGGAGAGGCCCTGGTCCCGCAGGCGGCAGGCCACCTCCACCAGAAGGCCCAGCCCAAAGGTGACGGTACCCGTCTCCACAATGGCGATGTGGTCCTCGTCCACCACCTCACGGGCGATGTGGGCCGACTGGCAGGTGCCGGACATGGCCCCGGCGATGAAGAGCCCCAGCACCTCGTCCCCCTCCTCCCGGATGCGGCGGAAGGTCTGGATGAAGGTCTCCGGCGGAACCTGGGAGGTGGTGGGCAAAGTCTCCACTCCCGCCAGACGGGTATAGAACGCCTCCTTGGTCATCTCCACGCCGTCCAAAAACGATTCTTCCCCAAAGTGGACGGCCAGCGGCACTACCTCCACGCCCAGCTGGGCGGCGCGCTGGGGCGAGAGGTCGCTGGTGCTGTCAGTCACAATACGGATCATAGACGTTTTTCTTCCTTTCTCGGCCAAAAATGACCAGTTATCCCGGCCTAAAACTTATACTCGCCGCTATTATATCGGAAACCGTAGAAAAGTCAAGCGCTCCCGGCCCCCTTCTCCGGCATACCGCGCTTTTTTGGTCTGCCCCGGCCCTCCGGCGCATAGGATGGGAGCAAGACGCGGAAGAGAAAGGATGTGTCCATATGGGACGTCAAGGGATTCAGTGGCTGCGGCTGCTCCGGCGGTGCGCCGCCTTTTTCCTGGCCACACTGGCGGTATTGGCGCTGCTGGCCGGGGCGGGGGGACAGGTGGGACAGGCTCTCTTGTCTCTGGGGGAGGAGCCGGATGTGGTAGCGGCCCTGCTCCGCTCGGAGCTGGGGGCAGCGGCGGGCCAGGGCGGCGTGATGGACGAGCTGGATTTGTGGGAGCGTCTGGTGGTGGACCAGTCCGCCCTGCTGCGGCAGGGGCTGTCCGGGGCGGGGGTGGAGGAGCCGGAGGAGGGTACCACCCTGGATTTGCTGCCCCAGGAAGAAACACCCGCCCCCGATGCCGCACCCGAGGAGAGCGAAACCCCCGCCCCCAGCACAGACAGCTCCTCGGTGGTGGAGCGGACGCTGGTGGTCAGCGGGGGAGAGGGCTATGAGGAGACGCAGGGCCTCTACCTCTACAACCGCACCAATTTGTCGGTGGACATGGCAGCGGCGTGGGCGGCGGGGGTGAATATCACCCTGCCCGACTCCGGCCCCCAAATCCTGCTCATCCACACCCACGGCTCGGAGGCGTATACCCCCGACGGGGAGGACGTGTACACCCCCAGCGACGGCAATTCCCGCACCCTGGATGAGAATTACAACGTGGTGCGGGTAGGGGACGAGATGGCGGAGGTGTTTACCGAGATGGGCCTCACGGTACTCCACGACCGCACCCTCTATGACTATCCCCAATATAATGGGGCCTACACCCGCTCGGGGGCAGCGGTGGAGAATTATCTGGCGGAATACCCCTCCATCCGCCTCATTCTGGACATCCACCGGGACGCTCTGGTGGGGAGCGACGGCACCGTCTACAAGGCGGTGACCACCGTGGATGGGGAAAAGACCGCCCAGGTCATGCTGGTGCTGGGCAGCGGCTCCGGCCACCCCAACTGGCAGCAGAATCTGGCGCTGGCTCTGAGGATTCAAAAGAGCATGGATACCCTCTATCCCACGCTGGCCCGGCCCATCACGCTGCGCGGCTCCGTGTACAATCAGGAGCTGTCCCCCGGCTCCCTTCTGGTGGAGGTGGGGACCCACGGCAACACCCTCCAGGAGGCGCTGCGGGCGGCGCGCTGCTTTGCCCGGGCCGCGGGGCAGGTTTTTCTGGGCCTCCAGTAAAAAATTCATAAAATAGTCCTCCTTTCCGGCTGTCCGCGTGCTATACTGGCCTCACTGCCACAACGCGCAACGAAGGAGGAACTGATTTTATGGAAGCACAGGAATTATCCTGGCGGGAACGGGGCAGGCTGTGGATACGTCTGAGTGTCCGTCTGGCTTTGGTGGGGCTGGCCTGGCTGCTCCTGACACGGGTGGGCCTACCCCTTTTCTCCCTGCTGATGCCCTTTTTCCTGGCGCTGTGCACCGCCTGGCTCCTGAACCCCCTGGTGCGCACCCTCCACCAGCGGCTGGGCATCTCCCGCAAGCTCATCTCCATTTTGCTGATTCTGTTCATTCTGGCGGTGGTGGGCGGCGTCATCACCGTCTTTGTGTGGAACATCGCGGAAGAGACTGCCGCTCTGGTGGCCAACTGGGAGTCGCTGGAGGCGGAACTGAGCGCCACCGTGGACGCGGTGAATCTCTTCTTCCAGCGGCTCTTCACCCTCTTTCCCGCCCAGCTGGGCGCATCCGCTCAGGAGGCGCTCACCAATCTGGGGGTAGACCTGCTGGACTGGTTCTCTGATACGCTGCCCTCTCTGGTGCGCACACTGGCCAGCGGCGCGGCGGATGTGGCCTCGTCGGTGCCCTCCTTTGCGGTGGCGGCAGTGGTGTTCCTGATGGGCTCCTATTTCATCACCGCCGACTACCCCCGCCTGCGCTATCTGGCCACCCACCGCCTGCCCGAGCCGGTGCGCCACCTTCTCTCGGAGGTCCGCGCCGCTGCGGTGAGCGCCTTCGGCGGCTATGTGAAGGCGGAGTTTATCCTCTCGGTGGGGGTATTCTTTATCCTGCTCATCGGCTTCATCCTCATCAGACAGCCCTATGCCCTGCTGCTGGCCTTCTTGCTGGCGGTGCTGGACTTCATCCCCATTCTGGGCTCCGGCACAGTGCTGGTGCCCTGGGCGGTAATTGATTTGGTCACACGGGATGTGCGCCATGCGGTGGAGCTGATGGTGATCTGGGGGGTGGTGGCCCTCTTCCGTCGGGTGGGCGAGCCCAAGGCGGTGGGGGACCAGACCGGCCTCTCTCCCATCCTGTCCCTCGTCAGCATCTATGTGGGAATGCGCGTGGGGGGCGTTTTGGGGATGGTGCTGGGGCCGGTGGTGTTCCTAGTAATCATCAACATCGTCCGCCTGGGGGTATTCCACAATACCATAGCCGATCTGCGTCTGGCAGCGGGGGATCTGTGGGCCTTTTTCCACAATCGTCCGGGCGGCGAAACAAATTCAAAAAACATGTGAAGTTTCTTCACGCTTTAGACATATTTTCCGTTTATTCTAAAGGCACTTCAAGAGGAACACCAGGAAAAAGGAGCGACTTGTATGTACTACGGCAATTACGATCCCAACCGGAATGAGGATTCCAGCCACCTCTCCGGCAGACCCATAGAGAGTCATGACTTTCACGTTCAGAACAACCCCTGGGAGGTGCCGGAGGGCGGCCTGCCCCAGCCCCCCAAGAAGAAAAAGAAGGGCGGGGCGGCCAAGATTGTGGCGCTGAGCCTGTGCTGTGCCCTGCTGGGCGGCTTGGCCGGGGGCGGCGGCATCTGGTACCTGACCCAGAAGGGCGACCAGACCACCATCTACGAGGGCACCCATGAGCCGGTGAACGTGGACACTACCAGTGTCCAGTCCGGCCAGGCCATGTCCGCCTCCCAGATTTACGCCACCTATGTAGACGCCTGCGTGGGCATCACCACCGAGCTGGTGGACACCAACACCTACGGCTTCCCCGTTCAGGGCGCCGCCGCCGGCTCCGGCTTTATCATCTCCTCCGACGGATACATCGTCACCAACTACCATATCATCAAGGGCGCTACCTCCATTAAGGTGGCCTTTGTGGATGGCACCAGCTACGACGCCAAGCTGGTGGGCGGCGAGGCCGACAACGACATCGCCGTTCTGAAAATTGAGGCCACCGGCCTCCACGCCGTCACCCTGGGCGACTCGGACGCCCTGGTAGTGGGCGAGCCGGTGTACACCATCGGCAACCCCTTGGGTGAGCTGACCTGGTCCCTCACCGACGGTCTGGTTTCCGCCAAGGACCGTACCGTCACCACCAGCGAGGGTGAGACCATGAACATGCTCCAGACCAACACCGCCATCAACTCCGGCAACTCCGGCGGCCCCCTCTTCAACTCCTACGGCGAAGTGGTGGGCATCACCTCCGCCAAGCTCTCCAGCAGCGGCTCCTCCTCCAAGGCCAGCATTGAGGGTCTGGGCTTCGCCATCCCCATCAATGACGTAAAGGACATGATTACCGATATCATTGAGCACGGCTATGTCACCGGCAAGCCCAATGTGGGCATCCTGATGACCGACGTGTCCTCCGCCGCCACCCAGTACGGTGTCCCCGCCGGCGCCTATGTGGAGGGCGTGCTGGATGGCTCCTGCGCCAACAAGGCCGGCATCCAGCAGGGCGACATCATCTGCGCCGTGGACGGCACGGAGGTGGACTCCTCCGACGCGCTGAAAACCGCCATTCAGGACAAGAAGGCGGGCGACACCGTCACCTTTACCCTCTACCGGGACGGCGCCAAGCAGGATGTGACCGTCACCCTGGACGAGGACAACCAGGAGCGCCAGGACGCCCTCAGCGATTTGAAGGATGAGCTCTCCCAGCAGCGCCAGCAGGCCGCTCAGCAGCAGCAGCAAAATGGCGGCAACAGCGGCTACTACTTCAATTGGCCCTTCGGCTTTGGCTATTAAGCCGTTCTCCCTCGCATTCCATCCCCGGAGGGGCGGATTTCCGCCCCTCCGGGGATTTTTTGCGGCCAATGTTCCGGGGAAAATTGCCCCCTGAGAACTGGGCGGAAAAAGGGGACGCGGGGCGAAAAATTTGTTATAATGGTGGCATCACACCGGCCTGTCCCCTTTGGCCGGGAGGAGGAACCCACATGATTGAGCCCAATTCCCGGGGCGGCAAGCGGGTGGCCCGCCCCACCCGCTCCCCCCACCGCTACCCCCCGCTCCGTCTGCCCATTATTCTGGCCGCCGTGGTGGTGCTTCTGCTGGGCATCCGCGGTATCCAGCTTCTGTTGAGCAGCCGGAACACAGAACCTACCCCCCCGGATATTCCCTCCTGGATTCAGCAGGAGCTTCTGGAGGTCAATCCCTACTCCCGACCGGGGACCCCCTTGGAGGAAGTCACCGGCGTGGTGGTCCACTATGTAGGCAACCCTGGGACCACCGCCGAGCAGAACCGCAGCTACTTTGCCGGTCTGGCCGAGAGTGGGGAGACCTACGCCAGCAGCCACTTCCTCATCGGCCTGGACGGGGAGATCATCCAGTGCGTGCCGCTGGACGAGATTGCCTACTGCACCAGCCAGCGCAATGTGGACACCATCTCCATTGAGTGCTGCCACCCCGACGAGGAGGGGGAGTTCTCTCAGGCTACTTACGACTCTCTGCTGCGCCTGGTGCGCTGGCTCCAGGAGGAGTACCACCTGGACAACAGCCAGGTCATCCGCCACTACGACGTCACCGGAAAGGAGTGCCCCCTCTACTATGTCCGCCACCCGGAGGCGTGGGCGCAGTTCCTCTCCGACCTCTCCAACACTCCCGTCCCCGACGAGGAGTAATAGAGTCCCATTTATGGTACTTCTCTTGTGGTACACTGGACCCAACTGCAAGAGAAGGGAGCGTCTTTCATGAATTACGAGCTGAAATGGGTCTGCGGACATATTGAAGTATACGACAGTGCCGGGCGGTTTTGCTTTTCCGCCGACAGCGAGGGAGAGGCGCTGGCCGAACTCTCGCAGGCAGCATAACCCCCGCGCACCCATTTTCAAAAAGGAGCGCGTGTATGAAACTTTCCATTTTGGAGCCCTTAGGCATTCCCCAGGACAAGCTGGCCGCCATGGTGAAAGAGGCTGTGGCGGGGCGGATGGAAGTCACCCTCTGGGATACCCGCAGCGAGGACCCGGCGGAGCTTATCCGCCGCTCTCAGGAGGCGGACGCGGTGGTGCTCTCCAACTTCCCCTACCGCCGGGCGGTGCTGGAGCACTGCCCCCAGCTGAAGTACATCAATGTGGCCTTTACCGGGGTGGACCATGTGGATTTGGACTACTGCCGGGAGCGGGGGATTCTCGTCTCCAACTGCGCCGGGTACTCCACCGTGGCGGTGGCCGACCTGGTCTTTGGTCTGGTGCTGTCTCTGGCCCGGAACATCCCCCAGTGTGACGAGGCGGTCCGCCATTCCGGCACCAAAGCCGGGCTGGTGGGCTTCGAGCTGGAGGGCAAGACCTTCGGCGTGGTGGGCCTGGGGGCCATCGGCAGCCGGGTAGCCGCCATCGCCCAGGCCTTTGGCTGCCGGGTATTGGGCTACAACCGCTCGGAAAAGCACCTCCCGGGGGTGGAACAGGTGGATTTGGACACTCTTCTGGAGCAGAGCGACATCGTCTCCCTCCATGTCCCCGCCACGGCGGAGACCCACCACCTGATGAATGGGGCGCGCATCGCCAAAATGAAACCCGCCGCCCTCCTTATCAACACCGCCCGGGGCAGTGTGGTGGACAGCGCCGCGCTGGCCGACGCCCTCCACGCCGGGCGGCTGGCGGGGGCGGGGATTGATGTCTTTGAGACGGAGCCTCCCATTGATTCCCAGCATCCCCTGCTCACCGCACCCCATGTGCTGGCCACTCCCCACGCCGCCTTTGCCACCGCCCAGTCCATGGAGAAGCGGGCCGTGCTGGTGTGCGAAAATCTGCGGGCCTGGCTGGATGGCGCCCCCATCCACCTGGTCTGAGCTCAGTTACCCCGCATTTCCCTTGCAAAGCGGGGAAAAGAGGGGTATGATACTCAGGAGACTGACGCCCATGGCAGGAGGAAGGCCATATGCTCTTTGATACCCACGCCCACTACTATGACGAGCGCTTTGACAGCGACCGGGACGAACTGCTCACCGCCCTGCCGGAACAGGGGGTGGAGCTGGTACTCTGTCCCGGCTGTGATCTGCCCTCCTCCCGGAGCTGTGTGGAGCTGGCGGAGCGCTACCCCTATATCTACGCCGCCGTAGGAGTCCATCCGGGGGACTGCGGCAACTGGATGGATGAAGATCTGGCAAAGCTGCGGGATCTGGCCGTCCACCCCAAGGTGCGGGCCATCGGGGAGATTGGCCTGGACTACTACTGGAAGGACAATCCGCCCAAGGAATTTCAGCAGAATGTGTTCCGGCGGCAGCTGGAGTTGGCTCAGGCGCTCCATCTGCCGGTGATTGTCCACGACCGGGAGGCCCACGGGGACTCTCTGGCCATCGTGAAGGAGTTCCCGGAGGTCACCGGGGTGTTCCACTGCTATTCCGGCAGTGTGGAGATGGCGCGGGAGCTGGTGGCGCTGGGGTGGTATCTGGGGTTTGACGGCCCGGTCACCTACAAGAACGCCCGGAAGGCACTGGAGGTGCTGGAGGCTGTCCCGCTGGAGCGCATTCTGGTGGAGACCGACGCGCCCTATATGGCCCCGGAGCCCTTCCGGGGGCGGCGCAACCACTCGGGCTATGTCTACCGGATGGCGGAGACGGTGGCCCAGGTGAAGGGGCTCTCCACCGAGGAGGCAGAGCGCCAGACCACCGCCAACGGGCGGCGGCTGTTTTCCATTGTGTAAGGAGGAGGATGGCAGGATGATGACCATCTCTTATGAGTACGAGGGGGCGCTGTACGTCAACCTCACCAACAAGTGCGACTGTGCCTGTGTGTTCTGTCTGCGGCACAACGGCCACAAGGGCAGCATCTACGCCGACGATCTGTGGCTGGACCACGAACCCACCCGGCAGGAGGCGCTGGACAATCTGCTCGCCCGGGATATGAGCCAGTACCGGGAGCTGGTGTTCTGCGGCTTCGGAGAGCCCACCTATCGGGTGGACGATTTGTGCTGGCTGGTGGACCAGCTCAAAGAGCGCTTTGGGGACAAGCTGCCCCCGGTGCGCATCAACACCAACGGACACGCCAACCTGATCCACGGACGGGACGTGACCCCCCAGCTCCATGGGCGGGTGGACACCGTGTCCATCTCCCTCAACGGCTCCACCTGTGAGGAGTACTGTGCCGTCACCCAGCCCCGGGACGGGGAGAAGGGGTGGGAGGCTATGCTGGAGTTTACCCGCCTGGCGGTGCATCAGGTGCCCCATGTGGTGATGACCGTGGTGGACAAGGACAAGAGCCCGGAGGAAATCCAGCGCTGCCGGGATTTGGCTGAGAGCCTGGGTGCCCAGCTGCGGGTGCGGGCCTATATCCCCGACTGATTCGGTGTGCTCGCCGCACGGGCCGCCAGCCAGGCTCGGGTACCCTGCGCGGGTGGCGCCCGATTTCTTTTCGCGAAAAGAAACCGGGGAAAGAAAAGGCGGAGAGGGGAACTTCTCGTTCCCCTCTCCACTCCCCTCCAAAAGGGCGGCCTTTTTATGGGGCCGCCCCATTTTTTGGCGGTGACTTACAATTTCTGCGGTTACTTGTCTTGCATGGCAGTACAACGCTTTCCTCATAGGCGGGAAGTTCCGTTCAAATGGCACCGCAGCGGAACTTTAGCCCGGTTGCG
>DXDX01000002.1 GCA_019115265.1 Candidatus Flavonifractor merdigallinarum | reverse complement strand
ATTGTAAAGAGAAAACCGGCTTTATAGAAAAATACAATGGGAATTCGGGTCAAGATTTGACGCAGAGGGGAAAATCAGGTAAAATGGAGCCGGAATTACAGGACAGGAGGGCCAAAGCGCCATGTGGGGTACCATCTTCAATCCAGAGAACCACTTTTTCCAGGGCATTGACCGCCTTTTTACCATCATGGCGCTGAGCCTGCTGTGGCTGGGGCTGTGTCTGCCGCTGGTGACGGCCGGACCGGCCACGGCCGCCCTCTACTATGTGCTGGTCAAGTGCCTGCGCCGCCGGGAACCCTACCCATTTAAAAACTTTTTGGAGTGTTTTAAGCTCAATTTCAAGCAGGGATTTCTGGCGGGGCTGATCTGTCTGGTGGTGGGGCAGGGGGCGGTGCTCCTCCTCTACCTGTTCTACCAGATGGCTGTGAGCGGAAACCGAACGGCAGTAGTGCTGCTGGTGGCCTGCGCGGTGCTCACTGTGGCTCTGCTGGGGTATATTGCGGTGCTCTTTCCCACCCTGTCCCGGTTTCAGATGGGGCTGGGGGGGCTGTTTCTGCTGGCCGGACGGCTGGCGTCCGCCCACATCCTCACCACGCTGGGGCTGGGTCTTGTGCTGATTCTGGCCGGTGTGGGGGTGTGGGTGCTGCCCATCGGGGCGCTCTTTTTCCCGGCGCTGGCGTGGCTGCTGATTTCCGTGCCGCTGGAGCGGATTTTCCGCGCGGAGATGCTGCGCACCATGGAGCTCCCCCCGGAGGAGGAGCGGCCCTGGTATCTGCGTTAAACGATGAAACCCGCGTCTCTCCACCCGGGACGCTGGAGCAGGACAAACAAAACCGCGGCCCCTTTGGATTGGGGCCGCGGTTTTCTGCTGGGTTGGGTTTAGAAGAGGCCGGAGATGACGCCGTTTTCGTCAATGTCAATCCGCTCGGCGGCGGGGACTTTGGGCAGGCCCGGCATGGTCATAATGTCGCCGGTCAGGGCCACCAGGAAGCCCGCGCCGGCAGACACCTTCAAATTGCGCACCGTAATGCGGAAATTCCGGGGCGCGCCCAGCAGGGCGGGGTCATCGGAGAAGGAGTACTGTGTCTTAGCCATGCAGATGGGCAGGCGGTCAAAGCCCAGAGCGGTGAGCTGCTGGAGCTGCTTTTTGGCCTTGGAGGTCAAATCCACCCCGTCGGCGTGGTAGATGCGTGTGGCGATGGCGTGGAGCTTCTCCTCAATGGAGGCGTCCAGGTCATAGCAGTAGCGGAACTGGCTCTCCTGACGGCACAGCTGAAGCACCTCGTGGGCCAAATCCTCGCCGCCGGCGCCGCCCTTGGCCCACACCTGACTGAGAGCCACATGAACCCCCAGCGCCCGGCACTTCTCCTCCACCAGCTTCAATTCCGCGGCGGTGTCGGTGGGGAAGGCGTTGATGGCCACCACGCAGGGCAGGCCGAATACGTTTGTGATGTTCTCCACATGCTGCAAGAGGTTGGGCAGGCCCTTCTCCAGCGCCGCCAGATTTTCCTCCCCCAGCTGGGCCTTGGCCACGCCGCCGTTGTACTTGAGGGCGCGGACCGTGGCCACCAGCACCACCGCGCTGGGGGTGAGATTTCCGTAGCGGCACTTGATGTCCAGGAACTTTTCCGCCCCCAAATCCGCGCCAAAGCCCGCCTCGGTGACCACATAGTCCCCCAGCTTGAGGGCGGTTTCGGTGGCCAGCAGGGAGTTGCACCCGTGGGCGATGTTAGCGAAGGGGCCGCCATGGATGAGAGCGGGATTGCCCTCCAAGGTCTGCACCAAGTTGGGTTTCACCGCGTCCTTCAAAAGGGCGGCCATAGCCCCGTCGGCCTTCAAATCGTGGGCGGTGACCGGCTTGTCGTCCCGGGTGTAGGCCACCACCATCCGGCCCAGCCGCTCCTTCAAATCGGTGAGCCCGCTGGCCAGACAGAGCACCGCCATAATCTCGCTGGCCACTGTGATGTCAAAGCCGTCCTCCCGGGGAACGCCGTCCACCTTACCGCCCAGGCCGCACACAATGCTCCGCAGCTCCCGGTCGTTCATGTCCACACAGCGCTTCCAGGTGATTTTGCGCACGTCAATGTCCAGGGCGTTGCCCTGGTGGATGTGGTTGTCCAGCATGGCGGCCAGGAGATTGTTGGCCGCGCCGATGGCGTGAAAATCGCCGGTGAAGTGGAGGTTGATGTCCTCCATGGGCACCACCTGGGCGTAGCCGCCGCCGGCTGCGCCGCCCTTGATGCCGAACACCGGTCCCAGAGAGGGCTCCCGCAGACAGAGCACCGCCCGCTCGCCCAGGCGGCACAGGGCGTCCGCCAGACCCACACAGGTGGTGGTCTTGCCCTCTCCGGCGGGGGTGGGGTTGATGGCGGTGACCAGAATCAGCTTTCCCTTCCGGGGCAGGTCCCGCAGGGGGTTCAAATCCAGCTTGGCCTTGGTGCGGCCATAGGGCTCCAGCGCCTCTTCCGGTACGCCCAGCTTGGCGGCGACGTCCCGGATGGGGAGCAGATGGGCCTCCTGTGCAATCTCGATGTCAGTTTTCATAGATGGCAGCCTCCTTGAACGGACATTTTTTCCATGGTAGCACGGCCCGTGCCCCATGTCAACCATACTCCGGTCGCAAAAGGGCGGATTTTGCGCTCACCGCGCGGGTGTCCTACCCGGATGGGGCACCGCTTTCTTTGCCAAAGAAAGCGGTGGGAAAGAAAGCGCAGAGGGGGCGCTGCCCCCTCTGCACTCCCCCCAATGCGCATCCCGGCTAAATTTCCCCTGCGGAGAGATTGCGCCGGTGCGGTGCCATTTGGGCGGGAGCTTTCCGCCTATGTGGGTAGCGTTGTACTGCCATGCAAGACAGGTGACCATAAAGACTGGGGGGCTGCACCCCTAAATTGGGCGGCCCCCTGAAAAGGCCGCCCTTTTGGAGGGGAGTGGAGAGGGGAACGAGAAGTTCCCCTCTCCGCCTTTTCTTTCCCCGGTTTCTTTTCTGCGAAAAGAAATCGGGCGCCACCCGCGTAGGGTGCCCGTCCGGCGAGGACACCCCCCGCCGGTTCGGCGCGCTTTTGTTTAAAACCCGCTGGCTCCGTAGTTTTTCAGCACACGGGCGGAGGGGTCATCCACATCGCAGCCCTCCCACTCCCGGTTGGGCATCCAGAAGTCGGGAATCATGCGGGCCTGGCCGGGGTAGTACTGCTCGAAGAGGTCCCGGTACAGCAGGCTCTCTTTGGTGAAGGGTGTGCCGTAGGGATAGCAGGCACAGCCCTTGAGGAAAGCGCGGTCGCTGTACTGCTGGGCGGCGTACTCTTTGAGGTCATCCACCATGGAGTGGCCCACCGCATCGGAAAAGGCCGCCTTCTCCCGCCACAGAATCTCCGGCGGCAGCAGGCCGTCCGACTCAAAGGCCCGGCGGAGCAGATATTTCCCCTTCCCATACACATTCTGCTTGAGGGCCGGGTCCACCGACATGACATACTGAACAAAATCCAAATCCCCAAAGGGCACCCGGGCCTCCATGGAGTGGACGCTGATGCAGCGGTCCGCCCGCAGCACATCGTAGAAATAGAGCTCCCGCACCCGCTTCTGGGACTCTTCCTGGAAGGCCTCTGGCGAGGGGGCAAAGTCGGTGTACTTATAGCCGAAGAGCTCATCGGAAATCTCGCCGGTGAGCAGCACCCGCACGTCCGTCTGGGCCCGGATGGCCTCACAGCACAGATACATGCCGATGCTGGCCCGGATGGTGGTGATGTCCCAGGTGCCCAGCGCGGCCACCACCTTGGGCAGCGCCTGAATGACATCCTCCCGGCTGATGATCACCTCGGTGTGCTCCGAGCCGATGAACTCCGCCGCCTGACGGGCGTACTTGAGGTCAATGGCGTCCACATCCATCCCGATGGCAAAGGTGCGGATAGGCCGGTCCAGCAGCCGCGCGGCGATGGCGCACACCAGGCTGGAATCCAGACCGCCGGAGAGCAGGAAGCCCAGAGGCGCATCGGCGTCCAGGCGCTTTTCCACCGCGGCGATGAGCTTGTCGTGGATGTTGCGGCAGACCGTCTCCACCGAGTCGGTGCGGTACTGCTTCACCTGGGTGAGGTCCCGGTAGCAGACAAATTTTCCCTGGAAATAATAGTGGCCGGGGGGGAAGGGGCAAATCTCGTCGCACACGCCCACCAGGTTTTTTGCCTCGCTGGCAAAGACAATGCCGCCGTCCTGGTCATAGCCGTAGAACAGGGGGCGAATGCCGATGGGGTCCCGGGCGGCGATATAGGTGTCCTTCTGTCCGTCGTAGAGGACCAGGGCAAACTCCGCATCCAGCTTCTCAAACATCTCCAGGCCATACTCCCGGTAGAGGGGGAGGAGAATTTCGCAGTCGCTGTCGCTGTGGAACTGGTACTTGCCCTGGAGCTCATCCCGCCATTTGCGCCAGCCGTACAGCTCACCGTTGCATACGACCAGATCTCCGTCCAGCGCAAAGGGCTGCATCCCCCGCTCATCCAGGCCCATAATGGACAGACGCCCAAAGCCCAGATAGCCCGACGGGGTCTCTACCACACGGCTGGCGTCCGGGCCGCGGGACTGGGTGCGCGCCAGATAGGAGGAGATCTCCTGAAGCGAACGGTTTTTTTTGGTAAAAGCAAGAATACAACACATGAAAAAAGCACCTCCGAAGTAATTGCGCAGCCGTCCTAATCTTTAGGACGGATGCTGCTCTCCGCGGTGCCACCTAACTTGCCGCCCCATGGCGGCCTCTTTTTCCGGCTCTGACAAGCCGGCACGATATAACGGTCGTACCCGGTCCCCCTACTGGCGCAGTGCGTTCGGGTTTCTGCTCAGGAGTGTTCTTCCCACGGCCTCTGGTACGGGGTTTCCACTCTCCCCCGCTCACTGGGACTGACCTTCCGCGGTACTTTTCTCCTTCATCGCGATATGCTTTTCGGTTGTCAAATGGGCAAAGGGCGCCGTGGTTTGTACCACAGCGCCCTTGCTGATGGGACGATTATAGCCCTTTCGCACGCCGCTGTCAAGGGGTTTTTTTAATTTCCTCCCAAGAAAAGAATTTCCGCATTGGATTGCTTGCAAAAATTTGAGCGCATTTGACAGATTAAATCAAGGTGTCCCCGCCACTTGTTGCAATTTATTTTGTTTTTCCTCTTGACAGGCGGAGAATTTGGGGGTATACTTTCGCCCATAGTTGAGAACAAAGGCGTTCCCACCAGTGGTTGGGGCGTCTTTGTTTGTTTTTATTTGAAAGCTCAAAAGGAGTGACTTGCAATGTCGTACAGCAAGGAAGACATCATCCGCATGGTCAAAGAGGAGGATGTGGAATTCGTCCGCCTCCAGTTCACCGATATTTTCGGCCAGCTCAAGAACGTGGCGATCACCGCCTCCCAGATTGAAAAGGCGGTCAACAACCAGATCATGTTCGACGGCTCTTCCATTGAGGGCTTTGTCCGCATTGACGAGTCCGACCAGTACCTCTACCCCGACCTGGACTCCTTCGTGATTTTCCCCTGGCGGCCCAACCACGGCAAGGTGGCCCGCCTGATCTGCGATGTGTATAACCCCGACGGCACTCCCTTTGTGGGCGACCCCCGCGGCGTCCTCAAGCGGGTGCTCCAGAAGGCCCGGGATATGGGTTACGATGCCTTCAACGTGGGGCCGGAGGCGGAGTTCTTCCTCTTCCAGACCGACGAGGCGGGCCGCCCCACCACCAAGACCAACGACGAGGCAGGCTATTTTGACCTGGGCCCCCTGGACCACGGCGAGGGCACCCGCCGGGAGATCTGCCTGGCGCTGGAGCAGATGGGCTTTGAGATTGAGGCCAGCCACCACGAGGTGGCCGAGGGTCAGCACGAGATTGACTTCAAGTACGCCGACGCCCTCCACGCCGCCGACAACATCATGACCTTCAAGCTCACCGTCAAGACCCTGTCCCAGCAGAACGGCCTCCACGCCACCTTTATGCCCAAGCCCATCTTCGGCATCAACGGCTCCGGTATGCACACCAACATGTCCCTTTTCCGCAATGGCAAGAATGTCTTTTACGATCCCGACGGGGAGAAGGGCCTCTCCAAGGAGGCGTACCACTTCATCGCCGGCCTGCTCCACCACGTCAAGGGTATGGCGGCGGTGACCAACCCGCTGGTCAACTCCTACAAGCGCCTGGTGCCCGGCTATGAAGCCCCCTGCTACCTGGCCTGGTCGGCCTCCAACCGCTCCGCCCTCATCCGTATCCCGGCGGCCCGTGGCCAGTCCACTCGTGTGGAGCTGCGCTCCCCCGACCCGGCCTGCAACCCCTATCTGGAGCTGGCGGTCTGCCTGGCGGCCGGTCTGGACGGCATTGAAAAGGGCATGACGCCCCCCGCCGAGGTCACGGAGAATATCTTTGTCATGGACCAGGCCACCCGCGAGGCCCACGGCATTGACAGCCTGCCCGGCTCTCTGGAGGAGGCCATCGCGGCCATGAAGGCCGACCCCCTCATTCTGGACACCCTGGGCACCCACATCACCGAGTATTATCTGGCCGGTAAAGAGCGTGAGTGGGATGAGTACCGCACCCGTGTGAGCTCCTGGGAGCGGGAAAAGTATATCATCAACTACTAATCTTACATTCAAATCACAAGGGGAGAGGCAAGGCGGTCTCGCGGCGGCAGTCGGGAGGCTCGACTGCCGCCTTTTCCTGGATTCGATGGGAAAGGGGATGCGCACATGAAGACAGTGGCGGACCAGCGCCGGGGCCTCTATCACCCCTCTTTTGAACATGACGCCTGCGGCATCGGCGCCGTAGTGGACATTCAGGGCAGGCCCAGCCACCAGACGGTGGACGACGCCTTAAAAATTGTAGAAAAGCTGGAGCACCGGGCGGGCAAGGACGCCAAGGGGGAGACCGGAGACGGTGTGGGCATTTTGCTGCAGGTCTCCCACTCCTTCTTCCGCCCCGCGGCAGCCAAGGCCGGGGTCTCTCTCCCCGGCCCCCGGGACTACGGCGTGGGTATGTTTTTCTTCCCCCAGGACCCCCTGCGCCGCAGCCGGGCCAAGAAGATGTTTGAGGTCATCACCGCCAAGGAGGGGATGGGCTTTTTGGGCTGGCGGACCGTGCCGATCTGCCCTGAAATCCTGGGGCAGAAGGCCCGGGACAGCATGCCCTACATTGAGCAGGCCTTTATCGCCCGCCCGGCGGACACGGAGCAGGGTCTGGACTTTGACCGGAAGCTCTATGTCGCCCGCCGGGTCTTTGAGCAGTCCAGCGCCGACACCTATGTGGTCTCCCTCTCCAGCCGGACGGTGGTCTACAAGGGTATGTTCCTGGTGCACCAGCTGCGCCGCTTCTACCCCGATCTCCAGAGCCCGGAGTACACCTCCGCCGTGGCCCTGGTCCACTCCCGCTTTTCCACCAACACCACCCCGGCGTGGGAGCGGGCCCACCCCAACCGCCTGTTGGCCCACAACGGTGAAATCAACACCATTCGGGGCAATGTGGACCGGATGCTGGCCCGGGAAGAGACCATGTCCTCCCCCATGCTGGACCAGAACCGGGACAAAGTGCTGCCGGTGGTCCATGTGGAGGGCTCGGACTCGGCCATGCTGGACAACACGCTGGAGTTTCTCATGATGGCGGGGATGGACCTGCCCCTGGCGGTGATGGCCTGCATCCCGGAGCCCTGGATGGGGGATAAGTCCATCTCCCGGGCCAAGCGGGACCTCTATCAGTATTACGCCACCCTCATGGAGCCGTGGGACGGCCCCGCCGCCATCCTCTTCTCCGACGGCGATCTGGTGGGGGCGGTGCTGGACCGCAACGGCCTGCGCCCCTCTCGCTACTATCTCACCACCGACGGGCGGCTCATCCTCTCCTCCGAGGTGGGGGTCCTGGACATCCCGCCGGAGCGGATTGCCCAGAAAGCCCGCCTTCAGCCGGGGCGGATGCTGCTGGTGGATTTGAAGCAGGGACGCATTCTCACCGATGATGAGCTCAAGACCCACTATGCCACCCGGCAGCCCTACGGCGAGTGGCTGGACCAGAATCTCCTCCACCTCAGCGACCTGCCCATCCCCAACCGCCGGGTGGAGCGCCGGAGCAAAGAGGAGCGCCAGCGGCTGCAAAAGGCCTTTGGCTACACCTATGAGGATATCCGCGACACCATTCTGCCCATGGCCCGCACCGGGGCGGAGCCCACTGCCTCTATGGGAATCGACATCCCGCTGGCGGTGCTGGACTCCAAGGACCAGCCCCTGTTCAGCTACTTCAAGCAGCTCTTTGCTCAGGTGACCAACCCCCCCATTGACGCCATCCGGGAGGAAATTGTCACGGACACCACCGTCTATGTGGGCGACGACGGCAATCTGCTGGAGGAAAAGGCGGAGAACTGCCGGGTGCTCCAGATTCACAACCCCATCCTCACCTCCACCGACATGATGAAGATCAAGGCCATGGACCAGCCCGGCTTCTGTGTCAAGACCGTCCCCATCCTCTTTTACAAAAACACGCCGCTGGACCGGGCTCTGGACCATCTGGCTCTGGCGGTGGACCGGGCCTGGCGGGAGGGCGCCAACGTCATCATCCTCTCCGACCGCGGGGTGGACGAAAACCATGTGGCCATCCCCTCCCTGCTGGCGGTGTCCGCCATTGAGCAGCATCTGGTGCGCACCAAAAAGCGCACCGCCGTGTCCATTCTGCTGGAGTCGGCGGAGCCCCGGGACGTGCACCACTTCGCCACCCTGCTGGGCTACGGCGCCCGGGCCATCAACCCCTATCTGGCGGAAGAGACCATTGTGGAGCTCATCGAGGAGGGCCTTCTGGACAAGGACTTCCACACGGCGGTGCGGGATTACACCACCGCGATTCTCCACGGCATTGTAAAAATCGCCGCCAAGATGGGCATTTCCACCCTCCAGTCCTACCAGTCCGCCCAGATTTTCGAGGCCATCGGCATCCGAAAAGAGGTTATCGACAAGTATTTCACCAACACCGTCTCCCGGGTGGGGGGCATTGGTCTGCCGGAAATCGCCGCTATGGTGGACCGCCGTCACACCAGCGCCTTTGACCCTCTAGGCCGCGATGTGGATTTGGAGCTGGACAGCCTGGGCGTCCACAAGGCCCGCTCCGGTGGCGAGGACCACCTCTACAACCCCCAGACCATCCACCTCCTCCAGGAGGCCACCCGCCGGGGCGACTACAGCCTTTTCCAGCAGTACACCGCCCTGGTGGACGACGAAACCCGGCCCCATACCCTGCGCGGCCTGCTGGACATGAAGTATGCCGACACCCCCATTCCGCTGGATGAGGTGGAGAGCGTGGACTCCATTGTCAAGCGCTTTAAGACGGGCGCCATGAGCTACGGCTCCATCTCCCAGGAGGCCCACGAGTGCCTGGCTCAGGCCATGAACCAGCTGGGGGGCAAGTCCAACTCCGGCGAGGGCGGCGAGGAGCCCGACCGGCTCCAGGACCCCAAGCGCAATTCTGCCATCAAACAGGTGGCCTCCGGCCGCTTTGGCGTCACCAGTGAGTATCTGGTGAGTGCCAAGGAAATCCAGATTAAAATGGCCCAGGGCGCCAAGCCCGGCGAGGGCGGACACCTGCCCGCGGGCAAGGTCTACCCCTGGATTGCCAAGTGCCGCCACTCCACCCCCGGCGTCACCCTCATCTCTCCGCCCCCCCACCACGACATCTACTCCATTGAGGACCTGGCCCAGCTCATCTACGACTTGAAGTGCGCCAACCGCCAGGCCCGTATCTCCGTCAAGCTGGTGAGCGAGGCGGGAGTGGGCACCATCGCCGCCGGCGTGGCCAAGGCCGGGGCCCAGGTGGTTCTCATCTCCGGCTACGACGGCGGCACCGGCGCCGCCCCCCGCACCTCCATCCACAATGCCGGCCTGCCCTGGGAACTGGGGCTGGCGGAGACCCATCAGACCCTGATGGAAAACGGCCTGCGCTCCCGTGTGGTGGTGGAGACCGACGGCAAGCTCATGAGCGGCCGGGATGTGGCAATCGCCTGTATGCTGGGCGCCGAGGAATTCGGCTTTGCCACCGCGCCCTTGGTGACCATGGGGTGCGTGATGATGCGGGTGTGCAACCTGGACACCTGCCCGGTGGGTGTGGCCACCCAGAACCCCGAGCTGCGCAAGCGCTTCCGGGGCAAGCCGGAGTATGTGGTGAACTTTATGCGCTTTATCGCCCAGGAGCTGCGGGAGCACATGGCCAAGCTGGGTGTGCGCACCGTGGAAGAGCTGGTGGGCCGCTCCGACCTCTTGCAGCTGCGCGCCAGCGCCGCCGCTAATCCCCGCACCGCTGCGGTGGATCTGTCCGCCCTGCTGGCCCGGCCCAATACCCCGGAGAGCAAGACCCACTTCGACCCGGCGGACGTGTTCCACTTCCACCTGGAGCAGACGGTGGACCTGCGGGACCTGGAGCGCCAGCTGGGCAAGGCCCTCCAAAAGGGGGAGAAGCGCCGCCTGGAGCTGGCGGTGTCCTCCACCGACCGGGCCGTGGGCACCATCCTGGGCTCGGACATCACCCGCCTGCACGGCAACAACCTCCCGGACGGCACCTTTACCGTCCACTGTACCGGCGGCGGCGGCCAGTCCTTCGGCGCGTTCCTCCCCAAGGGCCTCACCCTGGAGCTGGAGGGCGACGCCAACGACTACCTGGGCAAGGGCCTCTCGGGGGGCACCATTGTGGTCTATCCCCCCAAGGGGAGCACCTTTGACCCGGCAGAGAACATTCTGGTGGGCAATGTGGCGCTCTATGGTGCCACCAGCGGCCAGGCCTTCCTCAGCGGCGTAGCCGGCGAGCGCTTCTGTGTGCGCAACTCGGGTGCCACTGCGGTGGTGGAGGGCGTGGGCGACCACGGCTGCGAATATATGACCGGCGGCCGGGTGGTGGTCCTGGGTCCCACCGGCAAGAACTTTGCCGCCGGTATGAGCGGCGGCGTGGCCTTTGTGCTGGACGAACATCAGGATTTGTATCTGCGCCTCAATAAGAGCCTGGTATCCATGGAGCTGGTCACCGAAAAGCACGACGCGGCGGAGCTCAAAGCCCTCATCCAGGCCCACGCCGACGCCACCGGCTCGGCCAAGGCCAAGGCCATCCTGGAGCGGTTTGAGGAATATCTCCCCCGCTTCAAGAAGATTCTGCCCCACGACTACGACCGGATGCTGCGCACCATCGCCCAGTATGAGGAGAAGGGCATGACAAAGGAACAGGCCCAGGTCGAGGCCTTCTATGTCAACACCAAAAAGAGGGGGGAATGAGCCATGGGAAAACCAACTGGATTTATGGACGATCCGCGCCAGGGAAACCCCTGTCAGTCTCCCCTGGAGCGCGTGCGCCACTATAACGAATTTCACCCCCGGCTGGGCCGGGAGGACCGGCGGCGTCAGGGCGGACGGTGCATGGCCTGCGGCGTGCCCTTCTGCCAGTCGGGCGCGGTGCTCAACGGCATGGTCTCCGGCTGTCCCCTCCACAACCTGGTGCCGGAGTGGAACGACCTCATCTACACCGGGAACTTCAGCCATGCCCTGGACCGCCTGCTGAAAACCAACAATTTCCCCGAGTTTACCGGCCGGGTGTGTCCGGCGCTGTGCGAGGCCGCTTGTACCTGCGGCCTCCACGGCGACCCAGTGACCATCCGGGACAATGAGCTGGGCATCATTGAGGACGCTTGGGAGCGGGGGCTGATGAACCCCCGCCCGCCCAAGACCCGCACTGGGAAGCGGGTGGCGGTGGTGGGCTCCGGCCCCTCGGGCCTGGCCTGCGCCGACCAGCTCAACCGCCGCGGGCACACGGTCACGGTCTTTGAGCGGGAGGACCGCCCCGGCGGCCTTCTGATGTACGGCATTCCCAACATGAAGCTGGAAAAGACCATTGTCCAGCGCCGTCTGGATTTGATGGCCGCTCAAGGTGTGGTGTTCCGCACTGGGGTGGACATTGGCCGGGATATGACCGCAGACGCCCTTCTGGAGAGTTATGACGCGGTGGTGCTCTGCTGCGGTGCCGCCCAGCCCCGGGACCTGTCTGTCCCCGGACGGGAGGCCTCCGGCATCTGGTTTGCGGTGGATTTCCTGAAAGAGACCACCCGCAGCCTGCTCAGCTGCAACCTGGCCCCCGGCACCTATCCCTCCGCGCAGGGCAAGCATGTCATCATCGTGGGCGGCGGCGACACCGGCAACGACTGTGTGGGCACCTGCATCCGCCACGGCTGCAAGAGCGTCCTCCAGCTGGAGATGATGCCCAAGCCCCCCGATGCCCGCACCGAGCAAAACCCCTGGCCGGAGTGGCCGCGGGTGTGCAAGACCGACTACGGCCAGGAGGAGTCCATCGCCCTCTTTGGCCGGGACCCCCGGGTGTACCAGACCACCGTGGCGGAGCTGATCTCCGATGAGAAGGGCGCGCTGCGCGCTGTGCGCACCGTCCAGCTGGACCGCTCGCTCAAGCCCATTCCGGGGACGGAAGAAGAGCTGGAGTGTGAGCTGCTGCTCATCGCCGCCGGATTTCTGGGTCCCCAGTCCTATGTGCCGGAGGCGTTTCAGCTCTCCCTCACCCCCCGCTCCTGCGTCCAGACCCCGGAGGGCAGCTACCAGACCAGCCGCCCCAAGGTCTTTGCCGCCGGAGATATGCGCCGGGGCCAGTCCCTGGTGGTGTGGGCCATTCAGGAGGGCCGCGCTGCGGCCCAGGAGGTAGACCTCTTCCTGATGGGCTACTCCAATTGAGCGCATAGGTGAAAAAATATCCGCGCGGCCGGAGCGTATGCTCCGGCCGCGCGGCTTTCTTTTGCCGTTATGTCCGTTATTTTCCCTGGGCGTGGATGTGCTTGGCCACCTTGGTATCCTCCGTCTTGATGTGGTTGACCAGCCAGCCGCCCAGCTGCTTGTTGATCTCCCCCACCAGCTGGATGGTGGGTCCCTCGGCGTTCAGACGCTGGGACAGGCCCTCCACCGTCTTGATAAAGGCGGCGTGGTAGCGCTTGTGGTTGGCATAGTCGGGGGAGTTGTATTTCGCCTGCAAGGCCTCTTCATGGCTGAAGTGGGTCTTGGTGTACTGGCTCAAAAAGTCCATCGTCTTGCCCAGCTCGCTTCTGCCCTTCCCCGCCGCACAGGCCTCCAGCAGGCCGTTGGCGGCCTGGATCAGCTGCTTGTGCTCGTTATCAATCTGGGCGTTGCCCGTCTCCAAATCTTTGGATCAAGTGAATGCCATAAAAATTCCTCCTTGCTGATTCTTGGCTGCTTTTTTGAAGTTTTTCAACAGATACATTTTTTCGTCGGCCTGCTCCATGACCGCCTTGGGCGAGAGGGCGCTCCCCGCCCCCACATAGACCACGCCATAGCTGAAGGACATGGGGAACTCCTCCGAACTCTGGGAGAGCGCGGTGTCCAGGTGCTCCATCTTGTCCAAAATCGCCTGGGCCTGGCAGTTGGGAAACAGGGCTGCAAACTCGTCCCCGCCAATGCGGCAGACCAGATCGGTGGACCGGACCACCTGGCGCATCTCTTCCGCAACCGTTTTCAAATACCGGTCGCCGGCTCCATGGCCGAAGTTGTCGTTGGCGTACTTGAGGCCGTCCAGGTCAATCATACAGAAGGTAAACTCCGCCCCCTCCTTCATCCATTTCTCCAGCTGTTCCAGGCAGTAGCGCCGGTTGTGCAGGCCGGTGAGGGCGTCCACATAGGCCATCTCCTCAATCTGGTCCCGGTATTCCCGCTCGCTGGTGACATCGGAGATAAAATGGGCGTACGCCAGCTTCCCGCTCCACTGCACGGTGTAGGAGCGGATGCGGAAAATCCGCTTGCGCACATTGCACTGGTACTCGAAGGTGCGGGTCTCGCTGTTCTCCTCCCGGTGCTGCTGGATGTAGCGCAGCAGCCTCTGGTGGCCGGGACAGCACTCCGCTGTGGTCTCTGTGCTGCGGAAGGACTGCTTGGCCGCCTCATTGGCGTAAATGAGCTCTCCCGTCTCCTTGGAGGTGACCACAATCCAGTCCTTCAGGCCGTCCATCACCGACTTCATCATCTCCACCGTCTCGGAGAGCAGGGTGGACTGGAGCTTCAGCTGGGCCTCCCGTTCGGCCAGCTGATGGATCATCTGGTTAAACGACGTGGAAAAGTCGCCCAGAAACTGCACTCTCTGGCTGTAATCGCCGTTGGCCACCTGATTGGCCTGCCATGTCAGGTGCCGCAGGGTGGAGTGGAGCTCCTTCAAATTTCCGGCCAGAAAATTGTGCCGGCTGGGCGGGGTCACATCCAGCTCCCCCATCCGCAGATGTTTTAAAAATTCATTGGACTCCGAGAGGCAGTTGGAGAGATAGGAGACCGCCTCCTGGAGGTCGGCCAGCTCTTCCGACTCACTTTTCAGCGATTCACTGACCGGCTTATTGAGGATAATATTGCGAATCTGCTCCACCAGGAGATCAATTTCTCCCTTATCCATGGTGCGTCTCTGACTCCTTCACCTTGGCCTCAAAGCGGCATACCCGGGAGCCTGTGGCCCAGCAGTCCACCTCGGTGACCACATACTCCTTTTGGGTGTACACCTTCAGAATGCCCGCCAGGAAGCCCTCATCGTAGTTGCACACCGTCTCCCCGGTGATGGGCAGCCCCGAACAGTCCAGGTCCTCTCCCACCGTGAGCACCGCCTCCCCGGTGGCCTCATTAAAGCGCTCCACCCGGAGTATTCCGATTTTGCTCTCCTCCAGAACCCCTCTCAGGTGGTCAATAAACGCATCCAGCGGCAGCGACAGGTCCAGCAGGTGGCTGGCAAACTCACGCCCCGCCAACTCCCCCGCCTTTCGGAAGATGTCAACGGTTGTCTCATTGCCAAAACGCTTGGCCAGCTCATCCTTGATGGTAAACTGAAACAGCCGGTAGACAAATACCGGCATCTCTTCTCCCAGATTTCGCCTGCCATCCACTACGTCACCGATCGACTGCCATGTGAATCGGTTCTCGTCCTCTGTGTCAAACAGTTTGAACATTTCTTTCACACCTCACCGCATTTCCGGAACTGAGCCGCATCCAGGGCAGCCATACGGGAGTCGGATGCGGGATTTCCCACAAATCACCATAAAATCTATCAAATCGATAGATTCAGTAGTATTATAAATATGGTAGCACGATCTGAACGAAAATACAAGGCCAAATCGTTACAGATACCCTCTCTTGCACACAGAAAAACTCTAAGATATAATTTGCAGAGAATCCTGCGGAAACAAAACTCGTTCCCGCGTTCGTCAGCCTTGCAAAGGAGCAAACACAGTTTATGAATCTCACGGTTTCCGTCAACCACAAACAGCTGCTGGACCTTCTTTTGAATGTGGGCCTCGTCCGCCCGGTGTTCATCTGGGGCGCGCCCGGCATCGGAAAATCCGCCATTGTCCAGGAATTCGCGGACAGTCTGGGGCTGGAGTGTGTCTCCCTGCTGGGCAGCCAACTGGCCCCGGAGGACATCATCGGCGTCCCCCAAATCAAGGACGGCTTCAGCCAGTTCTGCCCGCCCCGCACCATTGCCCGGCAGGAGCCCTATGTGCTGTTTCTGGACGAGCTGAACGCCTGTACCTCCGAGGTGCAGAAGGCGTTTTACTCCCTAATCCATGAGCGGCGCATTGGGGAATACCACCTGCCCGAGGGCTCCATCGTGGTGGGGGCGGGCAATCGCACCCAGGACAACGCCATCACCCGCCCCATGTCCTCCGCCCTCATCAGCCGGATGTTCCATGTGGAGCTCACCGCCAGCCCCCGCCTGTGGCTGGAGTGGGCCGCCCAGAACAGCATACACCCCTACATCTATGACTACATCTCCAGCCGCCCCGACCACCTGTGGTCCAAGCCGCCTAAGAGTGAGGAGCCCTTTTCCACCCCCCGCTCCTGGCACATGCTCAGCGACGCCATCCAGAGCTACGGCCCGGACATCGATGTGGACAGTCTGCGTTTTCTGGCGGCCGGCTGTCTCAGCCCCCAGCACGCCACCCAGTTTCTGGCCTACATCCGGCAGATCCGCAGCCAGTACGCCCTGGACAAAATTCTGTCCGGTGAACAGCCTTGGCCGGACAAGCCGGAGGAGCGGGATGTGCTCTACTTCCTGGCCCAGTCCCTCCGGGCGCGGCTGGTGAAGGAGCTGCCCCCGGAGCGCGGCAAGCTCAGCGCGGACAGCCGGATGCTGGTGCTCCAGGCCAAGGACCGCATTACGGAGCTGGCCAACCTCAGTCTGGAGATTGCCCGGATGGCAGTGACCCCGGAGGACGGGAGAGAGCTGCCCGACTGGTTTGTGGTGGAGCTGTTCCGGGACCTGCCCCGCCTGGCCGACAAGCGAAACGGATGAGCGGGAAGAATCCGAAAAAGGCCAACCCGGCGTTGGAGTCTTTCCAGGCCGGGTGTGGGCTGGTGGCGCAGAATCCGGTGCTGGGGCCGCTGATGCGGGAGGCCACCCCCCATTTTGATGACCGCTACCCCATGGCCAAGGAGGACTGGGCCTGGATCAGCGCTAACGGCGACCTCTACGCCAACAGCCACCGCCGGGCCACTTCCCAGGAGTGGGCCTATGTGGTGGCCCACTGTCTGCTCCACCTAGCTCTGGGCCATATCCGGGAGGACCGGGTGGGGGATGCCGTGTGGAATGCCGCCTGTGACTGTATCGCCACACGCTATCTGAAAGACCTCCACATCGGTGCACCGCCGGGGGAGCTGTCCGGGCCACTCCCTCCCAACACCCGGGAGGAGGAGGCCCTCTACCGCTGGCTGACTGAACACAGCGACAGCGCCTATTTCCGCTTCTCCACCATGAGCGGCGGACGGCCGGACATGGTGTGGGAGCCTATCTGCTCCAACTGGTGGCAGGGCTCCACAGACTGGCGGCAGCTCTTTGCGGAGAGCCTCCGGGACGCCCTGCGCTCCGCCGTGGACTACGCCGGGGGTGTGGAGACCCCACAGGGCAGCCACAAGAGAATGGGCCCCATCCAGCGGGCGCAGGAGTGGTTTTTGTCCAGCTATCCCCTGCTGGGCGGGGTGGCCTCCGGCTTCCGGCTGGTGGATGACCCGCTGGTGGTCCAGCGGATGAACATTCCGGTGGCCGCCATCTCCATCCAAATGCGGGAAATCTATGTGAATCCCGCCGCCCGCCTCACAGAACAGGAGTGGCGTTTTGTACTGGCCCACGAGTATCTCCACGCCGCCCTGTGTCATGAGGCCCGTCTGGGCAAGCGGGACCCGGAGCTGTGGAACGTGGCCTGTGACTATGTCATCAACCAATGGCTCCGGGATATGGAGGTGGGCTCCATGCCGGAAGGGCTGCTCTTTGATGCGGAGTTGCATGGCCTATCGGCGGAGAGCATCTATGACCGGCTGGCCGCCAACCTGCGCAAATATAAGCGCATGGCCCAGCACGACATTCTCTTTGGCTCCCCGGACTGGACCGGCTCCAGGGACTTTGTGGATTTGGACAGCTGGTGCCGCTCCGCCATTCAGCGGGGTCTGGACTACCACCAGACCCATGAGCGGGGCTACCTCCCCGAAGGGCTGGTGGAGGAAATCCGGGCGCTCTCCCAGCCGCCCATCCCCTGGGATGTGAAGCTGGCCCAGTGGTTTGATGAGCGTTTTGAGCCGCTGGAGAAGCGCCGCACCTATGCCCGGCTCAGCCGCCGGCAGTCGGCCACACCCGACATCCCCCGCCCCTCCTGGCGGTATGAGGAGGCGGCACAGGCGGGCCGCACCTTCGGCGTACTGCTGGACACCTCCGGCTCCATGGACCGCTCCCTGCTGGCCGCTGCACTGGGCTCCATCGCCAGTTACAGCGCCGCCCGGGACGTGAACCGGGTCCGTGTGGTGTTCTGTGACGCCGCCCCCTACGACCAGGGATACATGGAGGCTACGGAGATTGCCGGCTCTGTCAAGGTCCGGGGCCGGGGCGGCACCGTCCTCCAGCCGGGCATCGAGCTGCTGGAACAGGCATCCGACTTCCCAAAAGAGGCGCCGATCCTGATTATCACCGACTGTGAATGCGACCGCCTGAATCTCTATGGCCGGGATCACGCCTTTCTGGTACCCCGGGGACGCAGTCTCCCCTTCCCGCCCAGAGGGCCGGTCTTTTACCTGGAGTAAGCGTTTGCCCCGCGCAAGGGAAAGCGGCCTATCAGAGTTCCCTGTCTGAAAGTCTGTACCATCCCTTGGAGCGCTACCACTCTGCCCCCTACTCTATGCCATACTGCACCATCCAGTCGTTGATCTGCAAGAAATAGGCAATCATCTGGGGACCTGCCATCAGCTGGCCAAACCACGGCCGGCCATAGTCTTTGGGCTGAGCCAGGAATTGCGCCGCTTTTTCCCGATCCAGAAACCGCTGTACCGGCGCCTGTGGGTCCTGGAGCATCTGCTGAAACCGCTGAACCAACAAGGTCTCATAGACCGGAGAATAGGTCTTGGGGTACGGACTTTTCTTCCGGTAGAGCAGCTGGGGCGGAAGCAAATCCTTACAGGCATCCCGCAGCAGCTTTTTTTCCATCCCATCTTGATATTTCATGCTCCAAGGCACATTGTAGACATACTCCACAATCCGGTGGTCGGCAAACGGCACCCGGGCTTCCAGCCCCCACGCCATGCTGGTGCGGTCCATGCGGTCCAGCAGGGTCTGCATAAACCAGCGCAGATTGAGAAAACTCATTTCCCGTCTGCGCCGGGCCTCACCCTGCTCCTCCGGCAAAACCGGAACCTGAGCCAGAGTATCCTGGTAGGCCTGCCGCACATACTCCTCCAGCTTTAACGTCTGAATGGTCTCCTCGGACAGCAGCGCCGTCCGGGCAGACAGGTCAGCGGACCAGGGAAAGCCATCTGTATGCAGCAGTTCTTCCCGATAAAACCAGGGATAACCGCCGAAAATCTCATCTGCACACTCTCCGGTCAGCGCCACCTTGTTGTGTTGTTTGACAAGACCACAAAAATATAGGAGCGACGCATCCACATCTGTCATACCGGGCAGATCCTTCATCCGTACCGCGTCCCACAGCAAGTCGGCCAGAGTGGCCTCATCGCACTCCAGATAGGTGTGGTGGAGGGGATAGAGGGCCAGCACCTGATCTACATAAGGACGGTCGCGGGTGGGCTGGAACGCATTGGACTGAAAGCAGGTATCATTGTGGGTAAAGTCAAAGGAGAAGGTGTTCAGCATATGGCCTTCCGCCTGCAGCTGTTGACAGGCGATGGCAGTGACCACAGTCGAGTCAATGCCGCCAGAGAGGAAGCTGCACACCGGCACATCGGATACCAGCTGCCGCTTGACTGCATCCCGGAGCAGCCAGGACACCGTCTCCACCGTCTGGGCATAGTTGTCCGTATGAGGTCTGGCCTCCAAGGTCCAATAGGGGTATTCCTTTGCCCCCTCCCGAGAATACTCCAAAATACAGCCCGGCTTTACCTCCCGCAGTCCCCGGAACACACCGCAGCCGGGGGTGCGGGCTGGCCCCAGCCCAAAATTTTCCCGGTAGCTGTCCAGATCTGCCTGGGGTTTAATCTGCGGATGGGCAAACAGGGCTTTGGGTTCTGACCCAAAGACCAAGGTATCCCCCTCTATGGTGTAAAAAAGGGGTTTCACTCCCATCCGGTCCCGGCAGAGGCAGAGTGTGTCCCGCCCGCCGTCCCAGATGGCAAAAGCATAGATGCCGTTGAGTTTTTCGGCTACCTCCATGCCGTATTCCATGTACCCCAACAGGATGACCTCGGTATCACAGGTGGTTTCAAAGGTATACCCTCGACGCACCAGCTCTTCCTTCAAATCCTCTGCATTGTAGATCTCTCCATTGTAGACGATGGCATAATCCACCCCGGCCCGGCAGCGCACCATGGGCTGGGCACCGCCAGACAGGTCTCGGATGGAGAGCCGTGTGTGAGCAAGCCCCACACAGCGCCCCAGGTACTCTCCGGTCTGGTCGTGGCCCCGGTGGGCAATGGCGGTGCGCATTTCTGCGAGGACCTCGGTCCACCGTTTCGTCTCCTGAGAGAAATCTCGTTTAAAATCACAAAAGCCCGCAATTCCACACATAAATACACCTCATTGCAAAAATGCAGGGTGCTCTCCAAACTGGCGAGCACCCTTGCTGGTCGTGTCAAGAATTTTTCGCACTTTAGTTTGCAGACTCTGTTGTAAATGAAGTCAGCCAGCAATGGAGGTATCCTCAACGGCAGCCTCCAGGTGCTTCATGTTCATATACTTCTTGTTGCCCCACTGG
>DXDX01000038.1 GCA_019115265.1 Candidatus Flavonifractor merdigallinarum | reverse complement strand
TGCAGTGGGGGACAGGCAGGAATTTTCCTTCCCGGGTGTTCAGGTAGTCGGGCTGGCGGGTGTCCACGCTGGACCGCTTTCAGCTGGTGTCCCACTCCGACGCCCACTCGCCCAGCAAGCTGGGACGGGAGGCCGATGTGCTGGACATTCCACTCTCCTATCACGCGTTGGAGGAGGCGCTGCGCACCGGAGTGGGGCTGAATGGGACTCTGGAATTTTATCCTGAGGAGGGTAAGTACCACTATGACGGCCACCGGACCTGTCATCAGTGTCTCTCACCCGTCCAGGCGGAGGCGGCCGGGGGGCGGTGCCCCGTCTGCGGGAAACCTCTGACCACCGGGGTGCTCCACCGAATAGAGGAGCTGGCCGACCGCCCGGAGGGATATGTCCGCCCCCACGCCCCCACATGGGAGCGTCTGCTGCCCTTGCCGGAGCTGCTGTCCGCCGCGCTGGGGAGCGGCCCCAATACCAAGAAAATTCAGCGCCAGTATGAGGCGCTGCTGGACGCGCTGGGGCCGGAGCTCTACCTTCTGCGGGAGTGCCCTCTGGAGGATTTGGAACGGGTGGCCGGGTCCAGAGTGGCCGAGGGTGTGCGCCGCCTGCGGGCGGGAGAGGTCCGGTGGCAGCCGGGCTATGACGGCGTATACGGCACCTGTACCCTGTTTGAGGATGGAGAATAGGAGAATAAAGGTCAGCGCCCCCGGAAGTGCAATCCTTCCGGGGGCGCTGTTTAGGGGGAGGGGGTTATTTGTCCTGTACAGCGGGGTCGGTGCGCAGGCCTTTCACCACAGAAACCATGGCGAAAATCAGAATGAACGCGAAGGGGAAGGCGGCCACAATGGAGATGGTCTGGAGCATGTTCAGACCGTTGCTGGTGGCCAGCATCAGAACCAGAGCCAGAGCGGCCTGGAGGATACCCCAGATGAGCTTGCGGCCATTGGAGGGATTCAAGTTGCCCTCAGAACTCATCATACCCAGCACAAAGGTAGCCGAGTTGGCCGAGGTGATAAAGAAGGTGCACAGCAGCACAATGGCGACCACGGACAGCAGAGTGGCCAGCGGATAGTGAGCCAGGACCGAGAACAGCGCGGTGGAGGTGTTGGAAGCGATTTCTGCCGCAGCCTCCACACCGATGATCTCGCCCACGTTGATGCCGAGGGTGCCGAAGATGGCAAACCAGATAAAGGAGGCTCCGGCGGGCAGGAGCAGAACGCCGGCGATAAACTCCTTGATGGTGCGGCCCTTGGACACGCGGGCCACAAAGCCGCCGGTGAAGGGCGCCCAGGCAATCCACCAGGCCCAGTAGAACACCGTCCAGCTGCCGTACCAGCTGGGGTCGGTGGAGAAGGCGCCCATCTCCATGGCGCTGCCGGGGAAGGTCTGAATGTACAGGCCGACGCCCTCAATGAGGTTGCGCAGGATGTCCAGGGTGGGGCCCACCAGCAGGCAGCACACCATCATAATCGCGGCCACGACAATGTTTGTATCACAGACGCGTTTGATGCCCTTGTCCACACCGGCCAGGGCGGTCCAGGTGTAGATAACCGTGATGACCACCACAATGGCCAGCACCACAGTCTTGTTTTCCGGGATGCCGAATACGGCGTTGAGGCCGGAGTTGATCTGCATGGCGCCCAGACCCAGAGAGGTGGCGATACCGGCGGCGGTGGCAAAGACGGCCAGAATATCCACCAGCTTGCCAACCGGGCCGTTGACACCCTTTTCCCCCAGCAGGGGGGAGAACACGTAGCTCACCAGGCCGGGCTTATTTCTGCGGAACTGGAAATAGGCCATGGCCAGACCCAGCACACAGTAGCCCGCCCAGGGGTGGAGACCCCAGTGGAGGAAGGCCTTTCGGAAGGCGAAGCTGGCGGCCTCCATGCTGCCCGGCTCCAGTCCCGGAGGGGCGGACCAGAAGCTCAGAGGCTCCGCCACACCCCAGAACACCAGGCCGATTCCCATACCGGCGGAAAAGAGCATACCGAACCAGGAGACGTTGCTGTACTCAGGGCGGGAGTCATCCGGGCCCAGACGGATGTTCTTATATTTGCTGAAAAAGCCAATCCAGATGGAGAATACCACAAAGGCGCTCATAGCCAGCACATAGAACCAGGAGAAGTTGGTGGACAGGAAGCTGAAGGCCGCGTTGCCCGCCGCTTCAAAGGAGCTGCCGGACAGCACGCCCCAGAGCACCACCAGAATGGTAATGGCCACGGAGACCACATAGGTCAGATTCAAACCGGTCTTGTTTTGCTTGTTCATACGCACTACCCCCTTACAAAAAATAATCGTTCTTCAAAAAATAACTGCGATTACATAAAAAGTAGCGGCTGGATATCCCAGCCGCTACTTTTTTACATGGGGACATCGTACCTCCCAGCTGGGAAACAGGCACGCCGTCGATCAGTTTTTCACTTTAAAGACAGTCTGCTCGGTAATATCTGTGGCCAGAGCGTCCAGCGCCACACCCACACGATAGTAGCGCAGCTTCCACTGCTCTTCCTTGGAGGTGTTGGGGTCGCCCAGGGGATAGGGGATGGAGATGGTGGGGACCATCCGGTTGGCGCCCACCGTGGAGGCCACGGGGATCAGGTTGCACA
This sequence comes from Candidatus Flavonifractor merdigallinarum, assembly GCA_019115265.1. Classification (GTDB taxonomy): domain Bacteria; phylum Bacillota; class Clostridia; order Oscillospirales; family Oscillospiraceae; genus Pseudoflavonifractor_A; species Pseudoflavonifractor_A merdigallinarum. The sequence continues at coordinate 9,151 of DXDX01000038.1, read as the reverse complement.
TCTGGACAATGGTGAAGCCAGCGCGCTCAAACTCTTTTACCATCGTTGCACCGCAACGCGTGCAGGTGCCTCACGTGGAGGTCATAATGATGGCGTTGACGTTGTCCTGCTTGAGGAGGGGGATAATCTCCAGGGCCATACGGCGGGCCTCCGCCTCGGTGGTGCCGGTGCCCACGGTGGAGTAGAAGTAGGGGTGCAGGGAGCCGAACTTGCCCTCTTTCTCATAGGCGCGCATGGCGTCCAGGGGGACAATGACGTTGGGGTCGGCGTTGGCGGCGGCGGGGTCAAAGCCGGCGTGGATGGTCTTAAAGACGCCGCTCTCCAGGCGGTCCATGCCGGACACATCGTAGCGGCCCCAGCGGGTGGCGGAGGCGGACTGGATGTGGTCGGGGTTGTCCACGGGGACGATACCGCCGGTGGTGCACAGGGCGATGCGGGCCTTGCTCAGGTCCTTGATGGCGGGGGCGATGGGCACCAGATCCTTGGCGGGGATGACCAGCTCGGTCTGGTAGGGCTCACCCTTGAGCTTCTTGATGAGCATTTCCACGCCGCGGCGGGCCGCAATCTTCTCGCCGGCGGGCCATGCCTGGTGGCGTACGCCGCGGGGGAAGAACTTCTCATCCACCGCGCCGGTGTGGGGCTGGCCGGTGAGGTCCTTGTTGATGTAGTTGGCGATGAGGGTGACATCGCTGCGCATCTTGGCCGCGGACTTGCCGCCGATGAAGATGGGCATGTCCTTGTGGAACATCTCCACACCGGGGTTTTCCACATGCATGGAGGTGAGGACGGGCACACCGTACTTGGCGTGGACCGCCTTGCAGATGGTGCCGCAGGCGAAGCCATACCGGCCGGCCTGGAAGGCGGGGCCAGCCACAAAGAGGTCAAACTCCTTGTCGGCCAGGAAGCCCAGGATGGTCTCCACCGCCTCGTCGGTGTGGGAGCCCATGAAGTTGTCGCCGCAGACGATGGTGTGGGTCACTTCACCGCCGTTGGGCTTGACCATGGCGTTGAGCGCCACGGCGGGACCAATCAGCTCCGCCTTGATGAAGGGGGCCTGGTCCGCCTGTTCCTCGCCGCCGATACCGGCAAAGAACTGGTTGATATAGTGAATGATTTTCATATGCGTTCCCCTCCTTCGTTAAAATTCCAGCATGGTCTTGGGGGACCAGCCGGCGATCTGGTCGCCGCAGAACATGGAGTTGTTCTCCATGATGATGGAGCCGTCGGGCCGGACCGAGGGGCCCAGAATCTCGTCGCCGGCCCAGCCGCCGGACAGGCCGTCCCGGGCCAGAGCCTGGAGCTCGCCGATGACGGTGGTGCAGGGGGGCAGCTCAATGAGCTCAGAGACGTTGCCGGTGGAGACCAGGGCGTTGCACTTCTCATCCAGGGTCACCAGAGGCTGCGAGCGGCCGTCACGGCCGGTACACTCGTTGGAGATGCCGACCACCTTGACGCCCACATCCTCCAGCGCCACAATGCACCGGACATAGTCGGCGTCGGGGTTGCCGTACCCCTCCTCGGTGACGATGGCGCCGTCCGCGCCCAGGTTGAGGGCCATGTTGGAGACCATAACCGCGGCCCGCTCCTTCTGGTCCAGGGCCACATTCAGGTTGGACATGATGACGCCGATAAAGTTGAAGGACTTGCCGTCCTCCGCCATCAGTTCCCGGATGGTGGGGAAGTTCTGGAAGTCATAGGTGCACCACTTGGAGGAGCAGGGCATAAAGGAGCCGGAGATGATGGCCCCGTCCAGCACCTCGGTGGGGCTGACAAAGGAGGGCAGGTACTTGTTCATATCCCAGCCATACAGCAAATCGTTGTAGCCCAGCTCTTCCATCTGGGACTGGGGCTGCATGACCAGCACCACATTGGGCAGGCCGTTCTTCTCCCGCTGGGTGACGGGGGTGAAGTCGAACACGTCCACATCCTCGGGCTCCAGGTCCTTAACCGCCTGCCCGATGAACTCAGCCAGACGGTGGGCCGCCCAGCGGATGGCGTGGTTCTTCTTCTGCTGCTCGTAGCGCTCAAATTCCTCGTCGGTGTCCATGACCATACAGACATTGATGAGCTGGGAGAAGAGAGTGTACTTGGCGCCCTCGCCCCCCATGTCAATGAGGCCGTCACCGAAGGAGCCCCAGTGCTTGCCCACAGCCAGCACACTGCATCCCTTCAGAGCATGGACGCGGCCCTGACCGGCAGGGCAGACCTCGCCGGTGACGCCGGGGAACAGGGTGCGCCCGTCGGGCCGGACGCGGGGCTCCACAGCCTCCTTCACGGGGCAGATACGGGTGTCGTCACCGGGACGGGCAATGACCAGGTCCAGATCGGTGATGTGCTCATCCTCCCCGCGCAGATAGGCGATGGCGGCCTCCTTGTCGATGGTGAGCAGGCCGTTGGAGAATTTTGTCTCCGAGCCAAATTGGACATCGGTGACATGGAAATTGCCAATTTCCAGTTTCATAAGCAAGCTTCCTCCCTTTCTGGTATGATGCGGATTTCACGGTTGGGAAATCCATGTCGCGGTTTATTCTTCGAACATGATTTTATTATCGAGTTCGAAAAATGTCAAGAGGATTATATCGAAAAATACTCATAAATCCGCTTTATTTTCGTCGGTATTGTCTATTTTGCACAAATCAGTTGACTATTTCAAAAAATTGGGTTAAAATATAACAAAATCATGATAAGAAAATGCCTTGAGAGGGGACCAAGCATGGCACGACACCCTTACAGCCCAGAAGAACGCAGACAAATTTTCGCTCGCTTCATCGCCGCAGCCAACCAGATTATGGAAGAGAAGGGGGCTGATGCAGTTACCATACGGCAGGTAGCCGAGCTGGCTGGATATAAGAGTTCTACCCTGTACCACTACTTCACCGACCTGGACCACCTGATCATGTACGCCTCCATGAAATACCTGCGGGAGTACAATGAGCGCCTGGCCATTTACATCCGGGAGCTGAAAGACCCCTATCTGCGCTTTCGCTCCATCTGGGAGTTTTTTTGCGACTCCGCGTTTCGCCACCCTGAGGCCTTCCACCGCCTGTTTTTTGGCCGCTATCGGGATGATTTGGAGGAGGTTATCCGGGTCTACTATGAGATTTTTCCCGATGAACTGGGGGCAATGGACGATGTGGTGCTGGACATGCTCCACCACGGCTCCATCCTCAAGCGGAATATGAGCATTTTAAAGCCTCTGGTGGAAAACGGAATGGTTCCGGCGGACCAGATGGAAATTTGGAATGAAATTATTGTCCACTGTTTTCGGGTCCTGCTGGAGGAAAAAATCCTCTACGGCGACCAGCTGGACAGCACGAAACTCATTGAGAAGCACCAGACTTACATCAGCGCTCTGATGGAACGCAAATAAAAAATCCCGCCGGACCAAATGTAAACTGGTCCGGCGGGACTTCTGTTTTGATTCGATTTATTTCGTGGGACAGAGCTCCACCCACTCCCGGCGCAGTTCCCAGACTGCGGCCTGGGTGTAGCGGGGGTCCAGAGCGGCGCCGGGGGCAAAGAGCTGCTTCCAGCTGTTCTCTACCCGGCGGCGGAGCTGGGGGTAGAAGGGGGTGCGGAACAAATCCAGCGGACTTTTCACCCCCTGGCGGGCCAGTTCCCGCTCAAAAGCCGCCTGGTCCTGCGCATCCGTCGGGAGATAGGAGAGATTTAAAATGGCGTTCCACTGCCGGGAGTCGAAGAGCAGGACCTGCGCTCTGGGGACGGTGAGGCGCAAGAGGGTGCAGTCCCCGTCCAGCCCCACCCAGCGCGGGTCGGGCCAACACCACACCGGAGATTCCGCTCCGGCGGGAGGAGGGAGCACTTGACGGGCGGCCTGGACAAAGAACTGGTACGCTGTTTGAAAATTCCAGCCGCTCTCCCCGTATTTCTGCTCCACAAAGGACCGGAGAACCCGATATACCCCCTCCCGTTCCAGGGTGTCCAGCACAATGGGCCGCTGTGCAGTCCAGAGCAGGATGGTGTCGCTCATCCCCACACCACCTTCCTTAGCCACTCCCGGCGCAGCTCCCACAGCGTGGCCTGGGCCATATCACCGGGCCGGGGCGGGCAGGTAAAGAGCCTTGTCCAGCTGCGGATGATTTTTTCCCGGAGAAGGGGGTAGAAATTGCCCTTATCTGAGTCAATGAGGGCGCTCTCACTGGCGATGCCATAGCGCTCCAGCTCGGCGTTGTGCCGCCGCTCATCCTCCTGGTCCAGCGGGATGTACCACTGATTCACCCGGTAGCCCCAGCGCTCCGCGTCGGTGATGAGAAGGGAATCTTTCGGCACAGACAGGGTGAGGATTACCGTGCCCTCCACCGGCTGAAGCATGCTGTCCTGACTGAGCGATACCCAGATGGGGTACTCCACCCCCTGGGGCCGGGGCACAAAGCGCTCCCCTTCCCGGCCATACCACCGGTAGAGTTTGAGATAGAAGTCCGCCATATCTCCGTTTTTGGCCCGAATGGCCTCCTCTTTGGTGACATACCGCCCGGTGCGCTCCAACTCCTCCAGCACGGCGGGGTGCTGGCGGGTCCAGACGGTTCTCTCCTGGGTCATCTGCCCTTCCTCCTTTCTCGGCGGCCCGTATCGGGCCTGGTTGAGCCGTATTATAATATCATGTTCGAAAAATAACAAGCCCCAAAGCAAAAAGAGAGACGCGCAGAGCGGTACCGCCCTGCGCGTCTCTCTCAGTTTGGAGGGAGAAAATTGCAATGTTTACACTTTTCCCGCGGCCTTCAGTCCGGCCAGAACGCGGGCGGGGGTGAGGGGGAACTCGTGGAAGCGTACGCCGGTGGCGTCCTCCACTGCATTGCCGATGGCGGCCAGAGTGGGGTTCACGCCGCACTCGCCAATGCCAATGATACCGAACACACCGGATGGGTCGGGATTTTCCACCAGAATGGACTCGATTTCCGGGCGGTCGTCGGCGGTGGGCAGCATGTAGGAGTGGAAGCCCTTGTTGTAGAAGCCCTTGCCCTCCACATAGGTCATCTCTTCCCGCACGGCGTAGCCCACGCCCTGGAGCACGCCGCCCTCAATCTGGCCCTTGCACAGGCGGGGATTGACCACCTTGCCCACATCGTGGGCGGCGGCTACCTTCAGCACCTTGACCATGCCGGTCTCGATGTCCACTTCCACCTCGGCGGCCTGGGCGTAGAAGGGCAGACAGTTGGGGGGCACCTGGCAGGAGGAGGCCAGGAATTGCTTCCCCTCCAGATGCGCCTGGGAGGCAAAGTCGGCCAGGTTGCCCACCGGCTTGCCGTCACAGGTGATGATTCCGTCCTCCATGCTCAGGTTTTCCGGGTTCAGGTTCAGCTTGCCGCCCACCCAGTCGAAGATGTCCTTGCGCAGCTTTTTGGCCGCGTCCGCCATGACATAGCTGACGGTGTACAGGGTACGGGTGGCGTGGCTGCCGATGTCAAAGGGCGCGGCGTCGGTGTCGCCGAATTTCATCACCGCGTTCTTGTAGGGCACCCCGATGAGGTCGGCGGCCACCTGGAGACAGGCGGTGGTGGAGCCGGGGCCGATTTCGGGGATGGAGCTGTTGACAAAGAGGGTGCCGTCCCGCTCAATGCGGAGAATTACGGTGTTGTAGTCCACACAGAAGGGGGCGGCGTTGCTGACGTGGGTGCCGCCGGAGATGCCCACGCCCCGGCGGATACGGCCGGTCTGCTGGGCGGCTTTTCCGTGCTTCTCCGCCCAGCCGATGGCGGCGGCCGCCTTGTCCAGGCACTCGTTGGTGCCGCAGGAGCCGGGCGGGAAGGGGAACCAGTTCTTGGTGTCCTCACGGGTGGAGTTCTTCTTGCGCAGCTCAATGGGGTCCATGCCCAGCTTCTGGGCCATCAGCTCAATGGTGGGCTCCACCACGGCGTTGCCCTGGGGGCTGCCGAAGCCGCGCATGGCGCCGGCGGTCATCTGATTGGTATAGACCGGCCAGCCGGTGTAGCGGAAGTTGGGGATGGCGTAGGCGCCGGCGGTGCCGCAGGCGCCGCACACACCCACCAGATCGGTACCGAAAGTGGCGTAAGCGCCGGTGTTCAGCCAGGCCTGAGTGTCAATGGCCACAAAGGTGCCGTCAGCTTTGGCCCCCAGCTTGCACTTGAGATAGCCGCCGTGGCGGGAGTCGGAGCAGGTAAAGTCCTCTTCCCGGGTGTAGATGAGCTTGACCGGCCGGTAGCACTTCATAGACAGGGCGGCGGCCAGAATTTCCGCCTTGCCGGAGAGGCCGATGCGCACACCAAATCCGCCGCCCACATAGGGGCCGTTTTTGACTGTGACCTTGCTCACCGGAAGGTCCAGGGCCTCGGCCAGAATCATTTTGGTGGGGTAGAGGGACTGGGTGGTGCAGATGACCTCCAGATGGCCGTCGGGGCTGTAAGTGGCCACCGCGCCGTGGGGCTCCATCTGGGCCTGTTTGACACGGGGGAGGGTGACGTCGTACTCCACCACCGCGTCGCACTGGTCAAAGGCGGCGGTGGGGTCGCCGCCAAACTCCAGAATCACCGGCCCGCCGCAGATGTTGTGGAATTCGGGGTTGGCGTACTTGGGCTGGACCTCGGGGGAGTCCGGCTTCACCGCCTCCAGCGGCTCGTAGACGGCGGGCAGCTCCTGCCACTCCACCTTGATGCGCTTGACTGCCTCTTCCGCGATGGCCTCGGTGTCCGCGGCCACAGCGGCCACCTCATCGCCGATGTACTTGGGCTCGTCGGTGAAGATGGTCTGGTCCAGCACCGGCTTGTGGGGCAGGGGGGTGATGAACATGGGGGCCGCACCGTTCCACACTTTGTTGGTGGTATTCTGGAAGGTACACACCGCCCGGACTCCGGGCATGGCCTCCGCCTCGGAGGTGTCAATGCTCAGCACCTTGGCGTGGGCGTAGGGGCTGCGCAGCACCTTGCCGTAGACCATGCGGGGGAGGTGCACATCAAAGGTGAACTGACCGCGGCCCGTCACCTTGTCAAATCCGTCGTTGCGGGGGATGTCTTGTCCGACATATTTCATGGCTGCGCTCACTCTCCTTTCCGCATGCGCTCGGCCGCCGCTTCCACGGCCTGTTCAATGTTCACATAGCCGGTGCAGCGGCAGATATTGCCGCCCAGGGCCTCCCGGATTTCCTCCTTCTGAGGGGCGGGGTTCTCATCCAGCAGGGCTTTGGCCGACATAATCATACCGGGGGTGCAGAATCCACACTGTACCGCGCCCTTGTTGACAAATTCCTCCTGAATGGGGTGGAGCTTCTCGCCCTTGGCAACCCCCTCAATGGTCTGAATGACCGCGCCCTCCGCCCGCAGAACGGGGATGATGCAGGAGGTCACCGCCTTGCCGTCCAGAATGACGGTGCAGGCGCCGCACTCACCCTTGCCGCAGCCAATCTTGGTGCCGGTAAGATAGAGCTTTTCCCGCAAAAACTGGGCCAGAGACAGGGAGGGATCTACTTCCGCGACGATCTGCTCGCCGTTAATGGTCGTATGCAGCTGTGCCATTGTCCATTCCACCTTTCTTAAACGAGCTGAGTCCGGCATTCTTCCAGAGCCCGACGGATGAGGACCGGCAGGGTCTCCAGACGGTACTCCCGGCTGCCGCGAAGGGGATTGCTGCGGGGGTTGGCGTTTTCCAGCGCCAGCTGACCGGCCTGGGCCAGCACCTCATCGGACATCTCTTTTCCGGCCAGGTAGCGTTCCGCGGCAGCGGCCCGGACGGGACCCACCCCCACAGGGGCCATGGTGATGCGCGCCCAGACGATCTTGCCGCCCTCCACATGGACCATAGCGGCACAGTTGAGCATGGGCAGCGACAGGGATTTGCGCAGCTCCAGGCGGATAAAGGAGGCCGCCTCGCCCGGCTGGGGCAGGGGGATGGAGAGTTTGGTCACCAACTCCCGGCTGTGGTCCACCGCGCTGCGGGCAAAACCGGCGTACATCTCGCCCATGGACATGGTGCGCTCCCCCTGTGCTGAGAGAACGGTGAAGGTGGGGTCCAGCGGGGCCAGGGACATGGCGCCGTCCCCGGCGGGCTGGGCGCTGACCACATTGCCCACCAGAGTGGCGGAGTTGCGGATTTGGAGGGAGCCCACCGTGCCGCAACCCTGGGCCAGGGAGGGGAAGTACTGCCGGACCAGAGGGGAGCGGGCGATGGTGGTAAGGGTGGTGGCCGCGCCGATGACCAGCTTGCCGTCCTCCACTTGGATACCCACCAGATCGGACGCCCGGGTTACGTCAATCCAAACGGAATTTTTTACCTTTCCGGCCTTGTAGTCCACCATCAAATCGGTACCGCCGGCGACAATGACGCCGCTGCCATCTGCCTGGAGCAGCGTGTCCAGCGCCTCTTGGGCAGAGGATGCGTTGATGTACTGCATACAGATCCCTCTTTTCTGTTTAGAACAAAAAACATAATGAAAAGTTTTTAATCTTGAACTATGGTTTTATTTAATCATACTTATAGAACGCTGTCAAATCAGAGAAAAATACCGATTCGTCAGTTTGCTTACAGGAGTGATTGGAATTATTTTCGACAATTCCGGCAAAAAAGCGTGCAATTTTTTGCATAGTTCTGACGGTAACTCTTTGGATGACTTTCACCGGAGAGGCTCTTCCAAGCATTTTTCTCATCTATTTTATACGTTGCATTTTTCAAAATATAACGATATAATAGCCTTGAAATCCGTCGATTTTACAGAGATGCAGAGGTTGGAACGATGAAAGAATACTGCCGGGTTTACTGGACCAGTGATGAGGGAGTCCGGTTTTTCGGGCCGGGGCCGGCGGAGCTTCTGGAGCGGGTGGCGGTATGCGGCTCTCTGACCCGGGCCGCAGAGGAGATGCACCTATCCTACTCCAAGGCGCTGCGCATGATTCACACTGCCGAGCGGGAGCTGGGGATGGCGCTTTTGAAGAGCGCCTCCGGCGGCGCCAGCGGCGGGGGAAGCACCCTGACTGCCCAGGGGGAAGAGGTGCTGCGGCGGTTCCGGGCCTGTGAGGCGGCCGCCGAGCAGACCTCACAGGCGGAGTTTGGGCGTCAGTTTCCCAAACCATGATTTGTCCTCGCCGGACGGGCCGCTTATCCAGCGGGGACCCGATTTCTTTTCGCGGAAAAGAAACCGGGGAAAGAAAAGGCGGAGAGGGGAACTTCTCGTTCCCCTCTCCAC
>DXDX01000037.1 GCA_019115265.1 Candidatus Flavonifractor merdigallinarum | reverse complement strand
AGCGCCCTTCTGATTGGCTTGTTGGGAATAACAGGGTCAGCAGTAGACAAGGAGAACCTTCAGGCCACAAGCTTTTCCGTTCAGCGAGCAACAAATCAATTTAACTTCAAAATTCCTGGGAATACCTGGATGAAAGCAGACAAAATGATTTCCTTAGCACCCAAAGACAGCGTTAATATCAATGTAAGTTATGCGCCAGGATCGGCCAGTTTGGATTTTGGTTTGATTGATTCAAATGGTATATATCACTACATAAATGCGACAGATGGTTCTGTAAATCATACCATTCAAATCGATGAGTGGGGCAATTACACACTGGTCATCCGCAACAATTCCTCGTACACGGTCAACGTGTCGGGATTTTTGTAACCTACTAAGGTCATGACGAAAGGAGAAATCAACATGAAACACATCAAGAGGTTGTCTGCTCTGCTGCTGGCCGTCTGCATGGCGGCGAGCCTGTCGGTCTCCGCGTTTGCGGCGGCTGCTCCTACAGCAGAGGAGCTTGCGTATCTGGATCTGGAGAATGCCGCGCCTGAATTGCAGGATCAGATTCTGGCCGCACGCTGTGAACTGGTCTATGGGGATCAGGCCTGGACTGTGAACGGCACCGCGTACCGCATTCTCCCGAACGGGAGCAAAGAGGTTATCCCGGAGTTTTCCACCCTTTTCCCCGACTGGGATGTGAGTAAAATTACAACCTATGCCCAGACCAAGTGGGACCGCAACCGGCTGCGCACCGTGGGCATTTATCGGAGTGCCAGCCGCTCCAGCAGCATTGGCTACGATGGTGTGGTGAATCTCCCGATTGCCTCTTCGGTGAACCTGGGCTATAACTTTTATAGCTTTACAGGGGATGGCAGTACGGTATATGCCTACGCCAAGACCCTTCCGGGTGATAAATACAACATTGCCATCTATGATGAGGATTTGAAATCCGATGTGTGCTATATGCCCAATACCATTCCGGGCCGGGACTATGGCTGTATCTTTGCCAGTGTAAACGGCCACCGCTATGACTGCCGGGCAAGCTCAGTTGGTCTCAGCGGCCATGCAAAGATGATGGTTGAGGTAGAATAAGGAACATATATCGTACAAACAAACCCCCCTCGGAGTGTGAACTGGAAACTCCGAGGGGGGTGATATGCGCGCTTAGACGCACTGGGCCTTGATGAGGTTGGTGGTGCCGCTCTCCCCGATGGGGACACCGGCGGTGATGACCACAATGTCACCCTTCTCCACCAGGCCCTCCTTGCGGGCCACCTCCACCGTCATGGAAAACAGACGGTCGGTGGAGTCCACGAAACCGGACAGGATGGTCTCCACGCCCCAGCACAGGGCCAGCTTGCGGCGGGTCTGCTCGCTCTGGCACACGGCGATGATGGGGCAGGAGGGGCGGTAGCGGGCCAGCACACGGGCGGTATAGCCCGACTGGGTGGGGGCCAGGATAGCCCGGGCGCCCAGATCCATGGCGGTCAGGCAGCTGGAGTGGGTCATAGCGTCGGTGATGCAGCCCACCTTGGAGTCTACCAGGTTGCGGTTCTTGAAGCGGCCCCAGTAGTCAATGGAACTCTCGGCGGCGGTGGCGATGTCAGACATGGCCTTCAGGGCCTCCACGGGGTACTTGCCGGAGGCAGTCTCACCGGAGAGCATGATGGCGGAAGTGCCGTCAAACACGGCGTTGGCCACGTCGGAGACCTCGGCCCGGGTGGGACGGGGGTTGCGCATCATGGAGTCCAGCATCTGGGTGGCGGTGATGACGTGCTTGCCCTGAGCCACAGTGGCCTTGATCATCCGCTTCTGGAGGATGGGCACCTCATGGGCGGGGATCTCCACGCCCAGGTCGCCGCGGGCCACCATGATGCCGTCAGCGGCGGCAATGATGGAGTCCAGATTGTCCACACCCTCCCGGTTCTCAATCTTGGCGATGATCTGGATGTTCTCGCCGCCGTTCTCCTTCAGGCAGGCGCGGATATCCTCAATGTCGCTGGCCTTCCGCACAAAGGAGGCGGCGATAAAGTCAAATTCATTCTCCGCGGCGAACTTCAGGTCGGCCCGGTCCTTCTCGGTGAGAGAGGGGAGCAGAATGGACACATCGGGGATGTTGATGCTCTTGTTGCTGGAGAGAGGGCCGCCGTTCTCCACTTCGCAGCGGATGTTGCGCCCGTCAATCTCCATAACCCGCAGCTCGATGAGGCCGTCGTCCACCAGGATGCGGCAGCCGGGGCCCACCTCATTGTGCAGGTTGGTGTAGGTCACCGACACCTGCTCGGCGGTGCCGGGCACATCCTCGGTGGTCAGAGTAAAGGTCTGGCCCTTCTCCAGGGTCACAGGGCCCTCCGCAAAAGAGCGCACCCGGATCTCGGGGCCCTTGGTATCCAGAATGGTCGCCACAGAGGCGCCCATCTCGTCGCGGACATTCTTCAGCTTACGCAGCTGGGCGCCATGGCTCTCATGGGTGCCATGGGAAAAATTGAAGCGGGCCGCGTTCATGCCGTTTTCGATGAGCTGGCGAATCATATCCTCGCTGTCAACGGCGGGACCCAGCGTACAAATAATTTTCGTCTTTCTCACAGTTCGTTCCTCCCGAAACAGGAATTCCAATTAATTACATTTGCTCACTATGCTTATTATATAGCAAATACACTTCGGTGAATAGCGTCAAAAGTCACAAGAAAAAGGGGGGAAAACGGCACCTGACTTTGATGAGCGCATAAAATCTTGGCGGTAGAGCCATAAGGAAGACCATAATGCTCAATCGAACATCAGGAGCTCCGGCGAATTGAGGGAGCTGACACAGTAGAGGACCATCACCAGATCGGGGTCCAGTTCCTCCAATGTGTCCATCAGATTGCCGCTGAAATAGCGCAGGTCGATGGTGGTCAGCTCCGAGCAGGAGAGGGCCAGGAAGGGGGTCAGTGCGCAGGAGAAGGACTCCCGCAGCAGGACAATCTTCTTCCCATCTGGGTTCTCATGGTTGACGATGGTGGCCAGGGGATAGTCGCCGCCGGCGTAGAGGGTGTAGGGGTTGCCGTTGAAGTAGTCCTTCTCCGCCACACGCTCCGGGAAGAGGAGGGAGGTCTCAAAGGGGCCGGAGCGGTCAATGGAATAGAAGGGACAGGTATAGGTGAAGTTTGTCTCAAATTTCGGAATATATTCCGTGATGTCGTCGGTCCCGGCGTAGAGGGTGCCCACCCGCTTGCCCTGGCTGCCCAGGAAGTAGTCCTCATAGACCACTTTGTCATAGCTGGCCTCGTCGGTGTACTGGGGATCGGTGACGATGCCATACTTGCTCTCCAGAATCCCGGTGAGGGACTGCCAGGCGTAGAAGGCCGCCTCCGGTTTCCAGTGGTGGTCCGTGCGGAAGAACCAGGAGCTGTAATCCTCCGTCTCCTCAAAGAGAGGGCGCAGGTCCACCGTATCAGTGCCGTGGGCCTCCAGCAGGGAGAGAAACTGGTCGGCGTTCGGATTGTTGTAGTCGGTGAGGCCGGGGGGCAGCAAATCCTTTCCCGCCTCCACCTTCTGGGGGGCAGCTACGAACAGGAGGGGGATATCCCGCTGGGCCAGGTTATCTCCAAAGGTATTGAGGGAGTCGGCCAGCCCGGTCATGTCGGCGGGGTCAGAGCTGAGATAGGCGAAATTCAGCGCCCCGGTGGAGAGGCGGACTACTTGGGCGGACTGGTTCACGTCCTCCAGCACCCGCCGTCCCGTGAGGCGCTGAAAGCCGCCGTAGAGCTGGATAAAGCCATGCTCGTGGTCTAAATCCTCATTGAGTGCGGTCTCGGCGCTCTCCACAAAGGTGAGGACATAAGAGGGGTCCCGGCGCAGCTTGCCCAGCTCCTCCCGCAGGGTGCTCTCCCCCCGCAGGAAGAGAAAACCGATGTAGCACAGCCCCACCACAAGAAGGACCAGAAACAGCGCCGCGGTGTAGGTCTCTTTTCGATGCCTCATGGCGTCCTCCTTAGAAATTGGAATAGATGAAGGGGTTGTAGGTGCCTTTCACAATGAAACTGGCGGATACCAGCAGCAGGAGCACCAGCCCCAGGGCGTAGACAGTTTCCCGCACCACAGCGGCCGCGCCGGTCCAGTGCTCCGTCCGGCGACCTAGCCAGGGGGCCAGCGGGGCGGAGAAGAGAAGGGCGGCGGCCAGAATGGGCAGATTGTCGGTGAGGAAGAGGGTGGCGTACCCGTCCCACCAGCCGCCCAGGGGTTTCACCATGGCGGTTAGGTAGGGGATGGCCACGCTCAGATGCTCCGCCCGGAAGAGGACCCAGCCCAGGTTTACCAGTAAGAAGGTCAAAGCCCACTGGAAGGGGGCTGGCCAGCCCCGGCCCAGGCCGCAGAACTTCTCCAGCACCAGCAGTACAAAGTAATAGAGCCCCCACAGCACAAAGGTCCACGCCGCCCCGTGCCAGATGCCGGTGAGGAGCCACACCACAAAGAGGTTGCGGATGTGCTTCCAGCGGGCGTCCACCCGGCTGCCCCCCAGGGGGAAATACACATAGTCCCGGAACCAGGTGGAAAGAGAGATGTGCCAACGCCGCCAGAATTCGGTGACCGAGCGGGAGATATACGGGTAGTTGAAGTTTTCGAGGAAGTGAAAGCCGAACATGCGCCCCATGCCGATGGCCATGTCGGAGTAGCCGGAGAAGTCGTAGTAGATTTGCAGGGTGTAGCACAGCGCGCCCAGCCATGCCAGGCCGGTGGACAGGTAGCCCTCCGGCCGGGCGTAGGCGAAGTCGGCCACCACCGCCAGCTGATTGGCCAGAATCACCTTCTTGCCCATCCCCACGATGAAGCGGCACACCCCGGAGGAGAAATCCGCCCAGTTCTCCCGTCGGTGGTCAATCTCATCGGCCACCGTCTCATATTTGACGATAGGGCCGGCGATGAGCTGGGGAAAGAAGGAGATGTACAGCCCCACCTTGAGGGGGTTGCGCTGGACGCTCCCCCGCCCCCGGTTTACATCCAGCACATAGCTCATGGCCTGGAAGGTGAAAAAGGAGATGCCCAGCGGCAGCTCAATCACCGGCACCGTCAGAGAGATGCCCAGCCGCCCCAGCTCGGTGAGCACAAAGGTGAGGTATTTAAAGACAAACATCAGCCCCAGATTGCACACCACCGACAGCACAATGGGAGTGCGGGTGGAGCGCCCCGCTGTCTTGCAGGTGTGCACCCACAGGCCAAAGCCGTAGTTGGCCAGAATGGAGGCCATCATCACCAGCACAAACCAGGGCTCCCCCCAGGCGTAGAAAAGGAGGGAGCCGACCAAAAGCAGCAGATTTTGTACTGGCCTGGACCACCGGCCAAACAGCCGGCAGGGGCCGTAATACCCCAGCAGCATGAGGGGCAGGAAGAGAAAGAGAAAAATGGAACTGGAAAATAGCACGTCAGAAACTCCTTTACCGCTGAAGTCAGGTAATCAGCCGTCCCACCAGAGGAAGCTTGGATAAAAGCCACGCCAGCAGCGCTGAACACACAAAAACCACCAGGGACAGGAGAGGGACGGACAGCACCGGGGAGAAGGAGAGGGTGGTCACCCCCAGACCCCGCAGCACCTGGAGAAACAGATCATGGCACAGATACATGCCAAATGTGATGGAGGACAGGCCGGTGACCCACCGGTTGGCCTTCCTGTTTTGGAAGATGCGCCGGAAGAGGAGGAACACCGCCGCCGACATCAGCGCGACATTGGGGGTGTTGTAGTTGTAGAAGGTGAACCGGGCGCCGGCGATGTGGGAGAGCCACACCGTGCCCAACACGCTCCACACCGCGCCGCCAATTCCCAACAGGTAAATTAGACGCTCCATCGCCGGGGAGAGCACGCAGGTTTTCAGGCAGTAGCCCAGCACAAAGTAGCCGGCGTAGCTCAGCACCACCCGGATGTCCAGCTGGGTGAGCCAGGAGGACACGGTCTTGCTGGGCCGGAGGGCCAGCACAGTGGGAAGCAGCATGGTGACAATCAGCACCAGGAGGAAGTACCATTGCAGCTCGCGGGCAGTGGCCCCCCGCACAAAACCCCGCAGAATGGGGGTGACCAGATAGAGTCCGAGAATCATGGGGAGGAACCACAGGTGATAGTGGAGCTTGCCCCACACCAGATTGCGCACAGCGGCAGAAAAGCTCTCCACTGTGAGGGTGCGGGTGGCCAGAAAGGAGGTGGCCAGAGAGTACACCAGACTCCACACCACCAGTGCCACCACAATGCGCAGAATGTGGCGGCGGAACAACGTGCGCAGGGTGAGCTCCCGCTGGGGGTCCAGGAGGAACATGCCGGAGAGCATGATAAAGATGGGGACGCACCAGTGGGCCAGTCCGTCATAGAGGTTCAGGATGTTCCAGGCCGCCGAGTCCACTGGCACCTCGGAAATCCACGCCCCGCTGATGTGGACCACCATCACCGCAAAGGTAGCCGCAATGCGCAGAAGGTCAGCGTAGAAAAGGCGGCCTCCGCTGTTGCCTGCCATAGCTTATTCCTGGGCGGGGAGCACTTCAATCCAGTACCCGTCGGGGTCCTCAATGAAGTACACCCCCATGTCGGGGTTTTCATAGCACACACAGCCCATCTCCTTGTGGCGGCGGAACATGCCATCAAAGTCGTCCACCGTGACCGCCAGATGGAACTCGCACTCCCCCAGATCGTAGGGCTGGGTGCGGCCCACCACCTCGGTGAGCTCCAGGGTGAAGTCGCTCTGGCCGTCCCCCAGGAACACCAGGTGGAAGGAGCCGTCCGGGCCCTCCTTCCGCTTGACCGGGTGGAAGTCCAGCGCCTTGGCGTAGAAGTCCAGGGAGCGCTCCATATTCAGGACGTTAAAGTTGAAGTGGTTAAAGCGAATCATATCAATCCCTCGTTTCTCAGATTCTGTGGATGTAGGCGGGGCGCTCACTGGCCCCGCATCTGCTCGGACACTTTCCGGCCAAAGGGGGTGGCGGCCAGACCGCCCTCTCCCGTCTCCCGCAGCGCGGAGGGGAGACTGGCCCCCACCGCGCCCATAGCGTCAATGACCTCGTCACAGGGAATCTGGTTGATGAGGCCGGAGAGGGCCATCTGAGCGCACACCAGGGCGTTGGACGCCCCCATCACATTGCGCTTGACGCAGGGCACCTCCACCAGACCGGCTACCGGGTCGCACACCAGGCCCAGAATGTTGGACAGCGCCATGGCGCAGGCGTGGGCCATCTGCTCCGGGGTGCCCCCCATCAGGTGGACCAGGGCGGCGGCGGCCATGCCGGAGGCGGAGCCCACTTCCGCCTGACAGCCCCCCTCCGCTCCGGAGATGGAGGCCCGGGCGGCGATAACCTGCCCGAATCCGGCGGAGATATAGAGGGCCTCCACCATCTTGTCCTCGGAAAAAGAATAGCGCCGCATCATGGGCAGGAGCACCGCCGGCAGCACGCCGCAGGCCCCCGCCGTGGGGGCGGCCACAATGCGGCGCATACAGGCGTTGCACTCCCCCATTTTCAGCGCGGTAGTGATGATGTCCTGCAAAAAGGGGCCGCACAGCTGGGCCGCGTCGGCGGCCATGGCGCCGCCCTCGCCCCCCACCAGACCGCTGGCCGAGCGGCGGGCGGGGTCATAGTCGGCCTCGGCGGCCTGCATGGCCTGCCAAAGGTGGGTCATCTTCTTCCAGGAGGACTCCCGCTCCACACTGCGGTCGGCCATATCGTCCTCCAGAATCACCTCCCAGAGGGGCTTGTCCCCCGTCTGGGCGGAGCGGAGCATAGATTCAACGGATGTGAACATTTACTTGCCTCCTCCCACATCCATGTACGTCACACTGAGAATGCCGTCCACCTGCCGGATGCGCTCGATGGTGGACGGCGCGATGGTCTCGTCACTCTCAATGACCATCAGCGCCTCGCCCCCCTTGGCGTCCCGGTAGAGCTGCATGGAGGCGATGTTGACATTGTTGTCCGAGAGGGCGTTGGCCATGGCGGCCACCTCGCCCACCCGGTCCTCATTACGGATGACCAGGGTGTTTTTCTCTCCGGTAAAGGCGGCGGGAAGGCCGTCCACTGACGTAACCCGCACCCGTCCGCCGCCCAGAGAGGCAGCTACCACCGTAATGCGCTTGAGGTCCCGGTCCATGGCCCGGATTTGCACCGAGTTGGGGTGGGCGTCCTTGAGGACGCCGTTGTGAAATTGGAAGGAGAGCCCCATCTCATCCGCCAGGGCGAAGCTCTGGGGAATGCGGGGGTCGTCCGGCTCCAGCCCCAGCAGCCCCGCGATGAGGGCACGGTCGGTGCCGTGGCCCCGGCCGGTGGCGGCGAAGGAGCCGTGGAGCACCAAATCCGCCCCAATGGGCTGACTGCCCAGCAGCCGCCGGGTGATGAGCCCGATGCGCACCGCTCCGGCGGTGTGGGAGGAGGAGGGCCCCACCATAATGGGGCCCATGATGTCAAAGAGGGTCATGGCTTTGCATCCTTTCCTGTGAGTGAAGTGGAAGTCCGGTCCGGCTCGTCGTTGGCCTTGCGGTTGATAAATTCCGGCCGGAACTTACTATATACGATTTTTTGCTCGCTATACAGCCCCTGATACCCGGAGAGCATATAGGAGACTGCAATGCACACGGCAAAGAGGCACAGGCTCTGGCCGGAGAGCATCCCGGCGCTGTCCTCCCCGAAGAGCTCCAGAGCCATGAGAAGGGAGGTCATGGGGCAATTGGTCACCCCGCAGAACGCGCTTACCATCCCCAGCCCCGCCCCGAAGGAGGGATTCAGGCCCAGCAGGGGGGCGGCAGTACAGCCAAAGGTGGCCCCGGTGAAAAAGACCGGCACAATCTCGCCGCCCTTGAAGCCGGCCCCCAGCGTGACCGCCGTAAAGAGGATTTTGAGCAGGAACGCCTCCGGGCGGGCGTGGCCCTCAATGGCGGCGGCGATGACCGCCTCCCCCGCGCCGTTGTAGTCAAAGGTAAAGGGGGCCCACAGCCACACCAGCGCGGTGAGGGCCAGCACCAGCGCGCCGCCCGCTGCCCCCCGGGCCAGCGGGTTGGGGAGAAAGCGGCTGTACAGATGCCCGGCCAGATGTGTCCCCCAGCAGAAGAGGATGGACAGCAGGGCAAAGAGCACCCCCATGCCGATGACCTGCGCCAGACTCACCGGGGAGAGGTTGGGGACGCCGGAGAGGGTAAACGCCGTGGCGGGCACTGCGAAGGACTGGGCCACCCACAGGCCGACAATGGCGGCGATGGCGCAGGGCACAATGGCCGCGTAGTACATCACCCCCACGCTGACCACCTCCATGGCGAAGATGGCGGCGGTGAGCGGGGTGCCGAACAGAGCGGAAAAGGCGGCGGACATGCCGCACATGGTAATCACCCGGCTGTCCTTGTCGTCCAGGTGTATCCAGCGGCCAATTTTGGAGGAGATGGAGCCGCCAATCTGCAATATGGCCCCCTCCCGGCCGGAGGAGCCCCCCACCAGATGGGTGATGATGGTGGAGAGAAAGACCAGCGGCGCGGTGCGCAGGCGCAGCGGGGCGTTTTCCCGCACCGCCACCAGCACAAAATTGGTGCCCCGGTCCCGCTCCATGCCGCACACATGGTAGAGCAGCACGATGCCCATTCCCCCCACCGGGAGGAGGAGCAGCAGCGCGGGGTGCAGGGTGCGGGCGTGTGTGGCCCAGTGAAAGGCGTAATAAAAGGCGGTGCTCACCCCGCCCACCACCACGCCGATACCGGCGGCAAACAGGAGCCATTTGAGAAAAATCCCCGGTTCCGTCAGCCGTGCCAGAACGGTATTCCGTGTCGGCTCCACAAAATCTACCCCTTTCCCTCAGACACTCATGGGGCCATTATAGCATAAAAGGGACCGTTTCAAAAGATTTTTCGGGAAGAGATGCAAAGTGTACGGCGGTGTGCTATACTGGGTTCATTCAAGAGAAAAGAATGGGTTTCTATAAAGGGGGAATTGCCTTGCTGCCGCCCATAGGACTGGCGCTGCTGTTGGCGCTGGTGGTGGATGTGCCGTTTGCCGCCTGCGCGGTGGCGCTGGAGGAGGTCAGTCTCACCGCGCTGCGCCGGCAGGCCGGTGAGGGAGAGGCCCGGGCCGTCCGGGTTGTATCGTGTCTCAAGCACCCCGCCGCCTTTCTGCGGGGGATTGCCCTGTGGCGGCTGCTGTGCTGCGGGACGGAGGCCATCTGTCTGTGGCTTCTGGCGGAGGCGTTGCCCCTGTCGCTTCTGGGGCGGTGTCTCGCCCTGGCGGGCGGGGTGCTGGTGCTGTACCTGCTCACCTGGCTCATTCCCCGCCGGGTGGCCCTCAACGCCCCGCTGGAGGTGCTCTCGGTCCTGGCCCCGGTGCTCCTTCTCCTGATTACCGTGGTGCGCCCGGTGACCGGAGGGCTGGCCTTTCTGGTGCGGCAGGGGCTGCGCCTTTTCCACATTGACCCTGATTTGGAGCGGGAGGAGGTCTCCGAGGAGGAGATTCGCCTTATGATGGATTTGGGCGAGGAGCGGGGGGCCATTGACGCCGGGGAAAAAGAGATGATTGAGAATGTCTTTGACTTCAAGGAGCTCACCGCCGGGGACGTGATGGTCCACCGCACCGACATGGTGCTCTTGTGGGTGGGGGCAGAGGATGAAGAAATTCTCCGCACCATCCAGGAGACGGGCCTCTCCCGCTTCCCGGTGTACGACAAGGACGCCGACGACATTGTGGGCATTCTCTCCACCCGGAGCTATTTTCTCAACACTCGGGAGGAGACGCCCCGCCCCCTGCGGGAGCTGCTGCGCACCCCTTATTTTATCCCCGAGTCGGTGACTGCAGTCAAGCTCTTCCGGGATATGCAGAGCAAAAAGGTCCACATGGCCATTGTGGTGGATGAGTACGGCGGCACCGCCGGACTGGTCACCATGGAGGACCTGCTGGAGGAGATTGTGGGCAACATTTATGACGAATTTGACCCCCAGGACGAGCAGGAGATCATCCGTCTGGGGGAGAACCAGTGGCGGGTGGCCGGTTCGGCGGAGCTGGATGAGCTGGCCCAGGCGCTGGGGATCCGTTTCCCCGACGAGGAGGAGGCGGAGACGCTGGGCGGGCTGGTCTTTTCTCAGCTCTCGGTCATTCCCGAGGACGGCAGCCGCCCGGCGGTGGACGCCTACGGGCTGCACATCCAGGTGGAGTCCCTGCGGGAGCGGCGGGTGGAGTGGGCCCTGGTGTCCCAGCTGCCCCAGCCGGTGGGGGCGGCGGGAGAGGAGAATTGACCGGTTTCCCATACCAGATTTAAACACAACAGCGGGCGGAGCATGGAAAACATGCTCCGCCCGCTGTGCCGTTATGCATCATAGTAGACATAGATGGAGCAGAACGCCTCGGAATAGGTGCCGTCCGGCAGCGTCACACGGCAGGTAATGAGGGCATCTCCATAGTCCAGGGTGGTGTAGCGCATGGAGGGATACCCCTTGGACGACACAGTCTCCCCCAATAGGCGGACCACGGAGGGGTCGTCCACACTCCAGGAGACGGTGTAGTCCTGCCCGTAGAATTTGCTGGTGTCGAATACATAGAGGGAAACCGTCTGGGTGGTGTCGGGCGAGCAGAAGGAGGACAGCATGGAGAGGTTAATTTGATCCGCAGTTGGAACCACACGCACCTGCATCCGCGAGGTGTAGCCGTTCCAGGACACGTTGATGTATCCGGTCCCTGACGCACCATTGGAGCGGAGCGTTTGTGTGCTGGTGTTCAGGCTGAGCAAATCCGGCGACTCATTTTCCCACACCAGGCCGTCGGTAACCCGGTGGCCCTCTGTGTCAACCACACTCAGAGAGGTGGAGTTGTTGGGGGACAGAACCATAATTTCCTGGCCGAGGGTGATGCCAGGTCCTACGTCGTTCTGCACCGGCTGTGGAGTGGGTGTCGGAGTGGGAGCGGCGGGCGTGGGGGTGCGGACAGGTGCGGCGGTCGGGGGCGGCGTCGGCGAGGGAGAG
>DXDX01000036.1 GCA_019115265.1 Candidatus Flavonifractor merdigallinarum | reverse complement strand
GAGCGCCGCACCGTCCTGGTCCATCTCAGGGATGCCGTCCACCTGGTTGGCGTGGTCGATGGAGCTGCCCACCAGGCGCAGGGCGGACACGCCGCTGCCCGCGGACTGGATCTGGGAGAAGATCAAGAAGGAAATGATCACGGACATCAGGGCATTGGCCAGTGTCAGACCGCCGCTCAGATACAGCCACACAGCGGCCACCAGGATCACCACGCTGAACAGGTGGAGGGCCATTTCCTGAGCCCAGATGTAGGGAGTGAACAGTTTTTCCACCGCCAGATTGTTGCTGCGGCTGTTCTCCAGGGCCTGACGAACCCGTTTGTCTCCCTTGCCGGTGAGGTTGAAGGATTTGATGACACTCATGCCCTGGAGCTGCTCCAGCACCGCCTCCACCAGCCGGGCCTCGTCCCGCTGGCGCTTGGGGGCGATTTTAGCGGACTGTTTCTCCATGCGGGAGAGGAGCAGCAGGTACAGCGCCATTCCAGCCAAGGCCAGCAGGCCAATGCGCCAGTCCCAGAACAGGACACACAGCAGCATGACGGCGGAATTGATGAGCCCGCCCAGGATCGTGACCAACACCATGGCCCCGGCGCTCTCCACCTCGTCCAGGATGGTAGTGGCGATGCCGGTGAGTTCCCCTAAGCTCTGGTCGTTGAAATAACCCATGGGAATGCGCTTGAGCTTATCACCCATGTGGAGGCGCTTGTTGGCCACCATGAAATACCCGGCGTGAGTCTGCTGCAGCTGGCTGAACCGATTCATGATCGCCCGGCCCAGAATGCTAACCAGCAGCAGGGCCAGGGCCTGCCAGGCTGGTGCGGCAGAAGTGGAGTCGTCCACCAGGGCCAGGACCACCACATAGATGGCCGCGATCTGGAACATGTGGAAGATGGCGTAAAAGAACCCCAGCACCATGGACTTGCGGATGTTTCTTTGTTCCTCGCCGGCAAAACACCAGATTTTTCTCAAAACCTCAATCATGCCTGCTCGCCCTCCTTTACCCCCATGTGGGCCTGCCACATCTCCCGATAGAGGGGGCAGGTGTCCAACAGTTTCTCGTGCTTGCCAGTGGCCTCGATGCGGCCGCCGTTTACCACCACGATCTGGTCTGCGCCAGTGATGGTGCTCAGCCGGTGGGCGATGACCAGTACCGTCCTGCCCGCAACCAGCTTGCCCACTGCACGCTGGACCAGGGCTTCGTTTTCTGGGTCAATGTAGGCGGTAGCCTCGTCAAGAACGACAATAGGAGCATTCTTCAGCATGGCGCGGGCGATGGCAATGCGCTGCCGCTCCCCGCCGGACAGGTGGGCGCCGCCCCCGCCCACGATGGTGTCATAGCCCTGTTCCAGGGCACGGATGAAATCGTCGCACCCGGCAGCTTTGGCCACGGCTTCCACCTCCTGGTCGGAAGCGGAGGGGCGACCCATGCGGATGTTCTCCCGCACGCTCTCGTCAAAGAGGTAGTTGTCCTGGGACACGAAGGCCACCTGGTCATAGAGCTGGGGGAGGGGAATGCGATTCAGTTCCTGCCCGCCCAGGGTGATGGCGCCGGCGGACACATCCCAGAACCCGGCGATCAGCTTGGCGATGGTGGACTTGCCGGAGCCGGACGGCCCTACAAAGGCGGTCATGGTGCCAGCGGGAATGGTGAGGTTCACGTCGTGGAGGACCTCCTGGTCCGCGTGATAGCCGAAGGACACATGGGAGAGGGTAATGTCCCGCCCATGAAACTGTACGGGGTTGTCCCCGTGATCCTGCTCCTCACCGTTCAAAATCTCATCCACTGAGCCTACAATAGTTCCCACCTTGGCCAGACTGTCCACAAAGTCCATGGCGGCCAGCAGCGGCCCGGCGATGCCCAAGGACAGCACAATGGTGGTAATGAAGGTATCCACCGGAAGACTCCCGCCGGCGTACAAGAGCCAGCCTGCCGGCAGAATGGTGATCATGGTGGTGGGGGAGATGGCCTTGGACAGGGAAATGGGCATTTGGCAGCTTTTCATCCAGTGGTAGAAGTAGGAGGCGTTGGCCTTCACGCTGTCGGAAAACCGGGCGTAGGACTGCTTTCCCTGGTTGAAGGCCTTGATGACCTCGATGCCGCCGATGTACTCCACGATGGCGCTGTTCATAGCCTGGGTGGTTCGGACGGAACCCTCATACTGCTTGCCGTAGCCCGCCATCACCGCCATCATGAAGGCCATGCCTACCGGGATGGACACCAAACTCAGCAGGGCCATCCGCCAGTCCAGCACAAACAGGTAGACGAGAATGCAAACCGGCCCCAGCACGTTTGCGGTCATCTCCGGCAGCAGGTGGGCCAGGGGCCGCTCCATGCTCTCCACCTGGTCTACGATCACCTGTTTCATCTGGCCGCTGGAGGTGTCCAGGATGGTGCCCAGAGGCATCCTGGGGAGTTTCTCCAAAATCTTCTCCCGGATGGATTTCAAGATAGAGAAGGTGGCCTTGTGGGAAATGGACAGGGCCAGGGAGTAAAGGCTGGCCCGCAGCAGAAACCCCGCCAGGGCCACGGCGCACCAGGTCAGGTAGAACGAGAATTCCTGGTTTCCGGACAACAGGCCGAGGATGATCTGAGCTGCGGCAAAGTAGGGGGCCATGCCGCACAGCACCCCCACCACGGCGGACAGGATGGCCTGGATCAGGCTGCCGTGCTGTGCCTCACCCAGTTCCCATAGCCGGAGCATGGGATTTTGTTGCTTCATCGTGAATTCCTCCTTAATGGTTAGTGATTGCTAACTTTCTGTGAAATCAAAAGGCTGTACCCAGCAGGGGACAGCCTGCTTGATTCAAGGCTGGGGATCGAACACCGTGCTGAAGCCCGCCATGTGGTAGTCGTTGAGCATCTTCACATAGCGGCGAGCTGCGGCGCGGTCCATGTTGTGGCGTACTACCTCAAACATCCCGTTGAAATAGGCGGTGACGATGATGTGGATGAACTCCTCCGTCACTTGGCCGGACTTCACGCTCTCGCAGCCGATGATCTCCATGTACTGGTAGGTGTACTCCACCTCAATGTCCACCAACTCGTCCAGAAAACAGGAAAATCGGGTGCCGTGTGCGCCATCCAGCAGGAGGCGGAACACGTCGAAGTGGTTGTAGATGTAGTCCAGCAGGTCCAGCTGATGGCGGGCGGTGTACTGCCCCATCTCCGCTTTCTGCGTCTCGCCATCCAGCTGGTGGAAGCTCTCCTGGATCTCCCGGAACATGGCCTTGAACTGATCCACCACCGGTTCTACAATCGCCCGAAACAGGCCCTCCTTGTCCCCGAAACGGGTGTAGATGGAGCAAGTGCTGGTGCCCGCCTCCTGGGCGATAGCCCGCAGGGAGGCGTCCAGAAAGCCTTTGGACAAAAACTCGTCCTTGGCGCACTCCAGCACCCGGTCATAGACGCCGGGCTTCTGCTTTGCCATACCTTCACC
>DXDX01000035.1 GCA_019115265.1 Candidatus Flavonifractor merdigallinarum | reverse complement strand
TGACCTCGGGGGCGGTGGACATGCCCACCGCGTCCGCCCCGGCCATGCGGGCAAAGCGCACTTCGGCGGGCGTCTCGTACTGGGGGCCGGGGAAGTACATGTACACGCCCTCTTTGAGGTCGATGCCCAGCTCCTTGGCGCAGTCCCGGGCCACCTGGCGCAGCTCGGGGGTGTACAGGTGGGAGGCGTCGGGGAAGCGCACCCCGAACTGGGGCAGATTCTCGCCCCGGAGGGGAGACTCCATAAAGATCTTGATCTGGTCGGTGATGAGCATCAGGTCGCCCGCCTTCCAGTCCATGTTCACGCACCCGGCGGCGTTGGTGACAATGAGGGTGTCACAGCCCAGCAGGCGCAGCACCCGCACGGCGTAGGCCACCTCCTCATAGGAGTAGCCCTCATAGTGGTGCATCCGGCCCTGCATCACGGCCACTTTTTTGCCCTCCAGCGTGCCAAAGACCAGGCGGCCCTTGTGGCCGGGGGCGGTAGAGGCCTTGAAGTGGGGAATCTCATTGTAGGGCACCGCGATTGCGTTCTCCACCTCATCGCCCAAAAAGCCCAGACCGGAGCCCAGAACCATGGCCACCTGGGGGACAAAGGACCCGATGCGGCCGCGCAGATAGTCGGCGCTCTCCTGGTACTGCTGGAACGTATACTGCATATTGATAAATCCTCCTTATCGATAGTGTGGAAGAGGGCGCCGGACGAAGCCTCCGTCCGGCGCCCCTCGTGGTTGGTACCTTTCTTACAGTTGTGCGCCGCACTCCTTGCAGAAGTGGTCATCCCGCCCGCACATGTTGCCGCAGGAGGGGCACTCCTTGGCGTTGCGCAGTACGGCGATGCGCTCCTTGACCTCGCCAATGGCGGCATGCTTCTCATCCAGCTGGGTCAGAAGGGCGTCCATTCCGCCCTCGGAGGGCTCTTTGCCCTGGTGGGTATCGTAGACCATCTGCCCCACATCGCGCAGCAGGTCGTTCACGTCGTTTTTCAGATCAAAGATCCTCATGTTGAGCTTGGCGATATCCACCATCTGGCCGGCGTATTTGCCGGCGGAACGGGCCGTGGTACCGGCCGCCTCGCCCAGGTCCACTGCGGTGCTTTTCACACGCTCCAGCAGCTCCCTCACACGCTCATCCATTCAAACACCTCCTGGCTTGAAATGCTCCGGGCCGGAGCCCGGTTTCCGCTTCCATTTTACACTATAAGATGGCAAAAATCAATTGAAACAAGGCACACAGACGGTTTCTTTCCCGGCTTTTCCCTCCGCTTACCGGAGCGGCCAGATGACCATGCAGGTCTTGCCCAGCACATAGCGGGTATCCACCGTGCCCAGGGCGGGGTTGCGGCTGTCGTTGGAGATATTGCGGTTATCGCCCATCACGAAAATCTGCCCCTCGGGCACAGTGATGTGGTCAATCTCCTGCCAGTACTGCTGCTCCATGGGCTCCAGGATATAGCTTTCATCCAGCACCTGGCCGTCCACCGACACCTCGCCGGTGGCGTAGTTGATGTCCACCGTCTGGCCGGCCACGGCGATGACCCGCTTGACAATGGGGCCGTGTACCTCTTCAAACTCCTTGGTGAGGACCACAATGTCCCCCTGTTTGGGCTCATAGCCCAGACTCCACACCAGCATCCGGTCGCCGTTGTTGAGGGTGGGGAGCATGGAGCCCCCGTCCACAATGGTCACACGGCCCAGAAAGGTGAAGATGAGCACCACACCCACCACCACCGGCACCACCGCCTGGAGCCAGCTATAAAGCATCTGCCCCAGGGACATGGGCTCTTCCTGTGGTTTTTTCTCCGATTTTGCAGTCATAGCTTCCTCCTGTGGAAACGGACGCCCCGGCAAAAGCCGGGGCGTCCGCCGTCCTTGCAATGGGTGATCCTCCGGTTGCCCGGGGTTACTTGGCATAGGCCACTACTTTGGTCTCCCGGATCATGTTTACCTTGATCTGGCCGGGATATTCCAGCTCGTCCTCGATCTTTTTGGCAATGTCCCGGGCCAGGAGCACCATCTGGTCCTCGCTGACCCGCTCGGGCTTGACCATGATGCGCACCTCGCGCCCGGCCTGGATGGCAAACGACTTTTCCACACCGGGGAAGGAGGATGTAACTTCCTCCAGCTTCTCCAGGCGCTTGATGTAGTTCTCCAGATTCTCTCTCCGGGCCCCGGGGCGGGCGGCGGAGATGGCGTCGGCGGCCTGTACCAGGCAGGCGATGATGGTCCGGGGCTCCACGTCGTTGTGGTGGGCCTCAATGGCGTGGACCACGTTCTCATTCTCCCGGTACTTCCGGGCCAGCTCCACACCAATCTGGACATGGGAGCCCTCCACCTCGTGGTCAATGGACTTGCCCAAATCGTGGAGCAGGCCGGCCCGCTTGGCCTCGGCGACATTGGCGCCGATTTCGGCGGCCAGCAGGCCGGACAGGTGGGCCACCTCAATGGAGTGGTTGAGCACATTCTGGCCGTAGCTGGTGCGGTACTTCATGCGGCCCAGGAGCTTGATGAGCTCGAGGTGCAGCCCGTGGACGTTGGTCTCGAACACGGCGCGCTCGCCCTCGGCCTTGATGGTGGCGTCCACCTCCCGCTTGGCCTTCTCCACCATCTCCTCGATGCGGGCGGGGTGGATGCGCCCGTCCTGGATGAGCTTCTCCAGGGCGATGCGGGCGATCTCCCGGCGCACGGGGTCAAAGCAGGAGACAGTAATGGCCTCCGGCGTGTCGTCAATGATGAGATCCACTCCGGTGAGTGTCTCCAGCGTACGGATATTGCGGCCCTCGCGGCCGATGATACGGCCTTTCATTTCGTCGTTGGGCAGGGGGACCACGGACACGGTGGCTTCCGCGACGTGGTCGGCAGCGCAGCGCTGGATGGCCAGGGACAGAATCTCCCGAGCCTTGGTATCAGCCTCTTCTTTGTAGCGGGTCTCGATCTCCTTGACTTTCATGGCGGCCTCATGGGTGACGTCCGCCTCAATCTGATTGATGAGGTAGGTCTTGGCCTCGTCGGCGGTGAAGCCGGAGATCCGCTCCAAAACCTCCATCTGGGTCTTTTTAACGGTGGCAACTTCCTCCCGGGCGGCATCCAGCTCGCCCAGCTTGTGCTGCAAACTCTCTTCTTTTTTCTCGATATTCTCGGTCTTGCGGTCCAGGTTCTCTTCCTTCTGCTGGAGCCGGCGCTCCTGCTTCTGCAGGTCGGCGCGGCGTTCCTTGACCTCCCGCTCGTACTCGTTGCGGGCCTGCAGGATCTCCTCCTTAGCCTCGACCAGCGCCTCCCGCTTTTTCGCCTCGGCGCCCTTGATGGCCTCGTTGATGATCCGCTTGGCCTCCTCCTCGGCGCTGGAGATTTCCTTCTCCGCTACCTTTCTTCGCCACTGAATTCCGGCGGGAAAGCCTATGGCAAGCATGATTACCGCAGTAATCACGCAGGCAATGACGGTCTGCATCAAGGTTCGAACACACCTCCATTTCGTCTTAATTAGCCAAATTATGATGCTCGGCAGTGGTCTTTTCTCAGCCATCTGCACAAAAATTTGAAAAACTTCCCCTCTCGCTTTTCAAAATATTACACCGAGTCTATTTTAGAGCCTGAGCGTCCCTCTGTCAAGAAAATTCATACGAGACGAAACAACTTCCACACCTGTACAGACCCCGCCTTTTCCCAATAGAAACACGCCTTATTATTGAATACTCGAATAAAAGGGAGGATTCTTGCTTTTTCCCTCAAGATCCTGTAAAATATCTTTCGTTTTGGGCAAAAAGTCCCCGTTTTCTTTTTGCCGCACCCACATCCCCGCGGCGGGCGCGTTGACAGCTCCCGCGGCAAATCCTATAATCAAATCAACGATTACCGGGGAACTTCCCCGCTTTTTCCAAAAAATCTTGTCATATAAAGGAGCGCTTCACTATGTCCCGTATCATTGACGCCAAGGGCCAGGCCTGCCCCAAGCCCGTTCTCATGGCCAAAGAGGCCATCACCGCCGGTGAGACCGCATTTACCGTCCTGGTGGACAACACCACCGCTGTGGGCAACCTCCAGCGTCTGGCTGGCAACCAGGGCTTTGACGTGTCGGTCAGCGAGGCGGATGGAATCTATTCTCTGGCCTTTGCGAAAAATGGTCAGGCCCCTGTGGCGGAGACCCCCGTGTGCGTCGCCCCCACCGGCGCGGGATACGCCGTATTTGTGGGCCGCGACATCATCGGTTCCGGCGACCGGGAGCTGGGCACCAACCTGATGCGGATGTTCTTCTACACCCTGGCCCAGTCGGACGATCTGCCCTCCTCCATCCTCTTTATGAACGCCGGTGTCAAGCTGCCCGCCGGGGACGAGCAGGTGGAGGAGCACCTGAAGGCGCTGGCCGAAAAGGGCGTGGAGATCCACGTCTGCGGCACCTGCCTCAACTTCTACGGCATCACGGACAAGCTGGCGGTGGGCACTGTGAGCAATATGTACGACATCGTCTCCAAGATGCAGGCCGCCGGGAAGGTTATCACGGTTTAATATGGACTACTGCGTGATCACCTTTGCCTCCACCAACGGCGCCATCCAGGCCCAGCAGTATTTGAAAGGGCAAGTTTCCTTCCAGATCATGCCCGTTCTGCGGGAGATCTCCAAGGGCTGCGGCATTTCGGTGCGCTTTGCACCACCGGCGCTGGAACAGGTGCGGGACCTTTTGGCCGGTTCCCCGCTTGCACCGAAGGAGTACGCCTTTTATGGCATCACCGGCCATAGCCCCGACCTGCGGGCGGAGCCTCTCTCCTGAGTTTGAAAACGCGCGCCCGGCGCGGGGGGTTTGTCCTCGCCGGACGGGCCGCCTACTCGGCGGGAGCACCGCTTTCTTTGCCAAAGAAAGCGGTGGGAAAGAAAGCGCAGAGGGG
>DXDX01000001.1 GCA_019115265.1 Candidatus Flavonifractor merdigallinarum | reverse complement strand
TGCCATTCAAGCGCTCTCCCAGCTGAGCTATACCCCCATATTTGCTGTTCTGTGTTGCAGCAGCGCACCGAACGAATGATATTATAACCAGACTTCCGTCAAAAGTCAACCCCTTTTTTAAAAAAATTTCGGTTCCATCCAAAAAGAAATGTAAGACTGCAAATTTATTTTGATTTGCAGTCAAATTCTAAAAATCGAGCCTATTTCCCTGTAAAAAAGGAATAGAACAATGGCCCGTGCGGCATCACGTCTTGCCTGGCATGCCAACCGCGCTTATAATAGGGAGGAATACAGTTGTTCCAGGGGGGAAAGAGCTATGGTAATCCTGGGAATTGATCTGGGCACGACCAACAGTCTGGCGGCGGTGTGGCGCAATGGGCACAGCGAGCTAATCCCCAATGCCGCCGGTGTGTATCTGACGCCCAGTGTGGTGAGCGTGGACGAGGATGGGAGTATTCTGGTGGGGCAGGCGGCCAAAGACCGTCTCATCTCCCACCCGGAGCGGACTGCGGCCCGGTTTAAGCGGTATATGGGCACCGAGCATGCGTTTCAGCTGGGAAACCGGACCTTCCAGCCGGAGGAGCTGTCCGCCCTGGTGCTCCGCCGCCTGCGGGAGGACGCCGAGTGCTATCTGGGCGAGCCGGTCACCGAGGCGGTCATCAGTGTGCCCGCCTACTTTGCCGAGGCCCAGCGGGCAGCCACTAAGCGGGCCGGCGCTCTGGCCGGGCTGCATGTGGAGCGTCTGGTGAATGAGCCCTCCGCCGCGGCGGTGTCCGCTCATATCAGCGAGGGGGAGGAGGACAAGGTCTGTCTGGTCTTTGATCTGGGGGGCGGCACGCTGGATGTGTCTCTGGTGGAGCGGTTTGAAAATGTGGTCAGTGTGACCGCGGTGAGCGGCGATAACCGCCTGGGCGGCTCCGACTTTGACCAGGCCATCGCCAAGAGCTTCTGCGAGGAGACCGGCATTGACTTTGAGCGCCTGGATTCCAGCCGCCGGGAGATGCTGATTCGCCAGGCGGAGACCTGTAAACAGGCCCTGACCGCCCAGCCCATGGTGGTGATGAGTGTGGATGACGGCGCCCTCCAGGCGTCCCTGCCCATGACCAACGAGTGGCTGATTCGCAAGTGCAGCAGCCTCTTCCAGCGCATGGCCGCCCCGGTGCGGAAGGTCTTTCGGGACGCCGGGATGTCCCCATCGGAGCTGGACGAGCTGGTCATGGTGGGCGGCTCCAGCCATATGCCGTCGGTGCGGCAGTACATTGCCCAGCTTTTGGGCCGGGAGCCCACCCCGGACAGCCAGCCAGACACGGCCATTGCCCTGGGTGCGGGAATCTGCGCGGGGATGAAGGCTCGGGCTTCGGATTTGCGGGAGCTGGTGCTCACCGACGTGTGCCCCTTTACGCTGGGGGTGGCCATTTATAACGAGGCAGAGCCGGGCCGGGATCGGATGTCCCCCCTGATTGAGCGCAACAGTGTGCTGCCCACCAGCAAGGAAGGGGTGTACTGCACCGTACGGGACGGCCAGAGTAAAGTGGTGCTGAAGGTCTACCAGGGGGAAAACCCCTACTGTGAGGACAACACATTTCTGGGCGAGCTGAAGCTCTCCGTCCCCCCGGCCCCCAAAGGGCAGGAGCCGGTGCGGGTGCGCTTTACCTACGACATCAACGGCCTTTTGGAAGTGGAGGCCGTCAGTCGAAAGGGGAAGGACGCCCAGCTGCTGCTCCGAAATCAGGAGATGACCGAGCAAGAAGTGGAGAGGCGGCTGCGGGAGCTGTCCGAGCTCAAGCTCCATCCCCGGGAGCAGGAGGTGCCCCGGGCGCTGCTGGCCCGGGCGGAGCGGCTGTATGCCATGACGGTGGGGGAGATGCGGGAGCAGGTGGACCAGATTCTGGCCTGGTATCAGCGTGAGCTGTCCACACAGGAGACCATTCGGGTGGTCAAGGCCAACCGGCGGATGGAGCACATGCTGGACCGTATGGAGGCATACCTGGGGCAGGACACGCTGCACGACCCCTTCCTGGACGATTGGAACCAGGAGGACCCGGAATGAGCAGGTGGCCCTGGAGTGAACTGGGGCTGGACGGCCCGGCGCCGCTGGAGGAGGTGCGCCGGGCCTATGCCCAGCTGGTCAAGGAGGCCCACCCGGAAGAGGACCCGGAGGGCTTCCAGCGTCTCCACAGGGCCTATCAGGCGGCCCGCCAGGAGGCGCGGCGGGCCGCGAAGGGAAATCCGCCTGTCGTTCCAGGCACCGAAGAGCAGGAGGCACACCGCCTGCGGAACGCCCAGCCGCCGCTGGAGCGGGAGGAGAAACTGGACGTTCAGGCGCTGCTTCACCAGGAGAACTCTCAGGAGAAGGAACCGCAGGAGGATGGAAAACAAAAGAAGCGGGAGACGTGGGATTTTAAGCATCTTCTGAACCAAGAAAAGTCCCAGGAGAAAGAGCCGCTGGGGAACACGGAACAAAAAGAGCGGGAGACGTGGGATTTTAAGAATCTTCTGAACCAAGAGAAGTCCCAGGAGAAAGAGCCGCAAGGGAACACGGAACAAGAAGAGCGGGAGATGTGGGAGTTTGAGCGCTTCTTTCAGGAGGAGGAGCGCCAGCGGGCGGAGCGGCAGCAGAAAAAGTATGGCGGCGGCGAACAGGGACGGGTCATTGACCAGGCGTTGCAGCTGGTGTACCGTCTGCTCCAGGAGGAGCGGCCGCGCAGCACCTGGGAGCAGTTTCTGCAATCGAAGCTGTTCTCCCAGGTCAAGGACCACGCCCAATTCATGGCCGGACTGGCAGAGGCCTTCCGCACCAGAACGGTGAGCAACCCCAAAATTCGGGAGGATGTGCTCCAGGCCTATGGGCTCAGCACCCAGACGGTATCCCGAAAGCACTGGGAATTTGTTCGGGATGTGGGCGGCCTGGAGAAACGGACTTGGGGAGAACAGAAGTGGCGGGGCTGGCTGAGTTTCCTCCGCTCCTTCTGTCTGGTGGAGGGCATCGTGGCGCTGGCCCTGGTGCTGTTTATCTTGGTTCTGAACGGAATCCTATATATTTCGGAACACCCCGAGCGGGTGCAGGCCCAGGAGATTTGTCAATGGCTGGAGGAGGATTTTGGCATCCCGGTGGAGTCCGCCTATTTGGAGAAGAGGAGCGACTCTGTCCGTGACTACTACCTGCCGGAACAGCAATGTTACATTGAGGCGTGGCCGGCGGGGGAGCGGGACCTCACGCAGGGGAAGCTGGGCTATGAGTCCAACTTGGCCAATGTGTTTCTGACACAGGAGCTGGAGAAATTCGCGCAGGAGTGGGAAGCGGTCTGCACATTGAAAGAGCTGGACGAGGCGGGGAATCTCTCCGGTGCGTATGAGGTGCCGGCGGGCTATCTGCTCTCTACCGGCCTGTGGGACGGGGCGGACTGTATCACCGCGCTGGGTGAGCGGATGGTCCAGCTGTCCCAGGAGTCCTGGTATACATTGCTGGACCCCGCCTTCCAGCTGCGCCTGGCGGTCTGGGACCAGCCATACTTTACCTACACTGCCCCCGGAGACCCCTTTGACGGGGCGGGTGTGCGGTCCTACTACGAAAATGACCTCCCAGCGGAGTTGGTTGCGTATCTGGTGAGGGAGAGCGGCCTGGCTCAGCTGGATTTTGGGACGGCAGCCTATGGGCTGACCGACCTGGGGAGCATAACGCTGCAAGGGGACACCTATGTTCTGGTGGGCGGTGTGGATGCCGACACAAATGAACTGGTCCGGCTGTACCTCTATGACAGCAACTATCTCATCAGCACACCGTATGACACCTTTGACCCGGAGATGGACCGGGTGGCGTACAACAGGCTTCGCAATGGCGGGGAGAAGGTGGAGAGCCCCGGCGGACGCCTCCCCTGGCCGACGGCTGGAATCCGGCGCTTTGCAGGATGAAATAGAAGTAATTTCCAGATAGCCTCGTTTTCAGAAAAAGGACTTTTTCCCCCGGCCGTGCTGTGGTATACTGGGAGGCGAAACAAAATTTGCCCTTCTGAAATTCGAATGGGCTGGAAAAAGTGGGTATTAAGTGGGACTATGACGGAAAAAAGTGTCGAAATTATCCGAAGCAAGCGAAAGACCATCTCGGTGGAGATCCGAAGGGATTTGAGTGTCGTGGTGCGGGCGCCGATGCGGATGCGCAGCCAGGAGATTCAGCGGTTTATCCAGGAGAAGGCGGGATGGATTGAGCGGAACCAGGAGCGGCTGCGGGAGCGGAGCGGCGAAGGACTGCCGAAATTTACCCAGGCGGAAATCCAGGCGCTGGCCGACCGGGCCGTACATATCATCCCGGAGCGGGTGGCCCGGTTTGCCTCTCTGGTGGGGGTGGACTATGGCAGAATCACTATTCGCAATCAGGTCTCCCGGTGGGGCAGCTGCTCCTCCAAGGGAAACCTGAATTTTAACTGCCTGCTGATGCTGTGTCCGCCGGAGGTGCTGGACTATGTGGTGGTCCATGAGCTCTGCCACCGAAAGCAGATGAACCACTCCCCGGCCTTTTGGGGGGAGGTGGCCCGGGTGCTCCCCAGTTACCAGCGGGAGCGGGCGTGGCTGCGGGAAAACGAAGGGGCCCTGATTGGGCGTCTGCGGGGATAACCGGAAAGTGAGGTAGAGAGATATGCCCTTGCACACCTGTGCCGGCTGCGGCGCGCTGCTGCCCTATGAGGGGCTGTGCCGCAAGTGCCGGGAGGAGAAACAGCGCCGGGAGATTCTGGCCTGGACGCCGGAGGAGGTGGCACATCGGCAGCGCGCGCTGCTGGAAGAGCTGCCGGCACTGGAGCGGATGGACGATCAGGCGGAGCGGGATTTCTGGGCGCTCTTGTCCTGCTGGGACGGCATCACGCCGGACATCCAGCGCGCCGCTCTGGCACAGGGGGTGCGCTCCCCGGTGGAGCTCTTCTATCATGCGCCGGAGGATGTGCGGGATGGGCTGATTGACGCCCTGCTCCAGACGGAGAGCCCGGGGGAGGCCAACTGCCTGATGTGCTGTGTGGCTATGCAGGGGGATGACAAAGCGCTGGAAACTCTGCTGGAGCTGGAGCGGAATCCGCGCCCCTGGCAGGAGAGCCTCTATGTGCCCCCGTCGGTGTACGCCCAGTGCGGCGGGTGGACCTTTGATTCGGCGGGGGTGCGGCGGATGCTGCACTTTGAGACCTGTTACCCGCTGGTCCAGGGGGAGCCGGGGGTGGACTCTCCCGTCCGTGTGGCCCAGCCTAGGGAGGAGCGCTGCCCCCACTGCGGCAGCCGTCTGGTGGACCTTCTGGTGGTGGACGGCCGGGAGCCCCGTCTGCACTTTTTAGGGGTGGATGGCATCATCAAGGCCACCTGCTGCCCCGTCTGTACCATGTACTCGGAGCCGGTATTCAGCCGCTTTACCCTGGAGGGGGAGAGCACCATGCTGCCCTTTGAGCCAGACTGGGTGGATGAGATGGTAAAAGAGGAGATGGAGGAGGACTACCCCAAGTTTACCGCCAATGGTCTGGCGCTGGGGGAGAAGCGTGTGCCCCTCTTTTACGGCGGGAATGAGAAGAATATTGACCTGCTGGGTGGCTTTGCCGACTGGGTACAGGATTGGAACTATACCCCCTGCCCGGACTGCGGGAAGCCTATGAAGTTTTTGGCCCAGATTCAGTGGGGGGCGCTGCTGGGGGGCGGCGAGGGGACTATCTATGTGGAGCTCTGCCCGGAGTGCCGCATCACCTCCATGCAATATCAGCAGTCCTGACCAGTCCGGAAAACCGGTTCGTTCCGCCCAAATCATACAGAAACGGACAAGGCGAGGGGCCAACCCAAAAGGTTGGCCCCTCGCCTTAGTGTGCAATAAAGCTCTGCCGAGTATTTTTAATGGTGTATCCTAGTAATTTGTGATAATGACTTCCTTTCCCACACGCTTGGATGCGTCCCGGTTGATGGCCCGCTTGACATCGACCACTTTGATGTGAAAGCCGTCATAGAGCTGATAGACGAGATCCACATTGTGGTTGCTGAGCATGACCTTTACCCCGGCGGCGTCCAGACGCCTGTAAAGCGCGGCCAGACGGCAGTGGTCCTCATATCCAAAGCCGTCTTTTGTGTAGTCGGTGAAATGGGCGGTGGCACTGATGGGGATATAGGGCGGGTCAAAATAGACAAAGTCACCGGCCTGAACATTGGCACACGCCAGTTCAAAATCGCCCTCTAAAATGGTCACAGTGTTGGAATTCAAATAATGGCCAATGTTACGGAGGTTTTCTTCCCTCATGGAGGTACCGCTGGTCTTGTTGTTGTAGGGAACGTTGAAAAGCCCTTTCGCGTTCACCCGGTAAAGCCCATTGAAGCAATGCTTGTTGATCCAGATGGTGAGGGCTGCGCATTCGACATCCAGGATATGCCCCGCAATTTTTTTGTTGTACTCCGAGCGCATGTGCAGATAGTGTTCTTTATCGCACTCCACCGCATCAAACTGACGGATGCTGTCAATGACAGCCTCAGCGTTTGCCTTGAGCTGACGGTAGACATTCAGCAATTGCTCATTCACATCATTGATAACGGCATTGGACGGCTGGACGTCCAGCAAAAGGGCGCCGCCGCCGATAAATGGCTCATAGTACCGGTTGTAGGAATGGGGCATACACTCCTCCAGACGGGACAGGAGCTGCTTTTTTCCGCCGGCCCATTTCACAAACGGACTCAGTTTCAAGTTGTTCATAGATACCTCTCAGGAACGCTTTTTACCTTACAGCTGTTCCATTATGCCATCGGGCGGCGCAAAGAGCAAGGGAAGAAACCTCAAAATCCGCGCTGAGTACACAATTTAGCTATTTCGGTCCATTTCATGTGACGCATAAAATTGGCTGCATCCGATACAGAATTGTGTTCCACCAAAAGCGCATGGACACCCAGACGCTTGATCCGCTTCCCCAGATGTGTATTCGCTTTCCGCTCCTCTGCAATCATTGTCAGATAGAGAATGGAGAACACAATATCCACACGCAGCGCGTCGGTCCCATAGGTGTTCGCGAGTTTGGTGATGTCGACCAGGTCGGAATCGCGCACCTGCTTGCCTGCCATTTCATAGACCTGGATGTAATCGCGATAGACCCGATCCGCTCCGTAGGTGCCGGCAAGGTCTTGCAAAACGCGAAAACAATCGGTGTCCTTCGGAGGAATGCGCGGTCCGCCGGGCCGTGTCAGATAGACGCACCACCGGTCAAATTTACCTGGGGCGTACTCTAAATAGGAGTTGTCAGAAAATTGTTTGATGATCTCTTTCATTTGTAACCCCCCCAATGTAAAACTGGTCTATCACGATATTACTGGATTCCCAACAGCCTGTCAAGAGACAGAGAAATACCGTCGGCTTTCCCAGAAAACAGTCTATTTTGCTCTGCCTGGATAGAAAAAGGCTTCAGAAGCAAGTGCTTCTGAAGC
>DXDX01000034.1 GCA_019115265.1 Candidatus Flavonifractor merdigallinarum | reverse complement strand
CGGCCTTTGTCGAATCCAGTCACCGGTCTGATTTTCTTCCAACCTACATGGAATTGGGTTCTAAGGGAGAAAACCCCGCGTCGGGGACGCAAAAAGGGCTGCTGCGGAAGCAGAACTTCCGCAACAGCCCTTTGACTGCCTTGGGATGGGGTTAATCTCCATCTCCCGCTTTGAAGTTGTAGATGGGGCGGATGATCTTGGTCACCTCAACCGTGGGGCCGATGTTGTCCAGAATACCCGCCATCCCCTTGTAGGCCATGGGGCACTCGTCCAGCGTGGCGCGGCTGACGGAAGTGGTGTAGACTTCCGCCATCTGTTTCTTGAACTCCGAGACGGTGAAGGACTGCTTGGCCTCCGCCCGGCTCATCAGGCGGCCCGCGCCGTGAGGGGCGGAGCAGTTCCAGTCCTCATTTCCCTTGCCCACGCACAGAAGGCTCCCGTCCCGCATGTTGATGGGAATGAGCAACTGCTCTCCCGCCTGGGCGGAGACCGCGCCCTTGCGCAGAATCATGGCCTCGGTGTCAATATAGTTGTGGATGGTGGTAAACTGCTCTTCCACATGGAGCTTCATTCCCTTGACCATCTCATCCATCATGGCCTGCCGGTTGAGGGCGGCGAAGTGCTGGACCAGCTTCATATCGTGGAGGTACTGCTCGAACAGCGCCCCGGACACATAGGCCAGATGCTTGGGAATGCCGGTCCGCTTCAGATTTTTGAGCCGCCGCAGTTCCTTTTGAATTTCCTTCTGCCGGCCCTCCGCCTTCATGTGGGCAACCACCGCCGCGAGGGAGGCCTCGTCCGTCTGATTGAGGGCCTGATAGCCCTTCTCCTGGTAGTATTTGGCCACCTCCACCCCCAGATGGCGGCTGCCGGAGTGGACCACCAGATAGAGGTTCCCCTCGTCGTCCCGGTCCACCTCAATGAAGTGGTTGCCGCCGCCCAGAGTGCCGATGCTCTTCTCCGCCCGGAGCAGGTCCACCTGCCCGGCGCAGTACAGCTGGCTCAAGTCAATCTGGCGGAGATAGGGGTGGGGCTTGGCGCGGATGCCAAATCCAGAGGGAATTTTCTCATAAATGAGCTTATCCAGCTTTTGCAGCTCCAGATGGCGCTCCCGGATGCGGATGGTCTCCATCCCGCACCCGATGTCCACCCCCACCAGATTGGGGACCACCTTGTCGGTAATGGTCATGGTGGTGCCGATGGTGCAGCCCGCCCCGGCGTGGATGTCGGGCATGAGCCGGATGCGGCTGCCTGCGGTAAACTCCTGGTTGCACAGCTCCAGTA
This sequence comes from Candidatus Flavonifractor merdigallinarum, assembly GCA_019115265.1. Classification (GTDB taxonomy): domain Bacteria; phylum Bacillota; class Clostridia; order Oscillospirales; family Oscillospiraceae; genus Pseudoflavonifractor_A; species Pseudoflavonifractor_A merdigallinarum. The sequence goes on along the minus strand of DXDX01000034.1, from coordinate 1,322 downwards.
CCTGCGCGATGGAGGCGCTGTCCACCACGTCGGTAAAAATGGTTGCCTCGTTGTATTTGCCTTTGATTGCGATCATATTGTCCTCTCTATCTTGGTTCGGAATGGGCCTGTGATGCTGGGCCACCGCTCTGCAACGCGCTTGCAGAGAGTATAGCACAACCGATTCGTTTGTACAATCCCTGGGAAAAGGGGGCAGCGCAGGTCAAAACAAGACAGTTTGAGCCTGCGCTGCCCGATGTTATGTTAGCCCAGGGCTACATCCAGAGTCATCATAATGGTAAACCCCAGAGAGAAGGTGAGCACCCCGATATCCGAGTGGGGGGGAGCGGACATCTCGGGAATCAGCTCCTCTACCACCACATAGAACATGGCGCCCGCCGCAAAGCTGAGCAGATAGGGGAGGGCTGGTACCAGAAAGCTGGCCCCCCAGATGGTGAATGCGGCGGCGATGGGCTCCACAATCCCGGAGAGAATGCCATAGCGCAGGGCGCTGCGCCGGGCCATCCCCTCCGCCCGCAGGGGCATGGAGATAATGGCCCCTTCGGGGAAGTTCTGGATGGCGATGCCAATGGCCAGAATCATAGCGCCGCCCAACGTGATGGTGGTATCGCCGGAGAGGTATCCGGCGAATACCGCGCCCACGGCCATACCCTCCGGGATGTTGTGGATGGTTACGGCCAGCACCAGCTTGACAGTGCGGCTCAAGCGGCTGCTGGGGCCCTCGGTTTCCTCGCTGCCCAAATGGAGATGGGGCACACTGTGGTCCAGCAGCAGCAGGAAAAATACCCCGGCCCAGAAACCCACCGCCGCCGGCAAAAAGGCCAGATGGCCCATGGCAGCCGCCTGGTCCATGGCGGGCAGCAGAAGGCTCCACACGGACGCGGCAACCATTACGCCGGAGGCAAAGCCGGTCAGCCCCCGCTGTAACCCCTGATGGAGCTGCCCCCGCAGAAAGAGGACGCACCCCGCCCCCAGAGAGGTGCCCAGAAAGGGGACCAGCAGGCCCCCCAGCACCTCAAAATTCAAAGTCATATGTACCACCTTTCCTCTCCCATGTCAGGAGGAGATAGCATAAGCTAACTAAGATGACGACAGAATAGCATATCCCCCCACCCTTGTCAATGGACGCCCTCCGCCCCGGTGGGCGCTGTGCTATCCTATGTAAAACCTTCGCTAAGCGTCCCCGACGCGGGGGGTTTTTGTCCTCGCCGGACGGGCGTCCTACGCGGACAGCGCCCTATTTCTTTTCGCAGAAAAGAAATAGGGGAAAGAAAAGGCGGAGAGGGGAACTTCTTGTTCCCCTCTCCACTCCCCTCCAAAAG
>DXDX01000219.1 GCA_019115265.1 Candidatus Flavonifractor merdigallinarum | reverse complement strand
GCAAAGAGGTTATAGGATTCATAGCCACGGTCTGCCACAATCAGCGTCCGCTCCGAAAAGTCATGCCATGTGAGCATAAAGGTAAGCGCACCTACCTCGTCCTGCTTTGGCTGGGGCTGGATGATACAATGCTGATAAGTCTTGTTCAGAACGTCATACAGGGGATTGACATGAAACTGATTATAGCCCCTCGGATTGCTCTCGTTCTGCACAAAAGTGGGCGCTTTTTCATTTCGGGCCATATTGACGGTGGTGCCGTCGACCGCAAGAACACGATACCCCTTATAGGTCTTTTCGTCCCTGCACCGCCGATTGAAGCACTCAAGCACCTGTTCCATGACGACGCTGGATAACTGACTGCGGCGCTGGACAAACGCGGATGCGGTAACGTCTATTCCCGCTTCATGCAGTTCCTTTTTCAGGCTCCCGCCCTCCATAGACAACAGCAGTTTGATAAGGCTCTCCACCGTCAAGATACGTTTGCGTGGGAAAAGGCTTTCCTTGATTTCAAAGTCGCGCTTATATCTGGCGATGGCTTCGGAAATCGCGGCGTTCAATTCTGCTTTTATTTTATCAGGGACACAAATTTTTTCATTGATACTCATAGCCAGTTCCTCATTTCTCTGTCTGTGCTTAGTGAAAAGCGCGGGGGCCATACGACCCCCGCGCCAAGTCTCAACTATGCTTTTCAATCTGGTAGCACTGATTATCCACCACGCTATCATAGTTCAGATGAGCCTTGACCATGTCAATGAGTAGGTCAGTCAGGTCACGTTTCATTTGAATGCCAACGTCGTCCACAAGGTTACTCAGGTTAATTGAACGATCGTTAATGTCAACGTCAGCCGGGAGGATAATCTTCTCATAAAACCCATCGTGAGTGGTGGTTTCCACATGAACCTCAATACGAGAATCCAAAACGTTGGGAACAGTGTAAAACATAATCTCCCAAAACAGCTTGAGCGCCGCCTGAGCCAACATAGCCGCTTGGCCGTTGATACTGGCAATCAGTATGTCAGAATCGGTCGTGGGTAGGCTGATCTCAAAAGTATTGGCGTCCGCGTCCAGTGAACCCTCAATGACAACTAAAACCATAGTGATAGTAACGTTTATTATATCCGATATATTCATAATTGTTTCCTTTCTCGTCGGAAGAAAGCGGCATGGAGCAGACATCTTCCGAAACCTGTCTGCACCACGGTCAAGATAACAAAAAACCGCACACGAAAGATGCACCCCTTCAGTCAATGACGATGGGGTAAACACCTTAATCGTGCGCGGCGCATATCACTCAACCCTGGATAGCAACTCAACGCTTTTTGAAATCTTGACGTACGAACAGATACTACAAAAGACAATGTGACTTTATAACGATGTGACTTTATAACGATGTGACTTTATGACGATGTGACTTTATGACGATGCGACTTTATGACGCTACGACTTTTAATTTTCCATTATTATAGCACTTAAGCATCAAAAAGATATGAAGAAAATGTAAACGATTTAGAGCGGAGAGAAAGGACATTAGGGGGAGGAAAGCCGTACTCCCTCCCCCTAACTTAATAAAGGACTGACCTTAACTTAATGACATTGCCCAATGTGGGCTCTGTTTTTCCGTCGGCCCGGCGGGAGGTGTTGTCCTCGCCGGACAGGCGTCCTGCACGGACAGCGCCCGATTTCTTTTCGCGGAAAAGAAACCGGGGAAAGAAAAGGCGGAGAGGGGAACTTCTCGTTCCCCTCTCCACTCCCCTCCAAAAGGGCGGCCTTTTTAAGGGGCCGCCCCATTTTTTGGCGGTGACTTTCCATTTTTGCGGTTACCTGTCTTGCAGGGCAGTACAACACTTCCCGCATAGGCGGAAAGCCTAGTTCAAATGGCACCGGGCTGGGGCAATCCCACCGCAGGAGAACTTTAACCCGGTTGCGCATTGGGGGGAGTGCAGAGGGGGCAACGCCCCCTCTGCGCTTTCTTTCCCACCGCTTTCTTTGCAAAGAAAGCGGTGCGCCACCCGCGCAGAGTGCCCGTCCGGCGAGGACACAAATCCCCGGCTTAGCCGGGGATTTGCAGAGAGCTTAAGCCTGCTGAGGCTGGCGGACCAGCTTGACACAGGCCAGAATGAGGCCGAAGAGGAACCAATAGGTGAACATATTGCGGGGATAGAACCAGGTGTACTCCGCCAGCGAGATCACATGGATTCCAAAGAATGCCCCAACTGCGGCGGCCAGCAGATGGCGCACCTCCCGGTTGGTCCCCTGATAGAAGGCCTTGACGCCCCGCTTGAGCCCGTAGAGGATGACGCTCAGGTAGGCCACCAGACCCACAATGCCCGTCTCGCCCCACATCTGGAGGTAGTTGTTGTGGGTGTGGATGGGAAAGGAGCCGTCCGGCATGGAGGGGTAGCCGGTGAACACCTGGCGCATGACATCGCTGCCCAGCCCCACGCCCCGATACCAATAGTCCTTCAAAAGAGTAAAGGTGGCGTCAAAGATATAGAAGCGGTAGGCGGTGGAGCTGTCCTTCATGTTGCCAATGGTGAGAATGCGGTTGTAGATGGTCTCCGGCAGGAAGGGAATGGCACACAGGCCCACCACCAGCATGGCGGGGACCAGCCGCCAGTTCTCCAGCGCCAAGAACACCAGAATGGCCAGAGCACAGCCAATCCAGCTGGCCCGACCATAGGTGAACCCGATGGCGGCGACACCCAGCACCAGCGCGACGATGCTCCAAAAACGTCCGCGCCAGGTTTTGGAAATCAAGAGAAGGGCCAGATTCAAGGGGATGAACATAGCCAGAAGCTCAGCGAAGTTGTTGGGGTTATCAAAGAAGGCATATATCCGGCCGGGCATCCCATAGTTGAGGGCCAGATCCTGCTGGGAGGCGACAATTTCCACCCCCACATAGCTCTGGTAGCAGCCGTAGAGGGAGGCCACCGTCAGGCCGCCCACCGCCAGAGCCACCACCCGGCGCAGGTCGTCGGCGCTCTTGATGGAGCTCACCGCCAGCAGCACCAGCAAAAACGCGGTGGCGTGGAAGGCGAAGAACCGCATGGACATCCGGGTGGAGAGGCTGGCGGCTAGGGCGCAGCCGATGCAGATGAGGTAAAAGACCATATAGGGGCCCACCCGCTCCGCCTCCACACGCAGTTTGGGGTGGTTGGCGCTGCCCAGGACAAAGAGGCCGCATACCCCCACCGCGCCGATGAGGCCGTAGAGGTTGTTCCAGTAGTCGTGGGGCACCAGCATCATCACCAGCATCAAAAGCCCCAGGAAGAGCCAGGAGGCCCCGCCCATGGCAGACACTAGGCGAAACACCACGCTGCCGTCCCACACGCCCTTCCCCAGGCGGTAAATCCAACGGATAATGGTACAGGGGAGGTTGAGAAGGAAGGTAAAGAGGGTACAGATGGCGCTGCTTGGCCACGCCCGCAGCAGAGCGCCGTCCCGCCAGAGGAACTGGCACAGGGGGCTTACCTTGGCCCAGCCCTGAATGGCCCGGCCAATCCGGCCAAAGAAATGGCCCACCGCGCTCTCGCTCCAGGCGAAGGTCAGCACACTCCAGATGCGCAGTAGAACGCGCAGAAAGAGACTGTTACTTGCAATTGACATGGGTATCTCCTATCGATTGATGGCTTTTTGATAGACTCCGTAGGTCTGCTCCACCCACTTGTGGATTTCAAACTTTTCCTGGATGGTGCGCAGAGCGCCCTGGCGGCACTGCTCCAGAAAATCCCGGTCCTCCAGAAAGCGCTTCATAGCGTCCGACATGGACACCGGGTCATCATATGTGACCAGCAGCCCGCAGCCGGCCTCCTCATTCACAATGTCGGAATTGCCCCCCATATCGGTGGCGATGACCGGGAGTCCGGCGGCCATGGCCTCAATGATGAGGAAGGACAGCGCCTCATGCTCCGAGGAGTTGACATACAAATCCGATCCCTTGTAGAGGTTTTTGATGTCCTTGCGGAACCCGATGAAGGTCACGCAGTCCTCCAGCCCCAGCGCCTTCACCTGCGCCTTGGAAGGCTCCAAAAGCGGGCCGTCTCCGGCCAGCACCAGGGTGAAGGGGACAGAGGTGATGTCCTTTAGGCGGCGCACCGAGTCGATGAGGTACTTGTGCCCCTTGTCCTCGGCAAAGCGGGAGGCGCAGAGCATGACAAAGCGGTCCTCCGGCAGGCCCAGCTCCTGCCGCAGTGTGGAGCTGCTCCGGTCCCCCGCCCAGGCGGCGGAGTCCACCGCGTTAAAGACCACCTCAATGCGCTCCCCGCTCCAGCCGTTGGCGATGAGCTGCTCCTTGCCCTTGTTGCATACCGCAATCATCCAGTCCTGCCGCTTGTCCATCCAGCGGTTGGACATCCGGGTGATGGCGTTGTTGGCCAGCACAAAGTGGTTGGTGTACACCACGCGCAGCTCGGGGAGGTACTTTTTGGCCAGCAGGGCGGTGTAGTGCTCCCGCAGGTAGTGGCAGTGGATGAGATCAATGTGCCACTCCCGGCACAGCCCGGCCAGCTCCTTGGCCGCGTGGAAGTCAAAGCGCCGGCGCATCTCCAGGCGGCGGCAGGGGACGCCCAGCTCCTCCAGCCGCTCCACCAGAAGTCCACCCTCGTTGTAGGCAAAATAGGCCTCCACCCGGCTGTGGTTGAGGTAGCGCACCAGGGTCTCCACATAGCGCTCGGTTCCCGCCTTGCCGGCGTAGTTGAGCAGATAGAGGACCTTCATCATGGAAAGCGCCCTCCCTTTCCTTGTTGTTTTTGGACCGGCAGTCCTAATTTCTATTGTACCGTCCCCGCCGCGGTTTGTCCACTCTTTCTTGCCAAAGTCTCCCGGAAGTTGAGACGGGAGAGCACAGGGGAAAGAAGTTGGAAATTTACAATTGGGCATACCATTTGGAGTGGGGATATGGTACAATAAAAAGGATTCCATCAACCGCAAGACGGAAAATCACACGGAATGTGAGTTCCGCCCGAGGAGGCGTTCCATGAGACTATCCACCCTCCTGCGTGCCGCGGTCCTGGCCGCGGCGCTGCTGTGTACCACCGGCTGTTCCGCTTTCCTGGCGGAGGACGACCTCTACCAGCTGCCGGAGATGCCCAAGGACTATCAGAATCTGACCAGCCAGACCCAGGCGGTCATTGACCAGGGAGCGGAGTACAGCGCCCCCCTCACCGGGGAGAATATCCAAAACATCCAGCTCCAGGATTTGGACGGCGACGGGGAGGCGGAGTCCGCCCTAGCCTTTTTCCGCATGAGCGGAGAGGAGAAGCCCCTCAAAATCTATGTCTACCACCAGCACGACGACAGCTATGAGCTCCAGTCGGTCATCGAGGGGGCGGGCACCAACATCCACAGCATCACCTATGAAAATCTGGATGAGGACCCGGACAAGGAGATTGTGGTGAGCTGGCAGATCAGCGAAAAGGTCTACCTGCTGGCCGCCTACTCGGTGGCGCCCAATCAAGTGGTGGAGCTGTTCAGCACCGACTACACCAGCTATCAGATTATGGATATGGACCAGAACGGAGAGCAGGAAATTGCGGTGCTCAAAGCCGCCACCGAGGGGGGCGGCGATATGGAGCTCTATGACTTCAACGGCGGCATGATGGAGCTGCAGTCCTCCGCGCCCCTCTCCACCGGTATTACGGACATCAACGAGAGCGAGCTGCGGCGGGGCCTGTTGAAGGGAAATGTGCCCGCGCTGTTCCTCACCTCCACCTATGGCGAGATGGGCAACAGCAGCATTACCGATATTTTTGCCTGGGACCAGCGTACCAAATCCATCAGCAACATCACCCTGGACAAGGAACAGGGGTTCAGTACCAGCACCTGGGGGTATTACTCGGTAGTGGGGCCCACCGACATTGACAAGGACGGCATTTTGGAGATTCCCTCCTCCACCGCCATTCAGGAGTACCGACAGAGCAGCTCCGCGCCCAACTTCTGGATTAACCGCTGGAGCAAGTACGACATCAACGGCACCGCCTGGCCGGTCTTTACCACTTATTACAACAACCAGGACGGGTGGTATCTCATCCTCCCTGACCGGTGGTTGGGGAAAATCACCCTCTCCCGCAATGACGCCGCCGGAGGCGGAGAGCGGGCGGTGGTCTTTTCCTATTGGGAGGGGAGCAACGATGTGGAGCCTGTCCCCTTCCTCACCATCTACCGCCTGAGCGGCAGCAACCGGGAGTCCCGGGCCAAGCTCCCCGGCCGCTTCCTGCTGGGGGACAGCGGGGAGGATGAACCCAGCATTCTGTATGCCGCCAAATTTGAGGAAAACAGCTGGAACTGCGGGCTGGACGAGGCGGGGCTCAAAGAGTCCTTCCGGGTCATCCGGGCCGACTGGGACAGCATGAACTGAGCCGTCAAGAAAAGGAGTGGCACATGAAAAAAGTTTTGGTCTTGGAGGACGAGTCCAATATTCGCAGCTTCGTGGTCATCAACCTGAAGCGGGCTGGCTATGAGACCATTGAGGCCGGCACCGGGGAGGAGGCCCTGGAGCAGCTTAAGCACAATCCCGATATTAAAGTGGCCCTGCTGGACATTATGCTCCCCGGCATTGACGGCTTTGAGGTCTGCCGGCGCATCCGGGCCAGCAACAGCCAGATTGGTATTATCATGCTCACCGCCCGCACCCAGGAGATGGACAAGGTTACCGGCCTCATGACCGGGGCGGACGACTATGTCACAAAACCCTTCTCCCCCGCGGAGCTCACCGCCCGAGTGGATGCCCTCTACCGCCGGACCGGGGGCGCGGTGGTGGAAAACGCCGACGAGATTCACCAGCCGCCCTTCCTCCTCAACACCCGCAACCGCACTCTGGAGAAGAACGGCCAGCGCATCAAACTCACCCAGGTGGAGTATGCCATCATCAAGCTCTTTATGGACAACCCCGGAAAGGCCCTCTCCCGGGAGGATATTCTGGACACCGTGTGGGGGCGGGATTACTTCGGCGAGCTGAAAATCGTGGATGTGAACATCCGCCGCCTGCGCATCAAGATTGAGGACGACCCCACCAACCCCACCTATATTAACACCGTCTGGGGATATGGGTACAAGTGGGGCGCCTGATGGGGGAGCGGCATCACATGGGCAGGGGGACCGAGCCATGAAAAAATTAAAGGGCATCCGCAAACGGTGGATTGTCAACAGCCTGAGCTCCGCCCTGCTCATTGTGCTGCTGGCAGTGGCCACCTTCTCGGTGTCCATGGTGAGCTACTATTACAAGAGCATGAGCAACAAGCTCCAGGAAAAGGCCAGCTCCGCCGTGAGCTTTTTCAGCAGCTACAAGACGGAAGAGGCCTTTTACCAGAACGCCTACACCTATATCAACTACCAGTTTCAGGAGAAAGACAGGCTGGACTTCCAGCTGGTGGATACCGACGGCACGGTGCGCTTTTCCAGCTTTTTTGAGTCCTCCGGCTACACCCCCGGCACCCCGGACATCGACTTTGCCCTGGGCAGCGATGAGGCGGAGGGGCCTGGGATGAAGGTGTGGACCGGCTCTGACCCCAACACCGGCGAGCATATCATGGCCGTCTCCTGCCCCCTGCTGGTGGACGGGGAGGTGGCCTGCGTCATCCGCCTGGTGACCTCCCTCAACCGGGTGGACCGGCAGATTATGTTTATCATCGGGGCGGCGCTGCTGGTGGGGCTGGTGATTGTGGCCATCATCTATGTCTCCAATCTCTACTTCCTCCGCTCCATTGTGGACCCCGTCACCGAGGTCACCGCCACCGCCGAGCGCATCGCCGCCGGGAGCTATGGCGTACAGATGGAGAAGAAATTTGACGACGAGATTGGCGACCTCATTGACGCCATCAACAACATGTCCCAGAAAATCAAGCAGGCCGAGCAGCTGAAAAATGAGTTTATCTCCTCCGTCTCCCATGAGCTGCGTACCCCCCTCACCGCCATCAACGGCTGGGCGGAGACCATTATGAACGGCGAGGTGCGCAACGCCGCCGATGTGAAAAAGGGAATGGGCATCATTGTCAGCGAGGCCCGGCGGCTGACCAATATGGTGGAGGAGCTGCTGGAGTTCTCCCGCATCCAGGATGGACGCTTTACCCTGTCCATTGAACCGGTGGATTTGAAGGCGGAGCTAGAGGACGCGGTGTACACCTATCGGGAGTTCTTCCGCAAGGAGGGCATTGAGCTCACCTACTCCGACTGTGAGGAGGAGTTCCCCCTGATGAACGCCGACCCCGAGCGGCTGCGGCAGGTGTTCTGCAACCTCCTGGACAACGCCGCCAAGCACGGCGGCTCCGGCAAGCGCATTGACACCGCCATTGCCCCCGGCGAGGAGAACACGGTGGTCATCACCATCCGGGACTACGGCCCCGGCATCCCCGAAGAGGAGCTCCCCCACGTCAAGACCAAGTTCTATAAGGGCAGCTCCAAGGCCCGGGGAAGCGGTATTGGCCTGGCGGTGTGTGAGGAGATTGTCACCCGCCACCAGGGGACCCTGGACATCGGTAACGCACCGGGGGGCGGGTGTCTGGTCACCATCCGGTTTCCGGTTGGAACATAAGTTCGATACCCTCTTGCCAGAACGGCAAAAATTTGATACCATAGGGGGCGGCGGTCTGGACCGCCACACCCCAACCAAAGGAGCGCAATATGTCAGACGAGAAACAAGGCGCCTGCCCCCGATATAAGACCATGATCGGCGGACAGGCGCTCATTGAGGGCATTATGATGCTGGGGCCGGAGAAAAAGGCCGTGGTGGTCCGCCGCCCCGACGGCGGACTGGAGGAACAGGTGGAGGACCGCATCCTCATCAAGGACCGCCACCCCATCTTCGGCGTGCCCTTTATCCGGGGGATTTTCAACTTTGGCTCCTCCCTGGCCAACGGAGTGCGGGCCCTCATGTTCTCCGCCGAGTTCTACCCCGAAGAGGAGGAGCCGGAGGAGCCCTCCAGGTTAGAACAGTGGCTGGAGAGCAAGCTGGGCAGTGAGAAGTTCTACTCCGTGCTGGTCACCGTGGCCATGGTGCTGGGGCTGGCCTTTTCTGTGGGCCTCTTTATCCTGTTGCCCACTGCCCTGGTGGGCGGATTGGCCGCCCTCACCGGCGGACTGCCCATGTGGCTGCGCAATCTCCTGGAGGGAGTGGTGCGCATTGTCATCTTTATGGGCTATCTGATGTTCTGCTCCAAGACCAAAGATATGCACCGGGTCTTTCAGTACCACGGCGCGGAACACAAGACCATCTTCTGCTACGAGGCGGGTCTCCCCCTGACGGTGGAGAATGTGCGCAAGCAGCCCCGGCACCACCCCCGCTGCGGCACTAGCTTCCTCTTTGTGGTGATTGTCATTTCCATTTTGATTTCCAGCGTGTTCTTCTCCTTTGTAGAGCTGACAAATGTACTGGCCCGGATGGGGGCCCATCTGCTCCTCCTCCCCGTGGTGGTCAGCATCACCTATGAGATCAACCGCTGGATGGGGCGGCATGACAACGCCTTCAGCCGCCTCTTTACCGCGCCGGGGCTGTGGCTCCAGAACTGGACCACCTTTGAGCCGGATGACTCCATGATTGAGGTGGGAATTCGCTCCTTCCAGCTGGTGCTGCCCAGCGAAGAGGGGAAGGACGCCTGGTAATAGAGAAGAGAATGAATGAGATAAGAGAGGGATATTATGGCGACCACATATAACAATTTGTATTTGGACGCCAGGAAACAGCTCCTGAGCGCCGGCATCGAGTCGGCCCAGTTGGAGGCGCGGGAAATTGTGTGTGCCGCGGCGGAGAAATCCCGGGAACAGTTTTACCGGGATTTGCTGCTCTATGCCTCCGACCCGGTGGAAGCCAAGGTGAACGAGCTGGTCCGCCGCCGCCTGGGAGGCGAGCCGGTGGCTTACCTGGTGGGAGAGTGGGAATTCTATGGGCTGCCCCTGGAGGTGACTCCGGCGGTGCTCATTCCCCGGATGGATACCGAGGTGCTGGCCGAGCAGGCCATCCTCCTGGCCCGGGCCGCCGGAGAGGGGGCGCGGGTGCTGGATTTGTGCGCCGGAAGCGGCTGCGTGGGGCTGGCGGTGGCCGCCAATGTGCCTGAGTGCCGGGTGGTGCTCTCCGATGTGTCAGAAGAGGCCATCCGCCTGTGCAAGCAGAACATCCGGCGCAACGATTTGAGCGCCCGGGTCACCTGTGTCCACGCCGACGCCATGCAGAAGCCCCCGGCGGAGCTGTGGGATTTTGATGTGATTGCCTGCAACCCGCCCTATATTCCCAGCGGGGATATCGCCGGTCTGGACCCCTCGGTGCGGGATTACGAGCCCCGTATGGCCCTGGACGGCGGGGAGGACGGCCTCAACTTCTACCGGGCCATCGCCCAGAACTGGAAAAGCGCCCTGTGTCTGGGCGGCACCCTCCTCTTTGAGGTGGGGATGGGACAGGACCGGGATGTGATGGGCCTGCTTACCCGCAACGGCTACCAGAAGGTACACAGTGTACCCGACACCCAGGGCATCCAGCGGGTGGTCTGCGGCACGGTGGAGGGATAAAAGTGTCCCGCGTATGGGACTGTAAATAGGGTATCATATGGGACAGTAAGAGGCTGGCGTCCCAAAACTGGGCCGGCTGGAAAGGATGATCGCAACGATGGCTGATAAGAAGAAGATGCTGGAGTCCGCTGCGCCCGCCGCGGATAAGAAGAAGGCGCTGGAGACCTGTCTGGCCAACATTGAAAAGACCTATGGCAAGGGCACTGTCATGCGCTTGGGGGAGAACGCCCATGTGGTGGTGGAGTCCATCCCCACCGGCTCCCTGTCCCTGGATTTGGCCCTGGGCATCGGAGGGGTGCCCAAGGGGAGAATTGTGGAAATCTACGGCCCCGAATCCTCCGGTAAGACCACCCTGGCCCTCCATGTGGTGGCGGAGGCCCAGAAGCGGGGGGGCGAAGTGGCCTTCATTGACGCCGAGCACGCCCTGGACCCCACCTACGCCCGCGCCCTGGGGGTGGACATTGACTCCATGCTCATCTCCCAGCCGGACACCGGCGAGCAGGGGCTGGAGATCTGTGAGGCTCTGGTTCGCTCCGGGGCCATTGACGTGGTGGTAGTGGACTCGGTGGCCGCCCTCACCCCCCGGGCGGAAATTGAGGGCGACATGGGCGACTCCCATGTGGGCCTGCTGGCCCGCCTCATGAGCCAGGCCCTGCGCAAGCTGGCCGGCTCCATCGCCAAGACCAACTGCATTGTCATCTTCATCAACCAGCTCCGGGAAAAGGTGGGCGTGGTGTACGGCAACCCCGAGGTCACCACCGGCGGCCGGGCCCTGCGCTTCTACGCCTCCGTGCGGATGGAGGTGCGGCGCATTGAGTCCCTCAAAAACGGCAGCGAGATCATCGGCAACCGCACCAAGGTGAAGGTGGTCAAGAACAAGGTGGCGCCCCCCTTCCGGGAGGCCGAGTTTGACATCATGTACGGCGAGGGCATTTCCAAGGTGGGCGAGCTGGTAGATTTGGGCGTGAAGCTGGATATTATCCAGAAGTCTGGCTCCTGGTTCTCCATGGGGGAGATGCGCCTGGGTCAGGGCCGGGATGCGGTGAAGCAGTACCTCAAGGACAACCCCGAAGAGGCCCAGCGCATTGAGGACGAGATTCGCCGGAATGCCTTTAAGCTTATGTCCAGCCAGTCCAAGGCGGCGGCCAAGGCCGCGGGCCGGGCGGTGGATGTGTCCGCTGAGGATTTTGAGGACGGAGAGGCGGAGGCGCAGCCCGCCGCAGCCCCTGCCGCCCCTGAGGCATGAGATTAGTCAAGCTGGCCCCCTCCCAGCGGGTGGAGGGGCGCTGGCTCCTCCATCTGGAGGACGGCTCCATCCTGCGCGTCGGGGAGGGGGAGGTGGTCTCCTTTGCCCTGTACGCCGGGATGGAGCTGTCCGGTGAGACGCTGGCGGCCCTGAGAGAGGCCGCCGCCTTTGCCGCCCTGCGGGAGAAGGCCCTCAATACCCTCTCCCTGCGCCCCCTGTCCCGACGGGAGCTCCTCCAAAAGCTCACCGCCCGGCCCCGGAAAAAGCCGGGGGAGGAGGATTCGCCCCCGCCGCCCGACCCCCGGCAGGCGGAGGCGGTGGCCGACTGGCTGGAGGAGCTGGGCTACCTCAACGACGGGGAGTACGCCAAGGCGGTGGCCCGGCACTATGCCGCCAAGGGCTATGGGGTGCGCAAACTCAAGGATGAGCTCTTCCGCCGGGGGGTGGACCGGAGTCTCTGGGAGGAGGCGCTGGAGGAAGTGGAGGACCCGGCGGAGCAGATCGACAAGCTCATCGCCAAAAAAATGCGGGGGGAGGACCCCAAGGACCGAAAGGCCCTCAAACGGACCGCCGACGCCCTGGCCCGCCGGGGCTACGGCTGGGAGGACATCCGGGAGGGGCTGCTCCGCTACGGGGCGGAGGACGACACATAAAGGAGAATCCATCTTGAAGGTTGCATTTATTTCCCTGGGCTGTTCCAAAAATCTGGTGAACACCGAGCAGATGATGGCCCTGTGCCGGGAGGCGGGGTATACCGTCACCGGCGAGCCCGATGGGGCGGACGTGGCGGTACTCAACACCTGCGGCTTTATTGACGCGGCCAAGAGCGAGGCCATTGACCACATTCTGGCCCTGGGCCAGCTGAAAGCGGAGGGGCGTCTGGGCAAACTCCTGGTGGCCGGCTGCCTCTCCCAGCGCTACCGGGAGGATATCCGGCAGGAGCTGCCGGAGGTGGACGGGATGCTGGGCACCGGCAGCTATACCGATGTGGTGGAGGCGGTGGAGGCTCTCACCCGGGGGGAGCACCCGGAGCGCTTCGGCGATATCCACCACACCGACGACGACGGGCTGCGGATTGTCACCACGCCGTCGTACACCGCCTTTTTGAAAATTGCCGAGGGGTGCAGCAATGGATGCGCCTTTTGTATCATTCCCAAGCTCCGGGGGCGCTACCGCAGCCGCTCCATGGAGCATCTGCTGGAGGAGGCCAAGGCGCTGGCGGAGAGCGGGGTGCAGGAGCTTATTGTGATCGCCCAGGACATCACCCGCTATGGGATGGATTTGAAGGACGGGAGCACCCTGGCGGGGCTGCTCCGGGAGCTGTGCAGGCTGCCCTTCCACTGGATTCGCCTCCACTACCTCTACCCGGAGGCGGTGACCGACGAGCTTATCTCCGTCATCGCCAGCGACCCTAAGATTCTCCACTATCTGGACATTCCCATTCAGCACTGCAACGACGGTATTTTGACCGCCATGCGCCGCCGCTCCACCAAGGCGGAGCTTGAGGCGCTCTTTGCCAAACTGCGGGCGGCCATGCCCGATGTGGTGCTGCGCACCTCCCTCATCTGCGGTCTGCCCGGCGAGGGGGAGGCGGAGTTTGAGGAGCTGTGCGCCTTCCTGAAGGAGCAGAAGCTCCAGCGGGCGGGAGTGTTCCAGTTCTCCCCCGAGGAGGGGACCCTGGCCCAGCAGATGGAGAACCAGGTGCCCCCCGAGGTGGCCGAGCAGCGGGTGGAAAAGGTGCAGGCCATCCAGGCGGACATTATGGACCAGTGGAATGAGGAGCGCCTGGGCGGCGTGGAAGAGGTGCTGTGCGAGGGCTTCGACTCCCAGGAGGGGTGCTATGTGGGCCGCACCTGGGCCGATTCCCCCGAGATCGACGGGCGGGTGCTCTTTACCGCTGCGGGAAAGATTCCCGCCGGGACCTTTGTGCAGGTGCGTCTGACCGGTGTGTCGGATGGGGATTTGACCGGCGAGATTGAGGAGGAATAAGGGTGAATACAGCCAATAAGCTGACGATGCTGCGCATTTTGCTCATTCCTGTCTTTTTGGTGGTGCTCTATCTGGATTTCCCGGGAAATCAGGGGGTGGCCCTCATCCTCTTTGTGGCTGCCAGTCTGACGGACTTTGTGGATGGAAAGATTGCCCGGAGCCGGGGACTGATTACCGACTTTGGCAAGTTTATGGACCCGCTGGCGGACAAGATGCTGGTGATGGCCGCGATGCTGTGGTTTGTGGAGGTGGGGCGGATGCCAGCCTGGGCCCTCTTGATTGTGGTGGTGCGGGAGTTCGCAGTCAGCGGGCTGCGCCTCATCGCGGTGGACAATGGGCGGGTCATTGCCGCCGCCTGGTCGGGAAAAGTGAAAACCGCCTCCACGATGGTGGGTATCTGCGTGATGCTGATTGTCTCGGTGGGGTGGCTGGATGCTCTGGTGACAGCGGTTATCGTGCTCACCACCGTCTACTCAGGCATTGAGTATTTTGTGAAAAACAAGGACGTTATTGACTGGAGCCATATGTAATCAGGTGAAAAACTCCAAAGTGAGACACCCCCGCTGGGAGAAGAACCCGGCGGGGGTGTTTTTTGTCTGCCCAAGGCGGGGAGTGTTTGCGCTCGCCGCGCGGGCCGCTTACCCAGCGGGGGCACCGCTTTCTTTGCCAAAGAAAGCGGTGGGAAAGAAAGCGCAGAGGGGGGATACCCCCCTCTGCACTCCCCCCAATGCGCAACCAGGCTAAATTTCCTCTACGGAGGGATTGCGCCAGCTCGGTGCCATTTGAACCAAGCTTTTTGCCTATGAGGAAAGTGTTGTACTGCCATGCAAGACAGATAACCGCAAAAACTGAAAGTTACCGCCAAAAAATTGGGCGGCCCCCTAAAAAGGCCGCCCTTTTGGAGGGGAGTGGAGAGGGGAACGAGAAGTTCCCCTCTCCGCC
>DXDX01000218.1 GCA_019115265.1 Candidatus Flavonifractor merdigallinarum | reverse complement strand
ATGGCCCAGGTGTACGACATCGGCGTGCAGATCCACGTCTGCGGCGGCCCCATCGCCACTGCGGCGGCGCTCCAGGTGGAGGCCATCATCCCCAACTTCGTCATCCACGAGGAGCACAACGCCAACCTGCTCACCAAGTTCAAGAATGCCGGCAAGTACTTCTATGAGCCCAAGAATGGGTTCTATGAGGTGCCCGACCTGCCCGGCATCGGCCAGGAGATGAGCGAGCAGGAGATGGCCACCGCGCGCAAGGTGGTTATCGAGTAACCTATCTCAAACCGGATCGACTCCTTCCAACGACAGCCCCCCTTCCGCCCGTTTGGACAGAAGGGGGGCTGTTCGCCTGTGCGGTAAGAGATGAAAAAATCCTTGAAAAGCCGGTGACATCTGGAAAAAAATCGACTATAATAAATATAATCCCCCACTAAAATCAGGCGCTTGGAGAGAGGCCTTGCTGGGGAAAACAGAGTTAGGTGGAATTGCTATGGAGACAGAATTAGCTGGCCGATCCGGCAGGCGAAAAGCGAAAATCGCCCGGGTGACCGTGGTGGACCAGGTTTGTGCCTCAATCAAACAGGATATTGCAGATGGACTGTGGAAACCGGGGGATAAAATCCCCTCCGAGTCGGAATTTGCGGAAATTTTTGGCGTCAACCGGCTGAGTGTGCGCATGGCGCTGCAAAAGCTCAACACCCTGGGTATTATTGAGACGCGGGTGGGGGAGGGGTCCTATGTCAAAAGTTTCTCTCTCAAGCCCATCATGCGGGAAGTGGCCGTCTTTTACGAGGGCGAGGACAAGTACGCCGATGTGCAGCAGCTGCGCTACCTGCTGGAGAGCGAGTGTATGCGTCTGGCGCTCCAGAAATCGACGGAGGAGGAGCGGGAGCGCCTGGGCGCCGCGCTTCAATACTACAACGATATGACGGTGGAGTTCTACAAGGACATTGACGATGAGGAGCGGCTGGACCATGTGGTGGACGCGGATTTCCTCTTCCACTACCAGATTATTCAAATGAGCCACAACAGCCTCTTTCGGGACATCTACCAGATGGTGCAGGTCTTGATTCGGGAGCACATCAAGCAGCTGCTGAGCCGCCGGGTCCGGGCCAGAGCGGAGGCGGGACTGCCGCAGATGCTGGTCAATGAGACCCATGAGGAGATTTACCGCGCCATTATGGACTCCAACGCCGACGTCATTCAGCGTCTGTGTGAGGAGATGCTGGCCATTGTGCCGGTCCCTGGCATGGATATCTTCGAGTGAGCGGGTCTGGAATGTGGATACAACAGAAAAATGGGAACGTGTTGTTCAGATAAAAGCAGGAAATCCAGGGGGATTTGCTGCTTTTTTCTATCGGGAGGTGGGGAGAGGAGCGGCACAGGTGCTGTCAGCCGGTGTGGTGCGGGGGCGCTGGAGCGCCCAGGAGAGAAGCAGCGTCCCCAGCTCTACCACCGGGAAGGACAGCCAGATTCCGGTTACACCCCAAAAGCGCGCCATCAGACAGGCTGAGACGGTGATGCCCACACAGCCCCGGAAGAGGGAAATCCAGAAGGCGGATCTGCCGCGCTCGGTGGCGCTGAGGAAGGCGGCGGACATATAGTTGTACCCCAGAAAGAGAAATCCGCCAAAATAGAGCACCAGTCCCTCTTCCGCCAGGGTTTGCAGGAGGGGGTCCCCCGCGCTGTTAAAGAGCGCCGCCAGCGCGGGAGCCCAGAGGGCCGAGGCGGCCCACACCACAATGCCCACCAAAAGGGCGCAGAGCTGTCCCTTTCGCAGGAGGGACCGGGCCTCTTGTGTGTGGCCGGTGCCATAGGAGCGGCTCAGCAGAGGCTGGAGGCCCTGGGCGATGCCGGTGAACACCGCCAGAACCACCAGAGCCAGATTGGCTACAATGCCATAGGCGGCCACCCCAATGGTCCCGGCGGCGTTCAAAAGCAGGAGGTTGAACACCACCAGCACAATGCTGGAGGAGAGCTCATTGACAAACGACGACAGCCCCAGCGAGGT
Source organism: Candidatus Flavonifractor merdigallinarum (assembly GCA_019115265.1). Lineage (GTDB taxonomy): Bacteria > Bacillota > Clostridia > Oscillospirales > Oscillospiraceae > Pseudoflavonifractor_A > Pseudoflavonifractor_A merdigallinarum. The sequence continues at coordinate 52,271 of DXDX01000218.1, read as the reverse complement.
GATGGCCCGCAGGTGGGAGCACCGGAAGGAAACCCAGGTGAGGTGGAACTGGTTGCGCTTGGTCAGCCCGTGGAGGGAGGAGATGGCGAGGCCAATCAGGGGGGAGAGGCCGGTGGCCAGAGCCGCGCCGAATATCCCCAGATGCATCGGGTAGAGGAAGAGATAGTCCAGAATGATGTTGGCAAGACTCCCCGACACCATGGCGCACATGGCCAGTTTGGGGTTTCCATCATTTCGGATGAGCGCCATAAAAAAGTGATTAGCGATAAAAAACGGCGCAAAGCACAGGACGGTGCGCAGGTAGGTGCTGCACAGGGGGAGAAGGTCCCCGCTGGCGCCCAGAGCCCGGGCCAGATTGCTGGTGCCAAACAGGCCCAAGAGCAGAAAGCCCGCACCCACTCCCAGCGCACACAGAAGAGAGAGGGTAAAGGCGCTGTCCGCCTGCTTCTCCTGGCTCCGGGACTTGAGGATGGCGTAGCGGGTGGCGCCGCCCATGCCAAACAGAATGCCCACCCCGTTGAGCAGCCCAAAAATGGAGATGGCAATATTCAGGGCGGCCAGCCCGGTGGGGCCCAATCGGTTGGACACAAAAAAGGTATCCGCCAAAATGGTCCCGGAGGCGCCCAGCATCCCCAGGACGCTCAGAGAGATGTACTTCCACACTTCCATGGTTCGAATCCGCATAACAGCCTCCTTACTTGGGGATGTGCCGGTTCTGAGGACAGAAAAAAGGGTGCCTAAATACATTCCTTCTACGATCTACGGAATGTATTTAAGCACCCAAACGAGGAACCATCCGATGACAGAACCTCACATGCTCCCATTGAATTGTCAGTGTGGGGAGTATAGCATAGGCCGCTCCTGGCTGTCAAGTCCAAAAAATGGAATATAAGTTAGAGCTGTTTCACCCAGTCAATTCCCGGATACAACTGCCCGGTGCGGATGAAATACTCCACCGCCCGGACACCCGCCTCCAGGTCCTGTATGGCGTTCTCTTTGAGAACCGGACTCTGCCCACCGCTGAGCAGGGGGGAGCGCTCCGGGCTGCCGGCAAAGGCGGGATTGCAGCAGTAGAAATTTTCCTGTCCAAAATCGTGGGAAAATCCCAGCGCCAGCCAGGTTCCGTCGCACAGCACTTCCATCATGTCATCCTCGCCGTCCGGGTCCAGATACAGCGTCAGTTCAATCCCGGATGGAATCTCTCGGAGCAGCTGGGCAATGAGCTCCTCGGTGATCTCCTCCTCGCCATAGCTGCAATCGTACTCCAGGTATTTTACCGCAATGGCGTGGGGATCAAAGGGCGGGATGGCGTCCTGTTTCGGCAAATATTCGAAGTCCATTTGTATTTCCTCCCTGTAAAATTACTCAGCGGAATTGCTTTCCCGGGGGATTTGGATTAAAATATCCCGTGCTCGGCGCATCAGCTCGCTGTCCTGGACGATGCGCTTCCGCTGTTCCTCCACCGGTATGTCAACGAGTGCCCCGAAGGGATTGCGGAATTGCTGGATGGCCACATGGAGAGAGCTTCCACAAAAGACCAGATAGACCGGCTCCTGGGCGAACTCCGCAAAGGCCAGAATCTGTTCCATCACCTGAGGGGTCAGGATGTAAAAGGCGTTGTGGGGGTCCTCTGCGAATACGGCGAATTTCTGGTGAAAGGCCACAGATTCCGTCTCCACAGGATAGGGGGCGGTCTGTTTCTTCATGTATTTAAGGGCCTGTTTGGGGAGAATCTGCAAGCAGCCATCACTGATTTTCCGGTTGTCAAACTGGGAAAAGGCGATGACTTGACCGGAAAAACGTGTATCCGGGAGGGTGCGCCGTCCTTGAAAGACGGACCGTTCCTCCGTAACCACATTCCCAGCGCAGAACCGGACCTGATCCAGGGTGCCGGAGAGCTGGTCGGTGGACTGGAAAAAGCCTTTCTCGCCTGGGGGAATGAGGTGGATCGCCTGAATCTCATCAAAGGAGAACTGGGCCTTGGCGCTCTCATAGCGCAGGTCGGCAAAGCCGGGGAGCTCCAACAGGGTCTGGAGGACATATTTGTTCTTAAAAGTGAAGTTGAAGTGCTGGTACTGCCTGTGCCAGACCAGGATATAGTAGAATAGAAACACCACACAGGACACCGTCAGATTCATCATCACTTGTCCTATCAGATACAAGATGGCGCCCATTCGGGCACCCCCCGTCCAGTTGCCGCTGAACAGAGCGCTCAGCGAAATCCAGTTGATTACCACTGTCCACACCATCAGAAGAGCAAAGACGATCACCGGAAGGCGGAAAAGCCGTTTGTGCACCTTCACTATTTTTTGGCGCATCTTTTCCAGCTTGACAGTGCTGATATTTTGTAACAGCAAGTCCATCTGTGACAACTCCTCTTATGAGCGGAAGGTGACCTGGAAGTTCTTCTTTTCCTCCTCCACCTGGAAGAACGCCGCCGGCTTCATGCCGCACAGCTTGGCAAAAAACAGGTAGGGAATGGTGACCAGCGCCTGGTTGTAGGCGGAGACATTGGCATTATATAGCCGCCGGGCCGCCTGCAAGTGCTCCTCCGTGTGGAAGATGTCCTGCTGGAAGTGCTCCATGGAGACGCAGGAGTAGAGCGCGGGGTACTGCTCGGACAGAGCGTCAATGGAGGAGCGCACCGAGCCCAGGCTGTGCTGGATAGAGGAGAGCAGCTGCACCTTTTCGGTGAGGGAGGAGGGGGTTGGGGGAAGGTCAGAAACCTGCCGGCCAATCTGTTCCATTCGGGCGGACTGCTCCTGGATGGCCTTGTCCAGCGTTGAAAGCGCCTCCCGGCTCAGATGGGTCTGGGCCTCCAGGCGCTGCTGCTCGGTCTCGGTTCCGCTGCGCCGGTCCACCACTGACGTATAGGTCTCGTACTCGTGCTTCAAAAAGCGCTGCACCGCCTCCAGCTCTTCAGAGAGCAAATCGTACCGTTTCTCCAGCGCAACATCAATTCCGGCGCTGCTTTCCGCCACTTTGACTGCAAGTTTATGTATGCGATTGTAGAAAAAGATGCAAAGAAACAAGATGACGGCCACGCCGCCCAGTGCCCATATCATTCCACGGTTCCTCCTCTTGGCGATTGCTTCTGTTTATCCCTTTGGCGGTAGCCCCATTGGACAGCGGATTCAAATTCCTTTTGAAACTCCGGCAGAATGCCGTACTGGTCGGTGAGTACCTCTTTGGAGAGGGGCGTATCAAAGGGCACAGTGGAAAAGGGGATGGACTTGTAGGGCCGCTTTCCCTTCCAGAGCCGCTCATAGAGCCGGAAGCGCTTGGCGGTCATGGAGTTGCGGTCCCCCGCGTCCTCCCGCTTCCAGTACTGGCCGCCCAGCAGATAGCTCTCCATCATCTCTTCCCAGTTGTGAAAAAATGCCTGGGCTTTCCGTCCCGCCTCCACGCCCAGATCCAATACTTCCTCCATAGAGACATAGCCCGCCACATAACAGCATTGCATGATATAGCAGACCCGTCCCACATCCCAGCCCAGCAGGGCGTTTTCCCCATATCGCCGGTAGGCCAGGAGCATTCTGGGGAGGAAGCTGTCCTCGTCCGCCTTGGGGTTGGTCTGTTTGGCGATCTCAATGAGCTCCATCTCGGATGCATTGCCGTAGCGCGCCGACAGCTCCTCCATTTCCGCCCGGTAGCGGGCGTGGGTACCTATGTGGAGCACATCGTTCATCTCATGTAATGCGCTGCTGTGGTCCCGAATGTCCCACCATTCCAAAAGCATTTTCTGGGTAGAATTCACATGCCGCCACTCCAGGCCGGGATAGATACACCCGGCCATCAAGCGGAATTGGCCCCGGTTGGCGGCCAGCAGAATGGCCCCGGCCGTGTTCATCCACTGGAGGGTGGGGGAGAGGCAGGGACGCGGGTTTCCCCGCGCCTCCCGCGGCCGCTGTATGTGCAGAATCAGGGCCCGCAGCGTCAGACCCACAGCCAGACCAAGGCCAATCGCCCAGAGCAGGGGACTAAGTATTTCCAACAGGATGAAAAAAGTTTCCACAGGACTGAACTCCTCTCCGCCCGATGTTTGTACTGGAAAATGAGGCCGCTCCGATTACCAGGTGTATGGATATCCAAGGGCCGCCATAAAGTCCGTCATCTGCCAGCAGTCCCCGATACAGGCCTCATCCTCTGGATAGGCCCGCTGTTCCTCCTCGCTTTCCACAATCTCCTCTGTCCACGTCTGGAGGTACTGTTCCACCCGGGACGCATCCACCCCAAACGCCTTAGACAGCACCGCGCTGTTCCCCGCCAGGCGGGCTCTCTTCTGGGGAGAGGGCTCTTCAAAGTAGTCGGGCATGGCCTGAAACACGTCCAGCTCCTGCCCATTTTGGTAAAGAAAATAGCCCCAAAAATCATCGTCATAAATGTAGCACAGCAGCGCGGTAGTGTCCAGTGCTTGGGAGAGCGTCTGGGGGATCTCCTCATAGCCGGCACAGTGGTCATTCAGCTGTACGGTGAGCCCCCGTTCCGCGGCCTGATAGGCGCATTCGTTCAGGTTCAGATCCCAGTCCGGGTGAGCAGCGCCCAGGCGCTTCAGTACAGGGGCCACGGTCTGCTCGGTCTGTCCGGGAATCAATAAAATGCTTAAAAAGAGTCCCATTTTTACACCACTTTCAAGAAAAATATGTACCAATTTTTTATAGAAGAGGAATTTTATTATAACATGCTTTTCAATTCTTTTCCATCCATTTTCCACAGGTACAATGGAATTTGTTGAATTCCGAGTGCCAGCGGCACAGCTTGGAAATGTCTCATGGAAAAAACGGGTGATTTTTCCCCGTTTTCCGGGCATACTGAGACAAGTAAACGGAAGAGGAACGGATCGCGAAAAAAACATGTCTCGGCTGTCTCTTTCGTATGAGGAAAGAAACAGGAAAAAAGAGGTGTATGTTTTGTACAAACTGTATAATGACGGTACGGGTCCAGATAGGAAGATTGACAATAGAAGGTTGACAACAAAAACAGATACATGGTAAAATACGAAAAATCAACAGTATTTTCCACGCGGACATTGTTGATCAATTTCGAATCAAAGAAGAGAGGTTATTTTGTATGAAGAGAAGGCTGCGCATTTGGGCATTGTCCCTTGCAACTGCAATGGTGCTCACCGCCTGCGGCGGCTCCAAGCCGTCTTCCAGCGGCGGTGGGGAAGGTGAGCCCATCAAGGACCTGGTCACCTGGGAGGCATCCGGTGTCCGTGAGCTGGAAAATTTCTTTATCCTGAACACCGAGCAGGCCAAGGACCTGAATGTGCTGTGTAATGCCTACTCCGCCCTGCTGGAAGTGGACCATCAGGGTAAGCTCGTGCCCGCTATCGCCACTGAGTGGGGAACTGACGACGGCGGCCTGACCTGGACCTTCAAGCTCCGCGACGACGTGACCTGGGTGGACGTCAACGGCGAGTACAAAGCCGACTGTACCTCTCAGGACTGGGTGACCGCTCTGGAGTGGGTGCTGAACTTCCACAAGAACAGCGCCAACAACACCTCCATGCCCACTGCTCTGATCAAGGGCGCCCAGGAGTACTATGACTACACCAAGAACCTCAGCGCCGAGGAGGCCATGGCTCTGGACGCCACCAACGAGAAGTTTGTGGAGCTGGTGGGCATCGAGGCTCCCGATGAGACCACCCTCATCTACCACTGCACCAAGAATGCTCCCTACTTCGACACTCTGTGCACCAGCGCCTGCCTCTACCCCGTCTCCGCTGCCGAGATCGAGGAGAAGGGCGTGGAGAACATGGTCGGTATGAACAACCAGACCATGTGGTACAACGGTGCCTACACCATCACCTCCTACATTCAGAACAACGAGAAGGTTCTGACCAAGAATCCCGCCTACTGGGATAAGGAGGCCTCCCTGTTTGACACCGTGACCGTCCGCATGATCGCCGATACCAACACCGACGACCAGCTGTACCAGACTGGCGAGGTGGACCACTGCGATCTGAGCGAGGCCACTCTGCGTACCATCTGGGACGACGAGAACAACCAGTATCACGACCAGCTGGTGGAGAAGCTGCCCACGAAGTACTCCTACCAGATTCACCTCAACTACGCCAAGAACAACGAGGACGGCACCCCCGACACCAACTGGAACACCGCCGTGGCCAACGAGAACTTCCGCCAGTCCCTGTACTATGGTCTGGATCTGACCGGCTATTGGTCCCGCACCAACTTCATCTACCCCACCCACTGTGAGAACCTGGCCTACACCATGAAGGGCCTGCTCTACTTCTCCGACGGCACCGACTATGTGGATAAGGTGGTGGAGCAGCTGGGCTATTCCACCAAGAACGAGGGCACCACTTCCCAGCGTCTGGACACCACCAAGGCCGCGGAGTACCGCGACAAGGCCATTGAGGAGCTCACCGCCAAGGGCGTGACCTTCCCCGTGGAGATCGACTACTATATCCTCTCCGGCAACCAGGCCGCTGTGGACAGCGCTACCGTGCTGAAGGAGGCCTTTGAGGCCATCGGCGACAACTATGTCACCCTGAACGTCAAGACCTATGTCTCCAGCCAGAACCAGGAAGTGGTCGCTCCCAGTCTGCACAGCTTCATCATCAGCGGCTGGGGCGCCGACTACGGCGATCCTGAGAACTTCATCGGCCAGGAGCTGTACGGCGTCGACAGCGCCTACTACTCCATGAACTACTCCAACATCAACAAGGCCACCGATCCCGACCTCATCGCCACCTACAAGGAGTTCACCGAGCTGGGCCTGAAGGCCAGCCAGATCTATGAGAACACCGACGAGCGCTATCAGGCCTATGTGGACGCTGAGGTGTTCATGCTCCAGCACGCTCTGGTCATCCCCGCCCAGTACGAGGTGTTCTGGCAGCTGTCCAAGATCAACGACTACACCAAGATGAACGCCATGTACGGCGCCCAGAACTACACCTACAAGAACTGGGAGACTTCGACCACTCCTTACACCACCGAGCAGTATGAGGGCTTTGCCTCCGGTGCCAATGCGTAATAGGTAAACTATGGTAAAATACACGATTAAAAGACTGTTACAATCTTTAATCACCGTATTGGCAGTAGCCACTATCGTGTTTTTGCTCATGCGGATGCTTCCCACCGACTACTACTTCACGGAAGATCAGGTGATGAAGCTCACCGAGGAGCAGAAAAACGACCAGCTGAAAGCCGCCGGCCTGCTGGACCCCATTGGGGTCCAGCTGCTCCGGTTCTACGGTGATCTCATCCGGCTGGACTTTGGCACCTCCCGGCGGATTCAGACCGGCGTTCCCGTCCTGAAGGTCATTGCGGAGAAGTTTGAGGTCTCCATGCGCCTGGGCGTTACCGCGCTGGTCATCTCGCTGGTGGTGGGCGTTCTGCTGGGTGTCTTGCAGTCCCGGCACAAGGACCGCCTGCTGGATCATGTGGGTACGGCCTACACGGTCTTTGTCAACGCGGTGCCCAGTCTGGTATCCTATTCTCTGGTGCTGGTGTTTGGCGCACGGGTATTGGGACTGCCGTCCCTCTACTCCACCCGCAATCCGGGACCTTCCAGCATTCTCCCCATCACCTGTTTGGCTCTGGCCTCCATTGCCCACTACGCCCTGTGGACCCGCCGGTATATGGTGGACGAGCTGAACAAGGACTATATCAAGCTGGCCCGCATCAAGGGCATGTCCTCCAAGGCCATTATGACCCGCCATGTGCTGAAAAACGCCTTTGTCCCGCTGGCACAGTATATTCCCACGTCTTTCCTGCTGACCATCGGCGGCTCCCTGCTGGTGGAGCGGTTCTTCTCCGTCCCCGGAATGGGACCGCTGATGACCGACGCTATCACCCGGTATGACACCAATGTGGTGCAGACCTGTGTGATCATCTACGCCGCTCTGGGCGTGCTGGGCGTGTTCTTGGGCGACGTACTGATGATGCTGTTTGATCCCCGGATCAAGCTGGCGGCGAAAGGAGCAACCAGATGACCAACAAGAGTCAAAATGATCTCTTTCGCTTTGTCGAATACTCAGCGGAAAACGCGGAACGGATGGGGTATTCCAACTACTCCTACTGGCGCAGCGTCTTTCAGAACTTTCTGAAGAAAAAGTCCGCGGTGATTATGGCGTGTGTGTTCCTGGCTCTGGTGATCTTCTCCTTTATCGCCCTGGCCATCGGCAAGTACAGCTATACGGACATCAAGACCGACCCGATGCTGGCCTTTACCTCGCCCAACGGCGAGTTCTGGTTCGGCACCGACAACATGGGTCGGGATTACTGGTGTCAGGTTTGGTATGCGGCTCAGATTTCCATCAAGCTCTCTCTGGTCGTGGCCATCGGTGAGTGTATCATCGGTGTGGTCATTGGCTGTATCTGGGGCTATGTCCGCAGCCTGGACCGTATCCTCACCGAGATTTACAACATCATTTACAACGTTCCCACCGTCATCTATATGACCCTCATCGCGCTGGTGGTGGGCCAGTCCTTCACCATCATGGCCACCGCCATGATCGCCATTGGCTGGCTGGTGATGGCCCGCAACGTGCGCAATCTGGTGCTCATGTACCGGGACCGGGAGTACAATCTGGCCTCCCGGTGCCTGGGTACGCCGGTGTGGCGGGTGCTGACCAAGAACATTTTCCCGTATCTGGTGAGCATCGTGATCCTGCGCCTGGCCCTCTCCATTCCGGCCACCATCGCGCTGGAGTCCACCCTGTCTTATCTGGGCCTCGGCCTGGATCCCAGCACGCCTTCGCTGGGTATCCTGCTGCGCAACGCCCGTAACTACTTCCTGGATTATCCGTATCTGCTGATCTTCCCCGCAGTGATTGTGTCTCTAATCACCATCACCTTCTATCTGGTGGGGAACGCCTTCTCCGATGCGGCTGACCCGCGGAACCATGTCTAAGGGGGCGCAGTATGGCAAAAGAACCGATTTTATCCGCAAAGGATATTGAGATCCAGTTCAGCCTCCGGGGGAAAACCCTGAAGGCCATCCGCCGGTGCTCTCTGGATTTGTACCAGGGGGAGACACTGGCCATCGTGGGCGAGTCCGGCTCCGGCAAGTCCGTCTTTACCAAGTCGTTTTTGGGGATGCTGGACGCCAACGGCACCATCACCAACGGCTCCATTCTCTTTGAGGGAAAGGACATCGCCAAGTACCGCACCGAAAAAGAGTGGATGACCATTCGGGGTAAGAAAATCTCCATGGTCATGCAGGACCCCATGACTTCCCTCAACCCGCTGAAAAAGGTGGGTAAGCAGATTCAGGAGAGCATTGAGCTCAACCAGGGCATCAAGGGCGCCGAGGCCAAGAAAAAGGCCATGGAGATGCTGGAGAAGGTGGGCATTCCCGACGCGGAGCGCCGCTTCAACCAGTACCCCCATGAGTTCTCCGGCGGTATGCGCCAGCGCGTGGTGATCGCCATCGCGGTGGCCTGCCACCCCCAGATTCTCATCTGTGACGAGCCCACCACCGCGCTGGACGTGACCATCCAGGCCCAGATTCTGGACCTCATCCGCCAGCTCCAGCGGGACCTCAACATGACGGTCATTTACATCACACACGACCTGGGCGTGGTGGCCAATGTGGCCGACCGGGTGGCAGTGATGTACGCCGGCCAGATTGTTGAGTACGGCATGGTGGAGGAGATCTTCTACGATGCTTGGCATCCGTATACCTGGGCCCTCCTCTCCTCGCTGCCCCAGCTGGGCGTGAAGGGAGAGGATCTGCCCACCATTGACGGCACGCCCCCCAACCTCTTCTACGAGGTCAAGGGCGATGCCTTTGCGCCCCGCAACAAGCAGGCGCTGGCCATCGACTTTGAGGAGGAGCCGCCGTTTTTCGCCCTGTCCGAGACCCACAAGGCCAAGACCTGGTACCTGGACCCCCGGGCGCCCAAGATTGAGCAGCCGGAGACCATCCGAAAGCTGCGGGAAAATATGAGAATGAAGGGGTGACATGCTGTGCCAGAGAGAGAAAAACTGATTGAACTCAAGGACTTGCAGGTCACCTTTGGCAGCGGCCGAAAGAAGTTTGTGGCGGTGGACCACGTCAATTTTGACATCTACCGGGGAGAGACGTTCTCCCTGGTGGGCGAGTCCGGCTCCGGCAAGACGACCATTGGCCGGGCTATCACCCGCATCAACCCGGTGACCGCCGGCGAGGTCTACTTCAAGGGCCAGCGCATCAACGGTAAAATCTCCAAGGAGCTGGACCGGGAGATCATCCAGAAGTGTCAAATGATCTTCCAGGACCCCATGGCCTCCCTGAATGAGCGGGCCAAGGTGGACTATATCGTCTCCGAGGGCCTCATCAACTTCCACCTCTACAAGGACGAGGATGACCGGAAGCGAAAGGTGGAGGAGGCGCTGCGGGAAGTGGGCCTCCTGCCGGAGTTTGCCTCCCGTTTCCCCCATGAGTTCTCCGGCGGCCAGCGTCAGCGCATCGGCATCGCCCGGGCGCTCATCATGCAGCCGGAATTCATTGTGGCGGACGAGCCCATCTCCGCTCTGGATGTGTCTATCCGGGCCCAGGTGCTCAACCTGCTCAACCGCCTCAAGAAGAGCCGCGGCCTCACCTATCTGTTCATCGCCCACGATCTGTCGGTGGTCCGCTTTATTTCGGACCGCATCGCGGTCATCCACAAGGGCCGGATTGTGGAGCTGGCGGAGGCGGAGGAGCTGTTCCTCCACCCCCTCCACCCCTACACCCAGTCCCTCCTCTCGGCGGTGCCCATCCCGGACCCCGAGCTGGAGAAGAAGAAAAAGCTGATCGTCTACGATCCCTCCGTCCACGACTACTCCAAGGACAAGCCCGTCTGGGAGGAAATTCTGCCCGGACACTTTGTCTATGGCAATCAGCCGGAGCTGGACGGATACCGCAAGACCTTGAACCTCTAAAAAGAAAACCGGCCAGATGGCCGGTTTTCTTTTCTGTACATTATCTGGCAGGAGAGACAAACTATGGGGATTTTTCGAACCATCAAAGCCCTCTACCGGGCGTGGATGCTCCGGCCCATCCTGTATCGGACGTTGAGCAAGAGCCTCACCGCGCTGGCGGCCATGCTGTGCTGGGAGCGCTTTTTCAACAATGGCCTGCTGCACACCTACCGGGATGTGGGGCTGATTGCCGCCATAGTGCTGCTGGTGATGGCCTGGGTGAACTATCTGCGTCTGGACGGGGTGGTGGTGCACCATATGATGGAGGAGCGGAAGCGAAAGCCCCACCGCCGCCACCGGACGAAGGACATGATTGACTTTACCGAGGAGCCGGTGGACCCGGAGGGGGAGATGAGCCGGGAGGAGAACTGGCTTTGTGGTCTGCTGTCCAGTCTGGCGGCGGGTGTGCTGTTTCTCCTGATTTCCTTGGTGGCCACAGTTTTGTAAGGGACGGTTGTACCCGCACAAAGCGCCCGCCGCGTCGGCGGAATGTCTTGGGCGTATCCTGGGTCCCGGCAGGTTGGAGACCGCAGGTGCGAGGGAACGCAAACATGCGTCAAGTGGGGTGAAATGCACCGAAATTTTCGCTAAATTGTGATATAATAACAGCAAGAAGCGGGAATGGAGGGAGTAATATGTCGCAGACTTATGCTGCACGCCGGCGGATGGAGCAGGTTTCCTCTGCCGTTCAGAACACCATGGAGCAGAGAAGTCCGGCGCAGCCCGCCGCTATCCAGTTGGATGAGCCGGGGCGGGGTGATCTGGAACAGCAGATGCAGATGCGGATGCAGCAGCATTTTCTGGACCACCAGATTCCCCAGGCGGAGCAGGAGGCCGACCGCCTGTCCGCCGGGATGGAGGACGCCCGGACACCGGAGGAAGTGAAGAGCCGTCTAGGGGAGAAGCTGGGGGCGGATTTCTCCGGTGTGCGCTTCCACACCGGCGCCGCCGCGGTGGAGACCGCCGAGGGTATGGGCGCCCGGGCCTATGCCACGGGACGGGATATCTACTTTGGCGAGGGGGGCTTTGACCCCGGCGTGGCCGCCCATGAGCTGGTGCACACGGTGCAGCAGGGACTGGTAGAGAGCGCAACTCCTACCGTCTCCGCCCCCACCGGCCAGGTACAGATGATGCCCAAACTGTTCCGTATGATAGGAAACGGGCTCAAGCGGCTGTTTGGCAAGAGCCCCGAGCAGAAGGAAGCGGAGCGACAGGCAGATCTGAAACAGTATTTCCCCGCCATCGGGATACGCAACCAGATGCTGGAGCAGACACACGATGCCCGGCATCAACAGCAGGATGCGGCAGAGGCATATGCCCGAAGCAAGGGGCTGATGCATGGCGAGGGGCAGATTGGAGGCACATCCGGCGGACGGCAATTCCTCAGTCTGTTCCGGCAGGGAGACGATGCGTATAATGAGGCGTTGGGGAAGTTGTGGACGCCGGACGGGGCGCTGAATACAGAACTGTCCGAAGAGGAAATGAGGGGACACTTCCAGACCGTGGCAGCGCCTGTCTATCAGGAGCTGATGGATTTGGACCCCAATAGCCTGGATACCAGCGAAGAGAGTGTACAGGCCAACTTCCTGCGGAACAATGAGCTGGTGGGACGGCTGAACTCGCTTACTGACGTTGCCAGCCGCATTGGTACCCATCTGCTGCCAGAGATCGAGGGCGAGTCTTTGGCTGCACGCAATACGCGTGGCGCGGCGAAGGGGCGCGAATTGCGCAGCGATGTGGTGCAGAATATGGGGGTTGATCCCCAGGCATTCAATCAGAAATTTGCTGTGCCGGGCATGAAGGGCAAGCAGATGCAGAAAGCGATGGGTGTCCAGGGCCGTCTGGATGCAGCTTATTTGACGATGCGGGAGAACAACGGGAGGAACGGCCCGGAACTTGGCGCCAATCCAGAGTATGATGCCATGGTCCAGGCGCGTGCTGCTGCCCCCAAGAAGAAGTGGTGGCAGTTCTGGAAATAGCCGCAGCATGAGAGGGCCAGATAGAGGGGAGCGCCCCCACTGTCTGGCCCTTTTTGAAACGAGGTCCATTGGAAGGGGGAGCGCTTATGGAGTGGGAGGCCGTGCTGAAGCCAGCGTTGGCCGAGCAATTCGAACAAGCCATGCGGCGGGGACGTGCGGTGCTGTTCAGCGCCCCCTGTGGCTTTGGCAAGACTACCACCGCACGGGCGCTGCTGTCTGGCCGGCGGGTGTGGGCAGTATCTCCGGAAGAGGGAAACATAACCTTCCCGGCGGCGGGGGAGTGGGAGGTTCTGCTGGTGGACGACCTCCAGAGGCTCATCGGGACCTCCGAGCAGGAGGCGCTGTGCCGTCTGATTCGGGAGTGTTCCGATAAGCGCTTTGTGCTGCTCACTCGGGGAACGGTGCCCAACTGGCTCCTGCCCTTCCAGATGGCCGGGGTGATGACCGTCTTTGGTCCTTCGGAGCTGGCCTTTGACCGGGAGACGACCCAGCAGCTGCTCCAGCAGCGGGGGGTGTCCGCCACCAGTCTGGACTTGGCCGCGATTCAGAAGGCCACCAAGGGCTGTCCCGCTCCGCTGGTGCTGCTGATTCCCTATCTTCTGCGGGGGGAGCTGTACCAGGAGACAGTGGCCGACCAAGTCCGCCGGGATCTCTTCTTCTATTTTGAGGAGCGGGTTTACGGACCTCTGGAGCGAGATATGCAGCATCTGCTGCTGGATTTGGCGCCTTTTGAGCCGTTTTGCCCAGAGCTGGCCCGCATTGTCAGCGGCAACAGCCGGGCCGGGGAGCTGCTGGGGAAATTCCAGCGGGAGTCCAGCGCCATACTTCAAGAGCGGCTGGACCGCCACCGCTTCTGGCCCATTTTCCGCCGGTTTCTCCTCTGGGAGCTGGAGCAGACCTATGATGAGGGGCAGCGCCGGGCGCTCTATAACCGGGGCGGTCTGTATTACGAGCTCAAAGAGGACTATGGAAAGGCGCTGGAGTGCTATTCCAAAAGCGGAGATACGGCCAAAATCTCGGAGCTGCTGGCCAAAAACGCGGAGATGCACCCCGGCATGGGGCACTATGAAGAGATGGAACCCTATTATCGGACACTTTCGGAGCAGGAGATCCGATCCTCTCCCGCGCTGATGCAGGCGATGAGTATGCTCTGCGCCCTCACACTGGACGTTCCGGCCTCTGAGAAGTGGTATCAGGCGCTCCGGGACTTTCTGAAACATTGCCGCCGGACCGATGCGGACTATCGGGAGGCCCGCAGCCGCCTGGCCTGGCTGGATCTCTCCCTGCCCCAGCGGAAGGTGGAGGGAATGGTGGATACCTTTGTCAAAGTCTTTCATCTGCTGAGCAGCCGGGAGATCAAGCTGCCCGCCTTCTCGGTCACCAGTTCCATGCCCAGCCTGATGAATGGAAGCAAGGATTTTTCCCCCTGGAGTCAGAGAGATGACTTCCTCTATGCCACGCTGCGCCGGCCAGCGGAGGCGGTGCTGGGCCGGGATGGGGTGTGTCTGGCCGACTGCGCCATCGCTGAGAGCAAATATGAAAAAGGGGAGAATATCAAGGACCGGGTTCTGGCCCTCCTCTCCAACCTGGAGCGCATTCGCAGAGAGGGGACGCCCGATCTGGAATTGGCAGTGGTGGGCCTTCTGGCCCGGACGCAGCTGGACGGGGTCAGCGCGCTGGACGCAAAGCGGACGCTGCTCACCCTGCGGGAGCGGTTTGCGGAACAAGGGGAGAGCCGCTTTCTGCCCAATTTGGACGCCATGATCTGCCGGGTCGAGCTGTATCTGGGCAACGATGAGGAGGCCGACCAGTGGTATCGGGAGAAAGCCCCCAAAAATCCACAGAAAATCCACGGGCTTCAGCGCTACCAGTACATCACACAGGCGCGTGTGGAGCTGGCCCTGGGGGATGAGGCGGCGGCGAGGACAACGCTGGCCCCGTTGAGAACCTACTTTACCGCCTGCGCCCGGTATATTGACAACATCCATCTCCATATCCTCTCCGCCATCGCCCGTTTTCGACAGAGAGAGGAGGCGTGGCGAGCGGATTTGAGCGTTGCGCTGGAGACAGCGGCGCAGTTCCGGTTCATCCGCCCCATCAGCCAATACGGCGGGGCGGTGCTGCCGCTGCTCAGTGCGTACATATGGGAAGGGGAGGAGGATTTTTGGGAGCGGCTGATGGCCGCGGTCCGGGAGCAGGCCTCCCTCTACCCCGACTATCTGCGCCCCCGCCGGGAGATGATTGCCCCCCTCTCGCCCACCGAGACACAGGTACTGCGCCTGCTGTGCGCGGGGAAGAGCAACGGAGAGATTGGGGCGATACTGAATATCAAAACCGCCACCGTCAAAGTGCATGTCAACCATATCTTTGGCAAGCTGGGGGTCAAGCACCGGGAGGAGGCCCGGGAGACTGCAAAGCGCCTGCGCCTGGTGGAGCGGGAAGTGAGAAATGATTTCCGGCATTTGACAAAGAAACAGGAATGTGACATACTTTAAGGTATCACAGTGCGGCATGTTGCTGCCAGGAATGGAGATGATCGGTATGTTCCCTGGAAAATTTCGCGCTTCCATGAAAACAATCGCATTGCTTCTGCTCCTTGCGCTTGTGCTGGAATCGGGCGCAATGGCCGCTTCCGCGCCCCAGAAGCCTTCTATCACCGCCGCCAGCGCCATTGTTATGGACTATGACACCGGCGAGGTGCTCTACGAGAAGGATGCGGACACCATGCGCGTCCCCGCCTCCATGACCAAGGTCATGACGGCGTACATCATCTTTGAGGAGCTGGAGGCGGGTAACCTCACGCTGGACACCATGGTGCCCATCAGCAGTACCAACGCCCAGCACTCCCGGGATGGGGCCAATTACCCCACCTCCGTCCCTCTGCCCGCCGGGGGAAAGTGTCAGTCGATATGCTGCTTCGGCTGATTCTGATTCCCTCCGCCAGCGCCAGCTGTATTGTCATGGCGGAGTACATCTCCGGCACCGAAGCCGCCTTTGTCCAGCGGATGAATGAAACCGCCAAGCGACTGGGCATGACCGCCGAGTACAAAAACTCCCACGGTGCCCACGTCCACTACCTGACCGCCCGGTCCCAGGCCATTCTGGTGCGGAGCTTTATCCAGCGCTTCCCCCAGATTCTGAACTACACCTCCCTGACCGGAGTGACCTTCAACGGGAAATGGTATTCCAACACCAACAAGCTGCTCCCCGGCTTGGCCTATGCCTATGACGGTGTGGACGGTTTCAAGACCGGCACCATCTCCGCCGCTGTCTACTGCCTCAGCGCCACCGCCGTGAAGAATGGCCGGCGGATTATCAGCGTGGTGATGCGCTCCAGCAATGACCGCACCCGCCACACCGACAGCCGCGCCCTGCCGGAAGCGCCTGAACCCACCCCTGCCCCGACGCCCACTCCCACCCCCACACCGGAGGCAACCGCAGCGCCAATCACTACGGCGGTACCGGAAGAGACCCCCGAAAGTACCACAGAACCGGAAAGCCCGGAGGCCACCGCTGTGCCGGAAGAGAGCCCCGCGGCCACCACTGCGCCGCAGGAGAGTGAACCCCCGGCCGCAGAGGAGGCAGAGAATCTCACTTCCAACGCAGGAGTTCCCAGTTTT
Organism: Candidatus Flavonifractor merdigallinarum; assembly: GCA_019115265.1. Classification (GTDB taxonomy): domain Bacteria; phylum Bacillota; class Clostridia; order Oscillospirales; family Oscillospiraceae; genus Pseudoflavonifractor_A; species Pseudoflavonifractor_A merdigallinarum. The sequence continues at coordinate 35,759 of DXDX01000218.1, read as the reverse complement.
ACCGACATTCAGGGCCACTGGGCCCAAAGCTACATCGAAAAATCCGCCCAGCTGGGCCTGGTGTCCGGTGTGACGGATACCACCTTTGCCCCCGACCGGACCATCACCCGGCAGGAGATGATGGTGATGATTGACCGGGTTCTGGAGCTGCCCGATGTGAACGGACTGGGCTTTGCCGATGACGGCGACATCGCCATCTGGGCCTTAAACTCCGCCGCACGCACCACTGGCGCCGGTATTTTCCAGGGCAGCGGCAGCAAGCTGCTCCCCAAAGCCGCCGCCACCCGGGCGGAGGCCGCCACTGTACTGGCGGAGGTGCTGGACTACGCCGCCTAAACCCCTGACCCATTCTATGAGCCACTGGTAAAAGGAGACTCTTCCATGCATCGACCTTTTCGATTGGTGTGCGCCCTGCTGTTGGCGCTGTGCCTGACCGCCTGCGGCGGTGACGGCGCGCCGGACAGCCCCACGCAGGCGGTTTCCCCCACCGCGTCAGCCGCCGCCCCACCGACCCCAGCCCCCACGCCGTCGGCCCTTCCAGATGTCGCTCCTACGCCCGTTCCCGCGTCCGTCCCACCCGTGTTTGAGGAGACACACACCTTGGACCGGGCGCTGCCCCAGCGTTACAACGGCCTGGAGCTGCCCATTGAGGGGGCCACCGGCTATGCGGCGGTGGAGCTGAGCCTGTGGGCCTCCATTCCCACTCCCACCCCCACGCCCAGCCCTACCCCTACGGTGGAGCCTACGCCTACCCCCACCCCCACAGTGACACCGACACCCAGTGCGGTGCCTACACCGGCCCCTGTGCCGGCCCCCACGCCTACGGCGACCCCTGAGGCGAGCGAAACGCCGCCGGCCTCTCTGACGCCGGAAGAGACGCCGCCGGCTGCCGCTCCGACCGCCGCCGGCGAGAGCCCGGCGTCCGTAGAGCCGCCGGTCACGGCCAGCGCGTCCAGCCCGGTGTCCAATGCCAAAGGGGACGGGCCGCTGGCGGTCCTCTCCCCGGGCAGCTCCTTCACCATCCTGCGTGAAAAAGGGGAGTGGTGGAAGGTATCCTCTTCCGCTGGGACCGGCTGGGTGGAGCACAAGTTCTGTATGGTCAATCTGCCCGATGTGATTCCATCCATCCTCTATGACGCGGTCAACTCCTACTCCGCCCGGTACACCAGCTCCGGCCGGAAGATTTCCGGTATTACGGGACAGGCTCTCTATCCGGGCAAGGTGTACAACCCCCGCTTTGAGGAGGAGCAGTACCTGATGCCCGCCCTCTATGCCACCGCCAAGAAGCTCTGCGCCGCCCAGCGGGCCGCCCTGATGCAGGGAAACAGCCTCATTCTCTATGAGGCCTACCGGCCCTACAAGACGCAGCAGGCGGTGGTCAAGGCCCTCACCGCCCTGGCGAAGCAGGATGCCGCCGTCAAGGCAGGGATTACCACCGCGCCCTGGTCCATGACCTACTTCATCAATACGGGGTATTCCAACCACCAGAAGGGATTTGCGGTGGATGTGGGGCTGGCCAAGGTGACCGGCACCCAGCTGCGCACTACCGGCGGCTATTCCTATCTGGCGGTGACGGAGTATGGGGAGTATGAGATGCCCACCCCCATTCACGAGCTGAGCATGGCGGCGGCCTCTACCACCGGACCGGGGGAGAGCACCCTGGCCGACACCATGAACGAGCCCGCGCTGGCCCTGCGGGGCTACTTCCGACAGGCGGGGATGACGCCGCTGGAGTCGGAGTGGTGGCATTTTAACGACTATGCAGCCCGTACCCTGGCTGGAGGCAAGACCAGTACCGGCGGCTTTGAAATCACCCGCTGCCGGAGCACCGCGCCCGGCTGACCGTCCCAAGAAAGCGAAAATGGCCGGACCTCTCCGCATCATCATACGGGAAGGCCCGGCCATTTGACCGGTGGTTCTGGAATAGGAGGATGGAGATGAGAGAGTGCCGGGCGGGGAGGGGCGGGGTACTTCTGGCGCTGGTCATTCTGGTGCTACTCTGTGTCCCTACCGTATTGTTCTGCGTCTATGAGCTGCTGTTGGAGAAAGGGCCGAGCGGAGAGGACCCGCTTATCTATCTGGCTGGGCTTGCCCTCTTTGGTGGACTTCTGGTGTTTGGCGTCCACCGTGTCGTACGGGGGCTGCCCTATATTTCCTATCATGAGGAAAAGGTGGTGATACACTGGAACGAGCGGGAGGAGACTGTGGTGCCCTGGAGTGAGTTTCAACAGGAAATTCAGGTGGGCCCTCTGTTTCCCTCAGGCATTGTGCTCACCCAGCGAAACCCGCCGCAGGGGCGGGGAAAGCGGGAGATTAGCGTCTATCCCACGCACAGGGGCTTTCGGGCGTTTCAAAGCGCGCTGGAGGCCCATGGAATCCTTGGAGGAGGCCAGTGGCCTCCAGATATCAACTGTGAGGAGGTGTTTCACATTTTTACACCAGATGTGGAAAAAACCTGCGTAGAAATTGCACAGATCATCTCCCAGAATGAGAAGGAGGTGGTGGCGGCCTTTCAGGAAGGGCTGGCCGCGCCGCAGCAATACCTGGCCCAACAGGAGCAGCGCCTCAAGAGTCAGTATCCGCTCTCCAAAGAGGAGATGAAGCGCTGTGTTGCGGACCCGTGGTGGCTGATGCGGGATGTTCTGGAGCAGCAACAGGTGGTCTGCACCCGGGACTGGAAGGATGAGCTGGAGGATTTTCTCTTCTTTTTGTTTGGAACAAAGCGGGCAAAAGCGGAGGGATTGACGTTGGACCCGCGATACTTTGGACTCTCCCGGGCGGGAGATATCCCGGAGTGGAGCCGGCTGCTGAATGGGAAACTGGCCGATAAAGGGCTGGTGGTGGGCTATCTGGGTACAGAGGCGGATGAGTATACGCTGTTTCTCACTACCCAAGAGGAGCTGGACACTCTGGAGCGTTTGGCGTATTCCATCCATCAGATAATTTCCGGTTTTAATTAAACGAGACCTGCCGCACCCACAGAAAAACGGTGCGGCAGGTCCTTTTTTGACTCTTATTAGGAGATGCAATCGGTTTCGGAGAGAGGATAAGTTTAATCAAATAACTTTTTGATGATGCGTATGTAGGCGTGGGTATCCTCTTCGCCCAACTTCTCAAAGCGTTTGGTAAAAAACGTAATCATGCGCGCATATTCCAGTTCCACTTGACGTCGCCCCTCTTCGGTCAAAAACGTAAAGAACACCCGCTTGTCTGCGGTGCTCTGCTCCCGTTGAATCAGATCGCGCCGCTCCAAGCGCTGTAAGAGCGCTGTGGTCCGGCCGCTTGTGACCTGTAAATATTCGGTCAGCTCTCCCACCGACGCACCGTTGTTGTGGTAGTACAGAAAACTCAAAACCCCGTAGGCTCCCTTTGGCAGGTCGGAGACTCCTTCAATTTTCCAGGCGTGTTTCCGCGTCAGCATGTAGTTGATGAATTGAATCGCAAAAGCTCTGTAATCCACGGCATACTCCTTATTTTTTATCTGGAGAAATCAATTATAGCACAGGATTTTCTTGTCTGCAAGAATTTGTGCAAAACTACATGTGTATATACACAAGATGCAGAATTGTGGCAGTGGACACACGTGTTTGCCAAAAGAGATCAAAAAACCGGCCGAATGTCCAACGGACATTCGGCCGGTTGCGTTTGTACGGAGATTAGGTATCGGTACGCAGGGTGAACTGGCCCACCAGCTCCTTCAGAAGCTGGGACTGGCCGGACAGCTCCTCGCTGGCCGCGGCGCTCTCCTCCGCGGTGGCCGAGTTGGTCTGCACCACGCTGGAGATCTGGTCAATGCCCTCGCTCACCTGGGCCATGGAGTTGGCCTCGGCAATGACATTATTAGCAACCTGGTCAATCAGCTGCAGCATACCGCTGGTCAGCTCCTTGGTCTGGTTCAGAGCCGCGCTGGCCTCTTCACTCAGGCGGCTGCCGGTCTCCACGTTCTGGGCGGAGTGCTCAATAAGCTCCTTGGTCTGCTTGGCGGCCTGGTCGGACTTGGAGGCCAGATTGCGCACCTCGTCGGCCACCACGGCAAAGCCCTTGCCGGCGGTACCGGCCCGGGCGGCCTCCACCGCCGCGTTCAGAGCCAGAATATTGGTCTGGAACGCGATATTCTCGATGGTGGCAATGATCTGGCCAATCTCCTGATGGCCCTCCAGAATGGTGGTCATGGCCTGGCGCAGCTCTTCCATCTTCTGATCGCTCAGGGTGACCTGCTCGCCGGCCTTGTTGGCCTTGTCCATAGCCTCCTTGGCCGCCGCGCTGTTCTGCTGGACGCCGGAGTTGATTTCCGCGACTGTGGCGGACAGCTCCTGCACCGCGCTGGCCTGCTCGGTGGCGCCCTGAGCCAGAGCCTGGGCTCCGGAGGAGACCTGCTCCGCACCGGCAGAGACCTGCTCCGCCGCGGTGTTGATCTGGGACAGGGTTCTGCTCAGGCCGCGGTTAATCTTGCGGATGGATTTGAGTACCTCGAAAATATCACCGCGGTAGATCTCGTCGCCACGGGTTTTGACATTGAAGTTGCCGTTGGACATCTCATCCAGCAGGTAGTCGATATCGCCGATAACCTCCTGCAAGCACTCCACAATGGAGAGAGTGGCCTGGGAAAGTGTGCCGATTTCGTCCTTGCGCTCAAAGTGCGGGGTTTCCGAGTTGAGATCGCCCTGGGCCAGCAGGCTCAAGCGCTCGGCACAGGCGCGGATCGGATTGCTGATACCAGTTGCAATGCGGAACGCAATCAGAGAGGAGGCCACCAGGACCAGCACCAGCAGAATCAAAATCACAATAATGCTGCTGTAAGTGGCGCCCATAAAGTCGCTGGTGTAGGAGGTGACGCCGATGCTCCAGTCGTCAGTGCCCGCCACAGGGGCGTAGCCGACGCACTTGCTGATTCCGTTGATGGTGTACTTGCCAAATCCACTGTTCCCCGCGCGCATGTCGGCGTGGATGGCGGCCAGCTTATTCAGAGAGGAATCGGACTGGGCCTCATTTTCAATATTCTGAACCGCCACGGTATCCAGTGTGACATCGGCAATGGTGGTGCCGTCTTTGCTGATCATATAGGCCGCGCCATTTTCACTGACATGGATGGAGGCCATAATGTCGTTGAGGAAGGTCTCCGGGGGAACCACATAGACCACGCCGACCACGGTGCTGTCCGCCACGCCGTCCTGCCAGAGGGGAGCGGCCACCATGATGGAGAGCTCACCGGTAACCTTGCTGATGGTGGGGGTGGAGATGTAGGTATTGCCCTTCAAAGCCTCCTGGACGTAATCCCGGTCGGCATAGTTGTTGCCGTCAAAGAGGCTGTTGCCGTTGACATCCAGCAGATTGCCGCGTACCATACCGTAGCTGGTAGCCCACTGGTCCACAATCTGCTCTTTCTCCGCTACCGACACATCGGGGCTGCTGAGACGAGCAATGAGGCCCAGAGCCTCAATGGCGTTTTTGTAGGAAAGAAGTTCATAAGACACCCGCTCACCGGCTAGTTTGGCGGTGGTGGTCAGCTGCTGTTCCAGAAGGGCGGATGCACTGGTATAGTTTGTGAGAATGCCGACGCCTCCGCACAGCAACGCGGCGACGGTTACCAGTGCCAGGAAACTGACCAATAGTTTTTGCCGGATACTCTTCATAAGGAAGCCTCCCCAGTCAATTTTAGACTGCCGGTCCAGCCGGGAGGGCAGAGCAGATCGGTTCCCTCCAAAACGCAGTGCGTGGGAGATGGACTCCCCATCTGTCCATCTGCGCCGCCGCAGTCTATACCTATATCCTTCTATTCTTGATTATCGACCGAATCCGTCGATTATTAAGAGATTTAATTTGAATTCAGAAAAAGATTACGGAGAAACAGGGGAAAAAGAGGAGGTTCAAAGCCTAGAAAACCTATTGACAAAGTGGGAAATAAATGCTATTATAATCCCACTAAAATACTAGGGAAAATGAGATGTGAGACAAGCGGAACAGACCGCCCACGAGATAGAGAATCGATGAAACAACCGGATACAGCGGCGTGTACAGCCGTCTGTTGAGTAGAAAGGAAGGAAACACCATGAGGATTTACGCCGACCACGCCGCGACGACCCCTCTGAGCAAGACGGCACTGGAGGCCATGCTGCCCTATCTGGAGGGGGGGTACGGCAACCCCTCCAGTCTGCACTCCGAGGGACAGCGGGCGGCGGAGGCGCTGGAAGAGGCCCGGGGGCGGATTGCCCGACGCCTGGGCTGTACACCCCGGGAGATCACCTTTACCTCCGGCGGCAGTGAGGCGGACAACCAGGCCATCCGCTCCGCAGCCTGGCTGGGCGCCCGGAAGAACAAGCGGCACATCATCTCCACCGCCTTTGAGCACCACGCGGTGCTCCACACTCTGGATGCGCTGAAGGAGGAGGGGTTCTCCGTCACCCTGCTGGACGTGGGAGAGAACGGACGGGTTACCCCGGAGCAGGTGGAGGCGGCCATCCGCCCGGACACCTGCCTGGTGAGTGTGATGTACGCCAACAACGAGATTGGCACCATTCAGCCTATCCGGGAGATTGGAGCCGTCTGCCGCGCCCACCAGGTGCTCTTCCACACCGACGCGGTCCAGGCGGTGGGCCATCTGCCCATTCAGGTGGAGGAGGATAACATCGACCTTCTCTCCCTCTCGGCCCACAAATTCCACGGCCCCAAAGGGGTGGGAGCCCTGTATGCCCGCCGGGGGGTGGCCCTGCGCAGCCTCATCTGCGGCGGCGGACAGGAGCGGGGCAAGCGGGCCGGCACGGAAAATATCCCCGGCATTGTGGGGATGGCCGCCGCGCTGGACGAGTCCTGCGAGCGGATGGAGCAGGAGAGGGAGCACCTGACTGCCCTGCGGGACCAGCTCATCGCGGGGCTGGAGCGCATCCCCCACTCCATTCTCAACGGTGACCGCACCCACCGACTGCCGGGCAATGTCCACTTCTGCTTTGAGGGCATTGAGGGAGAGTCCCTGCTGCTGATGCTGGACGACCGGGGCATCGCGGCATCCTCCGGCTCGGCCTGTACCTCCGGCTCGCTGGACCCCAGCCATGTGCTGCTGGCCCTGGGCCGGCCCCATGAGATTGCACATGGCTCCCTGCGCCTCACCCTGGATGTGGAGAACACCCCGGAAGAGGTGGAGGAGATTCTCCAGGCCGTCACCGAGGTGGTGGCCGCCCTGCGGGGCATGTCCCCGGTGTGGCGGGATTTGGAGAACGGAAAACGGGACTTTGTCATTCAGTAAAGGAGAGCATTATGGCACTGTATAGTGAAACGGTTATGGACCACTTCCGCCACCCCCGCAACGTGGGAGTCCTCCCTGACGCCAACGGCGTAGGTGAGGTGGGCAACGCTAAGTGCGGCGATATTATGAAGATTTACCTGAAAATTCAGGATGATACCATTGAGGATGTAAAGTTTGAGACCTTTGGCTGCGGCTCGGCCATCGCCTCCAGCTCTATGGCCACAGAGCTCATCAAGGGAAAGCCCCTCCAGGAGGCGCTGCAGCTGACCAATCAGGCCGTGGCTCAGGCGCTGGAGGGTCTGCCTCCCCACAAGATGCACTGCTCGGTGCTGGCGGAGGAGGCCATCAAGTCCGCCATTCAGGACTACTACGAGCGGCAGGGGATTGCATACGACCGCAGCCAGTTCCCCGACTGCGCCAGCTGTGACCATGGCTGCTGCCACACCGGGGAGCAGGACTGAGAGAAGCTACGCGGCGGCGGGAGTGCGAGAGAAGAGCCGGCGCAGCAGCAGACGGCTTACCGGCCCGGCGGCGAAGAGATTCCAGAGCAGGGCCATGGGGAAGTTTTTCAGCAGCGTCCCCACCCAGTAGGCGGGCAGCTGGCTCCACGCTCCGCCCCCCAGGAGCACCGAGAAGAGCACAGCCGCTACGGCGCTCATGGTGGGGCACATCACCAGCACCGTACAGACGGAGCGGAGGACCATGTCCAGGCAGGGATTGTCTCCCTCCCGCACCAGACGGGCGGCCAGGGCCTGCCCCAGCCGGTTGCCCCAGAGATTGGAGAAGAGAAAGACGAGGAGCCACATATACCCCGTCTCCAGCAGGGCGTCCCAAAAGACCTGGTTGGTCATCTGGGAGAGGCCTCCCGCTTTCAGCGCCACATTGTAGACCTCCATTCCATAGGCCATGGTGATGGACATGAGAAGGCCAAAAATAATCCCTTGCAGCTTGCTTTTCGGCATAATCGAACACTCCCTTCAAAGAAAAAAGCGTGTAATGACCAGAAGTCATTACACGCTTTGCCGATGGCGATTCGCTACACGCAACCTGATTATAGCCTCCACAGAAAGAAAAGTCAAAGGGTCAAATCCGCCAAACTTGTCCTCAAGCGGCAAAAAATGCGGTGATAAGGGTGAAGGCCACCAGCGAGAGAAGGGTATAGAGGGAGAGGGCGGTGGAGGCGTAGGCCTTGTGGTTTTCCCCCTGGGCGTAGAGCGGGGCCATGAAGCAGGGGGGCATGTAGAGGTAGAGGACGAGGGCAATCTGCTGCTCCCGGACGGCGAAAAGGGGGGAGAGGAGGAACCATACCACCGCCAGCAGGGCGGTCTGAAGGAGCAGGCGGAACAGGGCGGTGAGCCCGGCGGCGGAGAGCACCTGCCGGTCCAGACGCAAATCATAGCCCACACAGAAGAGAATCAGGGCGGACACCGGGGTTGTGAGCATGTCAATCGCGGCCTGATAGACTGGCGCCGCCGGACTGGCTAGAAGGGTGGGCAGCAGCCCGGTGGCCCCCAGCAGGATGCCCAGCGCCACACCGTACATGGCAGGTGCCCGCAGCACTGTGTGCAGCAGGTCGCGGCCCGAGCAGCGGCCCTGTCCAGTGGCGGTGATGAGGGCCAGATAGACAGTAAAGGTAAACACACAGTTTGCCATATCCAGCGCGGCGATGTTGGACAGCGCCCCCGCCCCGCACAGGGCGATGTAGAGGGGATAGGCCATCATTCCCCCCTCATAGGTGGTGGTGAGGAAGGGGAGATATGTCCCCCGCCTGCCCAGCAGAGGCCGGAGCAGATAACCCGCCAGCAGAGCGGCGGTGAGCACCAGCAGCATCACCCCCACCAGCAGCAGAGTGGCTGGGCTGTACTCCGCAGTGCCCAGAGCGTTGACCAGCACCACGGGCAGCAGAAAGCTGGTGGCCAGCTGTTTGATGCCCTCCATCCCCTCCCGGGCGATAAGCCCAAGGCGGCCGCAGAGCATGCCCAGACCCAAAATCAGAAAGACCGGCAGCACGATGGCCAGAATTTCCATATGCGCCCCTCCTCCATCCAGTTTGAACTTGCTGGTTCCTCTTATACCACAATTTGCCTGAGCTGGCAAGAGTGGAAGGAACTTCGGATTGAACATTTTTCAAAAGAGGGGTTGACAAAGGCGGGGGGATGTGTTATTCTATCTTAGCACTCAGCGAGATGCATGAGAAACCGGAAGATGCCGGAGTGGCGGAATTGGTAGACGCCCGGGACTTAAAATCCTGTGGGACTCAAATCCCGTGCCGGTTCGACCCCGGTCTCCGGCACCATATCGCGGGATAGAGCAGCTTGGTAGCTCGTCGGGCTCATAACCCGGAGGTCGTAGGTTCAAATCCTACTCCCGCAACCAGAAAAAGTACCGCAATCCAATGGATTGCGGTACTTTTTTGTTTTTGCTGTTCTATCCCCCTTCGAATGCCTGGTTCATGGCAGGACAGCAGAAGGAGCTGGAGATATTCAGAGTGTGATTGCCATGGAAAAGAAATGATGTGCCTCTCAATGGGTTCTATGCTATACTAAAGACGGATATTTTGATATGGTCAGGAGGAACACCACATGGGAGACTTCTCCTTTTCCATCTTTCCCAACGAAAACTTTCTGGATTTGCGGATCTACCAGTACGGCTATGAGCAGTGTGCGCCGCTGCACTCCTTCGGCCCCTTTATCCGCAATCACTATCTGTTCCACTATGTGATTTCCGGACGGGGTATCCTGGATGCCAACGGAGAGGATGGGGTGACTACCCGCCGGTATGAGGTGCAGGCCGGACAGGGCTTCCTGATCTGTCCCGGTTTGATCAATACCTATCGTGCCGATGGAAATCATCCATGGAAGTACGTCTGGATTGAGTTTGATGGCCTGCGGGCTTCGGAGTCCCTGCGCTATGCCGGATTGACTGCCGCCCATCCCATTTACCGGGCGGATGACGAGGCCCAGAGCAACCGGGTCCGGGACCTGATGCTCTACATCGCGGATCACTCCGACGCCCCCGCCATGCACCTGCTGGGGTATCTGTATCTGCTTGTGGATGCGCTGATGCAGTCCTCCTCCACCCGGGTGAGCGCCCAGGAGAACCAGCTGAAGGACTTCTATATCCAGGAGGCGGTCAACTACATCGAGCAGAATTATCAGCGGAACCTGACGGTGGAGGAGGTGGCCGATACCTGCCGCCTCAACCGCAGCTATTTCAGCAAACTGTTTAAAGACAACGTGGGCTGTCCGCCCCAGGAGTTTTTGATCCGGGTGCGGCTGGCCAAAGCCATGGAGCTGATGTGCAGCAGCAACATGGCCATTGGAGAGATCGCCGTCCGGTGCGGATATTCCAACCAGTTCCACTTCTCCCGGGCGTTCAAGAAGCACTACGGCATCCCGCCCCAGAAATGGCGGGCCCAGAACCGAAAGCATCACACCGAAAAAGGACCATGAGGAAGGGAAAGAGCTGGCCGCTGATTGTGCGGCCAGCTCTTTTGCTCATTCTGCCTTCAGCCAGAGACGGAGGCTTTGGTACTCGTTCAGCATGGGAAGGGGGTAGCCGGCCTGCATCAGGACATCGCCGGGCCAGGGGGTGTCGTCGCCGGTTAGCCGGTACTGGAGGGCGGGGTCCAGGCCCTGCAATTTCAGCAGACGGAAGGGAGGGCCTGCGTGGGTCTGTCCGGCCACCACGCACAGCAGCGCCGAGCGGCGGTCGGGGGACACATGGAGCCAGGCGGTGGGTGCCCCATCGGGAGAAGGGGCGGTCAACCGGTAGTAATCTCCGGTCTGGATCAGATCATAGCTCTCCTTGTAGGCCGCAATCTGCTGGACCACCAGGGCTTTCTCTTCGTCAGACAGGGAGCCCAGCACCATCTCATAGCCGAAGGTGCCTGACAGGGCCACAGTGCCCCGGGTCTCCAGCGGGGTGCTCCGGCCGGTCTGCTCGTTGGGTACAGCGGAGACATGGGCGCCCATGGTGGAGGGGGGATAGGCAAAGGAGGTGCCATACTGGATGGTGAGCCGGTCGATGGCGTCAGTGTTGTCGCTGCACCAGATCTGGGGCGTGTAGTACAGCATACCCATGTCAAACCGGCCGCCGCCGCCGGAACAGCCCTCAATCAGGGTGTTGGGGTTGACCTGCCGCACCCGCTCCAGCAGGTCGTAGACCCCCAGCACATAGCGGTGGTAGACCTCGCCCTGCCGGTCGCTGGGCAGGGCGGCGGACCAGACCTGGGTGAGTGCCCGGTTCATGTCCCATTTCAGATAGGCAATATTGGCGGAGTCCATCACCTTTTGCAGGGCGTGGAAGATGTAGTCCCGGACTTCCTCACGGGTGTAGTCCAGCACCAGCTGGCAGCGGCCCCGGGTACAGGGACGGCCGGTGGGATTGAGCACCCAGTCGGGGTGCTCCTCATAGAGACGGCTGTTTTCACTGACCATCTCCGGCTCAATCCACAGACCGAATTCCATGCCCAGCTCGTTGATCTCCTTGGACAGGGCGCCCAGGCCGCCGGGGAGCTTCTCCTCATTGGGCCACCAGTCGCCCAGGCTGCTGGTGTCGCTGTCCCGATGGCCGAACCAGCCGTCGTCCAGCACAAAGAGCTCCGTACCCAGCGCAGCGGATTCCTTGGCCAGCTGGAGCAGCCGATTGTGGTCGTAATCGAAGTAAAAGGCCTCCCAGCTGTTGACCAGGACTGGCTTACGGCGGTTGGCCCACACGTCCCGGAGCAGGTGGGCCCGGATGGCCCGGTGGAACTGGCGGCTCATCTGGCCAAAGCCGGCGGGAGAGCAGACTAGTGCGGCCTCGGGGGCGGTGAAGACCTGGCCGGGCTCCAGCTTCCAGCAGAAGTGGAAGGGGTGAATCCCCATAGTCAGACGGGCGTCCTCAAACTGGCAGCGCTCCACCGCGGCCTCAAAGTTGCCGCTGTACAGCAGAGCGGCTCCATAGCAGATACCGTGTTCCTCATCGGCGCCGGGCTGGCACAGCATGACAAAGGGGTTGTGCTGGTGGCTGGAAATGCCGCGGACGCTGCCCACCGACTGGACGCCGGGGCGCAGGTGGGTCCGGTTGGGCTTGCGCTCCTTCACATGGCCGCCATCAAAGGTGATAAAGTCCAGGTTGGCGCTGGGGAAGTCCAGGCACAGGGAGGCGGCCCGGCGCAGCCGCACCGGCGTATCGCCGCAGTTTACAATCCGCACCGCCCGGGTGATCAGGTCATAGGCCTCAAACACGCCGTAAAACAGCTCCACCCGCACCTGAGCGGCGGTGTCCTCCAGCGTGACGACCAGGGTATCCGCGTCGCTGTCAGAGCCGAAGAAGGCGGGCAGGCCCTCCAGGGTATATTTCCCGCTCTGCTGCCGGGCGTCCACATACCGGAGGTCGGCCACGCAGCTGCCGTCGGGCAGCTCCAGCTCCAGCGAGGACAGGCGGAAGTCGCCCGCCCCCGAGCCGGAGTACTCCTGGGGCAGGGTGTCCAGGGAGTAGGCGCGGTTATCTCCCACCTCATTGGGGTTGGGGGAGAAGCCGCGGTCGGCAAACCGGATCAGCCGGGAGAGATCGCCGCCCTGAATCCTGGGGCCGTAGTAGGTGTGAAGCAGGACCCCGTTCCGGTCCGCTTTGAACTGATAGGTGGTATTGCGGGTCTGGAGGGTAAAGAGCCGCTCTGTTTTATCTTGGATGATCATAGAAGACTCCTCGCAAAGAAAGATAAAAATGGAATTCTCCAGGCTATTTTAAGGGAAATTCCGGTGAGATTCAATAGGATATGCGAAATTGATGCAGAAAACGCGGCAGCCCCGGCAGGCTGATGGGCAGTGGCTGCCGAGGCTGTCGCATGTCAGGAGGCGGATTATTTGCCGCCGGTGTTGGCGATGCCCTCAATGAACTGGCGCTGGAAGATCATATAGAGGACCACCATGGGCAGCATGGCCAGCAGGCTGCCCGCCATCAGGACGGGGAAGTTGGTGGAGAACTGACCGCGCAGGGTGGCAAGGCCGGAGGACAAAGTCATCATCTTCAGGTCGGAGTTGACCACCAGAGGCCACATCAGGTCGCCGTAGGCAAACACGGCGGTAAAGATGGTCAGGGCGGCTACCGAGGTGCCGGTGAGAGGGAACATGACCTTGACAAAGGTCTCAAACTGATTGCACCCATCCAGGCAGGCCGCCTCGGCGATCTCGTTGGGAATGCCCATGTAGGTCTGCCGCAGGAAGAAGGTGCCGAAGGCGGAGACGATGCCGGGAAATACCAGAGCAAAGATGGAATTGGCCATCCCCAGCTTGGCCACCATCTGGTACTGGGGCAGGATAAAAATCTGAGAGGGGAGAGACATCTGCACCAGGATGAGACCGAAGAGGAGATTTTTGCCCCGGAATTTCAGCTTGGCAAAGGCATAGCCGGCCATGGAGCTGAACACCACCGCGCAGATGACCCGGAACAGGACCATGAGAGCGGTATTGACATACATGTTGACGAAGGGCAGGGAAGCCACCGCGTCCAAAAAGTTGTCCAGATTCCAGTGAGAGGGGAAGATCACAGGCGGGATCTGCATGCTCTCCGTCTGGGTTTTGAAGCTGGTCAGGATCATCCACACAAAGGGGAAGATCATAATAACGGTGCCCAGGATGAGGAAGATGTAAATCAGGATGGTGGTCAGCCGTTTTGCATTGCGCGCAGAACTCAATCTCATTGTTGTACTCCTCCCTTATACATCATAGTTGACCCACTTCTTCTGGCCGATGAACTGGATGACGGTGATGATGCCGATGAGAACCACGGTCCACACCACAATGGCGGCGCCGTAGCCGCGGCTGCCGGCCACAAAGGTCTCCCGGTAGAACAGGTACATCAGGCTCTGTACGCTGGTCAGGGCCGGGTTGGTGTCCTCCACCATCATGTAGATGAGGTCGTAGACCTTGATGGAGGACATCAGGCGCATGATCATAACGACGAACAGGGTGGGGGAGACCATGGGCAGGGTGATCTGTAAGAACTGGTTGATCTTGCTGGTGCCGTCAATCTCGGCGGCCTCGTAGTAGCTCTTGGAGATGTTTTGCAGTCCGGCCAGCAGCAGCACCGCGTCATAGCCGATGTTGCTCCAGATGGCCACGATGGCGCAGGCGATCATCACAAACTTGGAGTCGGTAATCCAGTTGATGTTGGTGCCCAGCAGCTGATTGAGGATGCCGTAGTCACTGTTGAAGATCCAGCGCCACACCATGGTGACAGCGGCGGGGGCGCAGACCATGGGCAGGAAGAAGATGGTGCGGAACAAACCCTTGGCCCGGATATGGGCATTGAGCATCATGGCCACCAGCAGGGACAGGAACAGGCCCACCGGCACGGTGAGGATACAAAAGAGAATGGTATTCCAGGTGGCCCGCCATACCTCCGGGCTCTGGAACATCTCCACATAGTTGCCCAGGCCGATAAACTTGTAGTGTCCAAAGCCCAGGTGCTCACAGAAGCTGGTGTAAATGGTCTGGATGAACGGCCACAGGTTCAGAATCACCAGACCGAGAATGGTGGGGGCGATCATCAGATAACCCCAGTGCTCTTCCCGCCGGGCGGCGGCTGAGAGCTTTAGCGCGCTTTTTTTCATGTGTCACCCCTCCTCTCAGGAATCTGCCAGCTTCTTGGCGGTCTCGGTGTTGATCAGGTTCTGGATCTGATCCAGACCGGTGTCAATGTCCACTGAACCGTTGTAGATGCTGGTCATAATATCCACCACGCCGCTCTTCCACTTGGGACGGGCGGAGTTGTTGACGTACTGGATGCAGTAGTCGAACTGGCTCATCACCGCCTCCAGATCCAGCTGATACCCAAACTGGTCGAAGGCGCTGATCCAGGTCTCCTCCAGCCCCTCATAGGCGGGGATGGCGGCGCCGGACTCGCCCTGGATGCGCTGGGCCTCCTCGCCGGCGAAGTACTTCAGGACATCGAGGGCAATGTCCAGGTGTTTGCCGTGGGCGCCGGTGGCGTAGGTCAGGCCGTTGGAGATGGTGGCCCGGCCGTCGCCGCTGACCGGGTCGGGGGCGGCGGGCAGCACCGCCACATCCCACTGGCCCACCATGTCGGGGTAGTTGGTCATCTCGGCCAGCAGATTCCAGCTGCCCTCCAGGAACATGGCGCCCTTGCCGGAGAAGAAGGCGGTGCCGGGAGTGGTCTCGGCAAAATAGGCCTGGTTGGGGCACCAGTCGTTTTTCTGCAAATCCACATAGAACTTCACGGCGTCCCGGGTGGCGGGCTGATCAAAGCCGCCCTTGGTCTTGTCCTCAGTCAGAATGCACCCGCCATTCTGATAGACGAAGTTGTGATAGCCCAGCTGCTCGTCGTTGTAGGCCATGTAGCCGTAGTTTCCGGTGGCGTCGTAGATGGCCTGGGAGGCGCTCACCAGGTCATCCCAGGTCCAGGTCTCGTCGGGATAGTCCACACCGGCGGCGTCGAACATGTTCCGGTTGTAGACCAGACACACATTGTCCTTGTCCTTGGGCACGCCGTACATCCGCCCGTCGGAGCCCTGGGCGTTGCTGATGGAGATCTCGCTGTAATGGTCCTCATAGGGGAACAGATCGGTGACATCCGCCAGCATGCCGAACTCGGAATAATAGAGGATCTGGTCGGTGTGCATCCAGAACAGATCCGGCAGGGTGTTGCTCTCGGCGGCGGCCTCCAGCTTGGTCCAGTATTAGCTCCAGCTGGTGACCTGGACCTCAATGACCACGTCGGGGTTTACATTGGCGGTATAGGCATCGCACATGGCCTGCATACCGTCCCGCTGTGCCACATCCCAGATCTGGAAGGTCAGGTGGGTCTTTCCATCTGACGAACCACATCCGGAGAGCGGCAGTATCAGCACGGCTGCCAGCAGCAGTGCTGATATGTGTGGTACTTTTTTCATGACATTTCTCCTCCTGTGGACCGAATCCGGGGCTGCGGCGGCACCGGAACCGGTGTTTTAAGTTGCCTTCATCATATAATATTTCACTCCAGACTGTAAATGAAAGTGTACCATAAAAATATACCCATATATCGTACAATGCGCCTTAAGCGCATATAAAACGACATATGGGTATATTCCGAACATTTTCGTGAAAATATGAAGTTTCAATACCTGTATTTTGTGCAATCATACAAAATAGATGGAATCTATTAGGAGGATAGTAAGACGCAGTTCGACAGCAGCGGCGCGAAGAAAGAAAAACTGAGGAATTCAATATATCATAATGTGCTGTGTAGGAGCGCTTACCACAGGAAGGGCGCCCGCTTGGGCGGGCCTTTCCGCTCCTGCCGGGGGGCGGTTTCCAGATATTCGCTGGGCGACATGCCGGTCTCCCGGCGGAACACCTTGGCAAAATAGTTGGCGTTGGCGAAGCCGGAGGCCTCTGCCACATAGGCGATGGAGGGGTCCTCGCCCCGGAGGAGGAGCTTGGCGTATTCCACCCGCATATGGGTGATGTACCGGCCAGGAGAGACCCCAGTCTGCTTGGTAAAGGTCCGGATCAGGTGGGACTTGGACACCTCCAGACGCTCGGCCAGCTCGTCCAGCCCCTCCAGGAAGGGGAATTCCTCCTGAATGATGCCCACCGCCGCCTCCACCAGAGGGGAGAGAGGCTCTTCGCTCCGGCTGTCCGCGCCTGCGGCAGGGCCGCTGATCAGGTTGGTCAGCATGGTATAGGCGTAGGCGGAGGCCGCTGTTCCGCTGACCGGAGCGTGTTCATCCTCCAGAACGGACAGGGAGAGTACCGCCTCCCGCACCGCGCCACCCCCTCGGGGAAAGAGCACGGCGCCGTCGCTCAGCCGGCTGGCCAGCAGCCGGCCGGGCAGATCTCCCTGGAGACGGACCAGCATCCCCACGCCCTCCCCCACAGACTGCACATCGAATTCGCCGCACTGGGAAAGGGCCAGGGCCTGGCCCGGGGAGAGGATGTCGCTGCGGGCGTAAGAGGAGACGGTGAGTGCCCCCTGAACGGCGGCCAGGAGACAGCAGCACAGATCCCCGGCGTAGCCCCGGTGGAGGCCGCCGGAGGGCAGGACCAGGACCCGGGCGGAGGAGAGGGTCAGCAGATCGCTCACAGCCGGGTCAGGTGGGGCAGGACGGATTTCCCGCGCTTTTGGTGGATTGGAAATCATGTGGCGTTCCTCCCCAAAAGGGACAGGGGCGGATGAGTGCCGCCGCCTGTCCCTTCTCTGGTCCATGGGCCTGTTTGTACTCAGTGGGCGATGGCCTGCTCGGTCTCCTTGTCAAAGAGGTGGATCTTCTCGTTTTTGAAGGTGAGGATTGCGGTGTCGCCCTCCCGGCCCTTGAAGGTGGGCTCGGCGCGGATCACCAGCTGGCTGCCCTGGCAGTTTACATGCAGGCTGATCTCAGCGCCCATCAGCTCAGCAATCTCCACGGTGGAGGTTATGCCGGAGGCGTCGGCCTGTCCGGCGTCCGCCGCGATGATATCCTCGGGACGGATGCCCAGCACCACGGTCTTGCCCGCATAGGGGGCCGCCGCCTCGTTCATGCGGGCGGGCAGCGCCACAGTGGAGCCGCACACCTGGGCGGCATAGCCGCTGCCCTCCTTGACAATTACGGCGTCCAGGAAGTTCATCTGGGGAGAGCCAATGAAGCCCGCCACAAACAGGTTGCAGGGGGAGTCGTAGAGCACCTGGGGGGCGTCGTTCTGCTGGATGACGCCGTCCTTCATAACCACGATGCGGTCGCCCATGGTCATGGCCTCGGTCTGGTCGTGGGTGACGTAGACGAAGGTGGTTTGCAGGCGCTTGTGCAGGCGGCTGATCTCGGCGCGCATGGAGGTGCGCAGCTTGGCGTCCAGGTTGGAGAGAGGCTCGTCCAGCAGGAACACAGCGGGGTTGCGCACCATGGCGCGCCCCAGGGAGACGCGCTGCCGCTGTCCGCCGGAGAGGGCCTTGGGCTTGCGGTTGAGCAGGCCCTCCAGATCCAGGGCCCGGGCTGCCTCATGGACCCGGCGGTCGATCTCGTCTTTGGGCACCTTCTGCTGCAGCAGGCCGAAGGCGATGTTCTTGTACACCGTCATGTGGGGATAGAGGGCATAGTTCTGAAAGACCATAGCGATATCCCGGTCCTTGGGTGCCACATCGTTGACCAGCCGGTCACCAATGTACAGCTCGCCGCTGGTGATATCCTCCAGCCCGGCGATCATCCGCAGAGTGGTGGACTTGCCGCAGCCGGAGGGGCCTACCAGAATCACAAATTCCTTGTCTTGGATCTCCAGATTCAGATCGGGGACGACGGTCACATTGCCGGGGTAGGTTTTATTGACGTGCTTGAACGTAATGCTTGCCATGATCCTTGACCTCCATTGTTTTCATATGACCAAACAGGTAATTTATTGATGATGTTGACCGGCCTTTCGGTCGAACTGTGCCCGGATTGGCTCCTTTGGCACCTAGAATAGCATGGGTGCTGCGCCTGTGCAACCGTAAAATGTTGATGCTGTCGGTAAAAAGATGATATTGCGCCCGCCAAACATGGATATATCACTAAATTACCTCTGTCATCAGTTTATTGCTCTTGCATTGTCTGAAATGGTATGATATGTTCACGCTGATAAGGATGTGGAGAAGGGAAGGGATTCGTTTGCTGTTCCAAAAAGACTACAATACCCCGGGGCCAGGTATCCGCCCGGATGAGCCGGAAAAAACCGGCCCGGCCCGCCTGCTCCAGATTCTCCAGCTGGAGGCGGGGGCCATCTTTCTTTTGAATCTGCTGTTCCTCGTCTCCTGTATCCCGGTGGTCACCATCCCCCCGGCCATCTTCGCCATGAATCAGGTGATCCGGAAGATGATGCTAGACCAGCCGGTGCTGTGCCTTTATGACTACCGCGCCGCCTTCCGTACCAACTGGAAGCGGTCCTACGGCGCATTTCTCCTGACCGCTGTTCCCATGGCAGCCTCCGGCTTTGGCGCCTGGTTCTATCTGATGCAGGCCAGCCGGAATCTGATGATGCTGGTCCCCTTCCTGGTGTGCTCCACCATCCTGCTGGTGACCCTGCTCACATCGGGCTGCCTGTACGGCGCGATGAGTACCGGTATGAAGTGGACGTCCGCCCTCCGGCTGGCTCTGACTCTGGGACTGGGCATGCCCCTCCGGCCCATTCTGGCCGCGGTAACGGGGTACGGCCTGCTCCTGTTCGGCATTCTGGAGCTGCCTATCAGCCTGATCTATATGCTGGTGCTGGGCTTCTCCGTCCCCTGTCTGCTGTCCAACTTTTTCCTGCGCACCCTGCTGCGGGACTACTGTCCCGCAGCTGAGGAACCAGCCCAGGAGGAGGATTCCCATACTATATCTTAATAGCGTAATTCGAGAGAAGAAGGTGGAAGAACATGCCAGAAATTGTAACAATGGGGGAGGCCCTTATTGACCTGACGCAGACCGCAGAGGACTCCGGCCACATCCGCCACTATGCCGCGTTCCCCGGCGGCGCTCCCGCCAATGTAGCGGTGGCTGCCGCACGGCTGGGAGCCAAGGCGGCCTTCATCGGCAAGGTGGGCCGGGACGCCTTTGGCGCGTCTATCCGGGAGACGCTTACCCGCAATCAGGTGGACGTGTCCGGACTGTATGAGAGCGGAAAGGATTTGACCACCCTGGCGGTGGTCAGTGTGGACGCCGCCGGGGAGCGGAGCTTTGCCTTTTACCGCACTCCCGGAGCGGATACCCAGCTCACCCGGGAGGAGGCTGTACAGGCCATAGAGGCCTATGAGGAGAGGCCCATATTTCTCCACTTCGGTTCGGTGAGCCTGACGGCAGAGCCCGCCCGGAGCGCCACCCTGGAGGCCGCCCGGCGGGCCAGAGAGCTGGGTATCCTCCTCAGCTACGACCCCAACTACCGGGCCAACCTGTGGCCAGACCAGGAGACCGCCGTGGCCCGGATGAAGGAGCCGCTGTCCCTGTGCCATGTGCTCAAGGTGGCGGAGGAGGAGCTGGAGCTGTTGACCGGAATCCGGGATTTGGAGGCGGGCACCCGCTCCCTCTATGAGAAGTACGGGACCCCACTGATTGTGGCCACCCTGGGAGAGGGCGGCAGTTTCTACCGTCTGGGCACTTCCACCGGACAGGTGCCGGCTCAGACCGTCCAAGTGGCCGACACCAACGGCGCTGGGGACACCTTCCTGGGGGGCCTGCTGTCCCGCCTGGTGCGGTGCGGCGGCCTGGAGGGGCTCACGCCGGAGAAGCTGGAGCGTGAGCTGGACTTTGCCAACCGGGCCGCCGCCCTGACCTGCACCCGGCCTGGGGCCATCCCCGCCATGCCGGTGCTGGACGAGGTGACCGGCGGGAAGGAGGAGGCCGCACCGTGAAAAACCAGGAGCTATTTGAGGCGCGGCTTCAGCCCTGCCGCGAGGAGATGTGGAACCTCTTTGTCTCGCTCTATGGACGGAATGAGGAGGCCTTCTCCTATTTCCTCGGAATGCTGGAGCGATCCCTGGACCAGCGGAAACCCGTCCTGCGGCAGCAGGACGAGAAGCGGCTGGGGGACCCGGACTGGTGCCGCTCCAGCCGGATGCTGGGCATGATGCTCTATCCCTCCTGCTTTGCTGGTACGCTGCGGGGGGTGGAGGAGAAGCTGCCCTATCTGAAGGAGTGCGGCATCAACTATCTCCACCTGATGCCCCTGCTGGATTCCCCGGAGGGGAAGAGCGACGGCGGCTATGCCGTGTCCGATTTCCGCAAGGTGCGCCCCGATCTGGGTACCATGGAGGATTTGGAGGCCCTGGCTGACGCCTGCCGGGGAGAGGGCATTGCCCTGTGCCTGGATTTTGTGCTCAACCACACCAGCGAGGAGCACCCCTGGGCCAAGGCCGCCCGAGCGGGTGACCCGGTGGCCAGAAGCCGCTATTTTTTCTATGATAACTGGGACATCCCCAATCAGTTCGAGCGGACGGTTCCTCAGGTGTTCCCCACCACCGCGCCGGGGAACTTTACCTATCTGCCCGACTGCAACCAGGTGGTCATGACCTCGTTCTACCCCTTCCAGTGGGATCTGAATTACAGCAACCCCATGGTATTCAACGACATGACGGAGAATCTGCTGTACCTGGCCAACCGGGGCATGGATGTGATTCGGCTGGACGCGGTGCCCTATATCTGGAAGCAACTGGGCACCAACTGCCGCAACCTGCCCCAGGTGCACACCCTGGTGCGGCTGATCCATCTGGCCTGTCAGGTGGTGTGCCCCGGTGTGCTGCTGCTGGGCGAGGTGGTCATGGAGCCCGCCAAGGTGGCGCCCTACTTCGGCACACCGGAGCGGCCTGAGTGCGATATGCTCTACAATGTGACCACCATGTGCACCACCTGGCACACGGTGGCTACCCGAGATGTGGGGCTGCTCCGCCACCAGATGGAGCAGGTCTTTGCCCTGCCCCGGAGCTATCTGTTTCAGAATTACCTCCGCTGCCACGACGACATCGGCTGGGGCCTGGACTATTCCTGGCTGGCCCGGTGGCAGGGCGAGGAGGAGGTTCCCCACAAGAAATACCTCAACGACTGGTTCACCGGACGGTGGCCGGGCAGTTGGTCCCGGGGAGAGCTCTACAACGACGACCCCCGTCTGGGAGACGCCCGGCTGTGCGGCACCACCGCCTCGCTCTGTGGTGTGGAGAGCGCCCTGGACAGCGGCGATCCCGATGCGCTGGAGCGCGCCATCCGCTGTGATTGGATGCTCCACGCATGGATGTTCTCCCAGAGCGGCATTCCGGTCCTGTACAGCGGCGATGAGCTGGGACAGCTGAACGACTATCACTATCACGGCGACCCGGCCAAGTTCGACGACAGCCGGTATGTCCACCGGGGCAGCTTCCAGTGGGACCAGGCGGCCCTGTGCCGGGATGAGAGCACCGTTCCCGGCCGGATGTTTCAGGCCCTGCGGCGGCTGGAGATCATCCGGGGGAGGGAGCAGGTGTTCCGGGCTGACGCCGAGGTCACTCTGCTGGACGCCGGAAACCGTTGCGTGCTGGCCATCTGCCGCCGGTATGGCGGGGAGGAGCTGATCGCCCTCTTTAATTTCTCGGAGCATCCCCAGGATGCCTGGTGCCCGGCGGGGTCCATGACCGACCTGGTGAGCGGGCAGAAGCTGGAGGGCGGGTCTCTGAACCTGCCCGGATACGGGTTCCTGTGGATGAAAAGAAGCTGAACAGGATGGACTCTGTTTGAACCACTGTTGAGAAAATAATGGGATCATATCCATCAATCCCCCCTGTCCTCCACCCGCTGCTTTGCTTGTATTCTCCCATGCGGCGTGCTAAAATAAGGAAAAACATTTGCTGCAAAAGAAGGAGAATGACACTTTATGATGTGGAAAGACAGCTATCGCCTCGGTGTGGAGCGCATTGATCAACAGCATATGGAACTGTTTCGCATGACAGAGGACTTGGTAAACGCGGTCAAAGAGGGGGCTTCGGTGGAGGTCTACCAAAAAGCCCTGGGATTTTTGAAAGAGTATGTGATCTACCATTTTCGGGATGAGGAGGCGTACCAGGCCTCTATCCAATACAGCGGGCTTGAGGCCCACAAAGAGGAACACCGGCAGTTTACACAGACGGTGGTCAACTATGAAAAGCGCCTGACCGAATGTGGTTTTGACGAGAAAACCATGAAAGATCTGGCCGGTACGGTGACTGCCTGGCTGATTTACCATGTGGTGGACACCGATCAGAAGATTGTGACCGGGGAAACAGCCGCTGGTGAGGAGAACCATTTTGAACACTATGTGGATTTGTTCACCCACAGTACCCTGGATGTGCTGGAGAGTATGGCAGGTCTCGACCGCACAAGTGTGCAGATGCATACCATAAACCCCTACCAGCCGGAGGGGGATCTGGTTGTGCAGATTCAGCTGGTGGGTGATTTGAGCGGGGAAGTGGTCTTTGGCTATTCCAAAGAGCTTGCGCTCCACCTCCTCCAGACCATGACGGGGATGGAGCTGACGGAACTGGACGAACTGGTCCAGTCCGCCTTGTGTGAGCTGGCCAACATCTCCTGCGGAAATGCCGCTACCGCGCTCACCAGACGCGGCCTGAAATGCGACATCAAGCCCCCGGTGATTGACGAACATGTGCACAGAGAGGAGAGCGGCTCCGGCATTCGTGTGGAGACTGCCTCCGGCTGTCTGGGCATTGGCGTACTGATGTAAATTCAGAAGTTCCACTCCATACCTTGAAAATTCCATACAAAAGGGCGCCTCATTCCACAGGGGAATGAGGCGCCTTTTTCGATTTCGAGGTTATATTATGCCAGGTCCAGATAGAGCGCGGCCAGCTTCATGGTATTGAGCAACCCCTGGAGATGGGTGCGCTCCATGCCGTGGGAGCCGTACACACCGGGGCCAATCAGGGCGGCGGGGGTGTCGTGGCCGCTGTGCCAGTAGGCGCTGGCGTCGGAGCTGTAACGGGGGTAGATGTCCACCGCGAAGTCCACACCGTTTTCCTCCGCCAGCTGGACCAGACGGGAGACCATTCCATAGTCGTAAGGGCCGCAGCTGTCCTTGGCGCAGATGGAGACCTGCTTCTCGGTGCAGGTCAAATCGTCGCCCACACAGCCCATATCCACCACCAGCAGCTCGTCCACATCCTCGAAGATGGCCGATGCGCCGTGTCCCACCTCTTCATAGACGGTGAAGGAAATTTCCGTGTGATAGCGGGGCTTGACGCCGCTCTCCTTCATCAGCTTGAGAAGGGTAATGAGGATGGAGACGCTGCCCTTGTCGTCGATGAAGCGGGACTTCAAAAATCCGCCCTCGGTAAAGGTAGTTTTGGGGTCAAAGCAGATGAAATCGCCGGGGCGGATGCCCAGGGCCTGCACATCCTCTTTGGAGCTGACGCACTCGTCCAGCGTGACCGCCATGTTCTTCTCGTCCCGGGGCCGGGTAGAGGCGTCCGAGAACACATGGATGGCCGGGGACAGGGAGAGAATGGTGCCGGTATAGCACTTGCCGGACTTGGTATAGACGCGGCAGTACTCGCCCTCCAGAGAGGGGAGCAGAGGGGCGCCCAGAGAGGTAAACATCAAGCGGCCCTGGTCCGTAATGGAGCGCACCATCAACCCAAGCGTGTCCAGGTGGGCGCAGAGCCCCACCCGGCGGGACTCGTCCCGCCCCTCAATGGAGATGACCAGATTGCCCTTCCGGGTGCGGCGGGTGGGATAGCCGATGGACTGGACCAGTTTCTCCGCCTCTTCCAGGGCGGATTTGGTAAAACCAGTGGGGCTGTCCGCAGACATCAGGGTATGTACGGTCTCTTTCAGAAAATCGATTTTGCTTTCAAAGTTCATAAAAACCTCCTATTATCCCGATAAGCGTATATCATTATATGAGTTTGGTAAACAACAAGGGACATGAAAAAAATTGCACAAGATATTCCGAAAAAATCTGCTATATTTATTGAAAACGCAATCGAAATATGTTATATTATTAACACACCAATTGTAGATTGTATACAATCTACAATTCTAATCTACATCCAAGTATGACAAAAGTCAATATATAAACCAAACTTTTTGAAATTGAACCTAATGGATATAGGTGAAAGAGAAAAATGGCGGAAATTGAGTTCAAAACATTGCGGGAACAGGTGGCGGACGCCATTCGGATGAAAATTCTAAGCGGCGAATTGCAGCCCGATACGCGGATTGTGGAACAGGATCTCTCCACAGAGCTGGGTGTCAGCCGGGCTCCTGTGCGGGAGGCACTCCGCCAGATTGAGGAGGAAGGGCTGATCGAGTATACCCGCAATGTGGGCTGTTCGGTAAAGCCAATCCGCGATGTGGATTTGTATGAGATCTACCTCCTGCGCGCCACCTATGAAATTCTGGCCGTCAAGCTGAGCAATGGCGTGCTCACACAGGAGACGCTTCACCAGATGGAGGCGGCGCTGGAAAAGATGCAGAGTTTGGAGGAAGCGGACTTCCACGCCTCCATTTCTTATGATAACTCCTTCCATGAGGGAATCATCCGCCAGGTGGGATTGCCCCGGCTGACTAAAGCATGGAGCCAGCTCAACTCCGGCAATATTATTGCCTACTATACCGGCAGTACAGACCACGCGGCGGCTGCCAAACGGCAGTACCCCATCCATAAGGCCCTCTATGATGTGTGCTGTACCGGCACCATGCAGGAGATCTGCGACGCGATTATGGAGCACTACATGCTCACCACCCGCCGGCGCATGGCGGAACAGGGAATGGATGGGGAGAACTTTCAATACGGGGTCAAGATCCGGTTGTAAGGTGTCATGGATGTGGCAATGCCCACACCATAGGCCATACCGGATTTGTAAAAAGGACCAATCAGAGCGATGAAAGGGGAAACGAACATGAAAGCAAAACGACTGCTGACTTTGCTCCTGGCGTTGGCCATGACAACAGGTCTGGTCGCCTGCGGCGGCGGTGGTGGTAAAGCGGATCAGGCGCTGGTCATTTCTCTGGCAGAAGAGCCGGCCACCCTGGACCCGTCCCGCTGCAACGACGCGGTGGGCGACGCCATCCTGATCAACACCATGGAGCCTCTGATCCGGATTGAAGAGAACGAGAACGGTGAGAATGTGCCCACCGGCGCCGGCGCGGAGCGCTGGGAGTCCAACGAGGATGGATCGGTTTGGACCTTCTATCTGCGGGACAACAACTGGAGCGACGGCCAGGCGGTGACCGCCCAGGACTACGTCTATGGCATTCAGCGCATTCTGGACCCGCAGGTCGGCTCTCCCATCTCCTTCCTCCTGTCCGACTGCATCAAGAACGCCAACGCCGTCACCACCGGTGAGATGCCGGTCAGCGAGCTGGGCGTGAAGGCGCTGGACGACAAGACCCTGGAGATTACCCTGGAGGGCCCCACTCCCTACTTCCTGTCCCTGGCGTACAGCAAGGCCATGTATCCCGCCCGTCAGGATATCGCCGAGTCTCTGGGCGACACCTATGGCGCGGACGCCTCCGGCCTGGTGTTCAATGGGCCCTTTGTGGTGACCCAGTGGACTCACAACTCCCAGATCATGCTGGAGAAGAACGACTCCTACTGGGATAAGGAGCATGTGGGTCTGGACTCCATCACCTATATGATTATGGGCGACGAGAACTCCCGCTACAACTCCTTTGAGAACGGCTCCCTGGAGATTGTGACCGTGGGCCAGCCGGAGTGGATTGACCGCTTCAACCAGAAGGACGACGTGACCTTTACCGAGTATGTGACGCCCTCCATCCGCTTCCACTTCTACAACACCCAGGACCCCATCTTCCAGAATGAGAAGATTCGCAAGGCCTTCACTCTGGCGCTGGACCGCGACGATGTGGTGGATACCATCTATCACGGGACCATGCTGGCCTCTTACAGCTGGGTGCCCCAGGGCGTGGCCAGCGGTGAGACCATTCCCGATTACAGCGCCAGAGGGACCGCGCCTCTGACCACCCTCATTGAGGAGAACCCGGATGCCAAGGCGCTCTTGGTGGAGGGCATGGAGGAGCTGGGCCTGGGTTCTGACCCGGCTACCCTGGATATCACCTTCTCCTTCGGCGGCACCACCCAGTGGCTGCGCAACTACGGCGAGTACCTCCAGGCGGTGTACAAGGAGGCTCTGGGCGTGGAGATCCAGCTGGAGTTCAACGAGTGGGGCACCTTCCAGTCCCTGATTAACTCCGGCGACTATCAGGTGGGCTACCAGGTCTGGTCCATTGATTATAACGACCCCATGGCGATGCTCTCCCTGTTCACCACCGGCTCCAGCGCCATCCCCACCGGCTGGTCCAATGAGGAGTACGACGCACTGGTGGCCGAGGCTGGCCGTGAGATGGACGACGAGGCCCGTCTGGCCCTCTACCAGCAGGCGGAGAACATTCTGGTTCACGACGCCGGCGTTGTGTGCCCGGTGGTCAACGAGACGGTCAACCGTTTCAACTACAACTACATTCAGAACCTGCCCACCAACTACTTCTCCAGCAACAATGGAGGCATGAAGTATGTGAGCATCCAGCAGGATTCTTGATGGAACTGATTGGTTGAACTCACCGATGGGCGCCCGGGCTCCGGGCGCCCATTTCCGTTAATCAATCCCCAATAGAGACCACCCAATTGCAGAATGGTTTGTGGGAGGACTGGAATGTTAAAATTTGTGTTAAAACGGGTCGTCTATATGCTGCTGACCCTGTTCATTATCATCACCGTAACCTTTTTCCTCATGCACAGCATCCCCGGCGACCCTCTGGCCAGCATGGCGCGCAATCTGCCCGACCAGACCCGGGAGAATTACTACGCGAAATACGGACTGGATAAGCCGACCGGAGAGCAGTACCTCATCTTTATGAAGAACCTGATCACCAAGGGCGACCTGGGCGAGTCCATCCGGTATCCGGGGCGGAGCGTGTCCGATACGCTGATGACCAACTCGCAGGTTTCCGGGACCACCGGAGGGCTGGCGCTGATTCTGGGTATTATCATCGGCGTCGTCTTAGGCATCATAGCGGCGCTGAATAAGAACAAATGGCCGGACTATCTGGTCATGTTTATCGCCATTTTGGGCATCACGGTCCCGGTATTCGTGCTTGCGGCGCTCTTGCAGTACTTCTTCACGGTGCAGTTCCACCTGCTGCCCACCACGGGCTGGGGGAAAGCGTCCAATCTGGTGCTGCCGGTGATTGTGCTGAGCTTTAACACCATCGCCACCTATGCCCGGTATGTGAAATCCAACATGCTGGAGGTGATGAACCAGGACTACATCCTGACGGCGGAGGCCAAGGGCGTCACGCCCTTCAACGTGGTCAAAAACCATGTGCTGCGCAATGCGTTCCTGCCCTGTATCACCATTTTGGGCGGACAGATTGCCAGCGTGTTTACCGGCTCCTTCATTGTAGAGCGGATCTTCGGCATTCCCGGACTGGGCTTCTACTACATCTCGTCCATCAATGACCGGGACTACACCATGATCTTGGGAACCACCGTATTCTTCGGCGCGCTCTTTGTCATCGCGCAGCTCTTGATTGACATTGTGTACGGGGTTCTGGATCCGCGCATGAGAATCAAATCCAAGGACTAAGGGGGACTGAGCGATGATGGACGAAGCGATGGTCAAACAGCCCATCCCAAAAGAGAAATTCAAAGTCATCGGCACCGATGACTTCAGCGGCGAGGTAATCGCCCGGCCCCAGATCGGCTACTGGAAGGACGCCTGGCGCCGTTTCCGGGAGAACAAGATCGCCACCGTCTCTCTGGTGGTGCTCCTCCTGATGATTATTATGGTCATTGTGGGGCCCTACATCAACGGCATCAACTTTGAGGACATTGACCAGGGGGCCATCAACCAGGGGCCCAGCGCGGAGCACTGGTTTGGCACAGACGCACTGGGCCGTGACCTCTTCTCCCGCGTGTGGCAGGCCGGCCGGGTTTCCATCGCCATCGGCGTGGCCGGCGCCCTCATCAGCACGGTGGTGGGGTGCCTGTACGGCGGTGTCGCGGCCTATTTCGGCGGCGCGGTGGACACCATTCTGATGCGCATTGTGGAGGTGCTCTTCAGCATCCCCTACCTGCTCATTGTCATTCTCATCTCGGTCATCACTGAGAGCCACAGCATCTTTACCCTCATGCTGGCGCTGACCCTGACGGGGTGGTGCAACACCGCCCGTCTGGTGCGCGGACAGAT
Organism: Candidatus Flavonifractor merdigallinarum; assembly: GCA_019115265.1. GTDB lineage: Bacteria > Bacillota > Clostridia > Oscillospirales > Oscillospiraceae > Pseudoflavonifractor_A > Pseudoflavonifractor_A merdigallinarum. The sequence continues at coordinate 6,880 of DXDX01000218.1, read as the reverse complement.
GATGCAGCTGAAAAACCAGGAGTTTGTCCTGGCGGCCAACGCCCTGGGTGTGAGCCCGTGGAAGATCATCATCAAGCACCTGCTGCCCAACACCCTGGGCGTGATTCTGGTGGCCATCACCTTTGATATTCCCGGCTACATCTTCTCCGAGGCCTTTTTGAGCTATCTGGGCCTGGGCATCCAGGCGCCCAATACCAGCTGGGGCGCGCTGGCCTCGGCGGCACAGCAGACCTTTGCATTCTATCCCTATCAGATGTTTTTCCCTGCGCTCCTGATCGCCCTGACCATGCTGTCCTTTACCCTGCTGGGTGACGGACTGCGGGACGCGCTGGACCCGAAGCTGAGAAAGTAGGAGGAAGCAGCATGGAACCAATTTTGGAAGTCAAAGACCTCCACGTCTCGTTCAACACCTATGCCGGGGAAGTGAAGGCGGTCCGCGGCGTCAGCTTTCACCTGAACAAGGGGGAGACGCTGGCCTTTGTGGGGGAGTCGGGCTGCGGCAAGACGGTGACCGCCAAGGCCATCCTGCGGCTGCTCAAGCCGCCCTTTGCAGAGATTAAGGAGGGCTCCGAGATCCGCTACCAGGGGCAGGACGTGGTGCACATGGACAAGAAGGCCCTGAGCAACTACCGCGGCGAGGAGGTCAGCATGATCTTCCAGGACCCCATGACCTCCCTGAACCCCACCATGAAAATCGGCAAGCAGATCATGGAGAGCCTGAAAATTCACAAACACCTGGGGAAGCAGGAGGCCCGCAAAGAGGCCATTGAGCTGCTGCGCCTGGTGAACATCCCCAGCCCGGAGACCCGGGTGGACAGCTATCCCCATGAGCTGTCCGGCGGTATGCGCCAGCGCGTGATGATCGCCATCGCGCTGGCGTGCAGCCCCAATATCCTCATCGCCGACGAGCCCACCACCGCGCTGGATGTGACCATCCAGATTCAGATTATGGACTTGCTGAAGGACCTCAAGACCAAGCTGGGCACCGCCATCATTCTGGTGACCCACGATCTGGGCGTGGTGGCCAACTTTGCCGACCGGGTACAGGTCATGTATGCCGGTCAGGTGCTGGAGCGGGGCACCACCCGGGAGATTTTCCAGGATGGCCGCCACCCCTATACCTGGGCGCTGCTCAGCTCGGTGCCCACCCTGGCCAAGGAGAGCAAGCAGGAGCTCTACGCCCTCAAGGGCACGCCCCCCGATCTGATTCTCCCCCTGAACCACTGCCCCTTCGCGGCGCGGTGTGAACACTGTATGGCCATCTGTAAGGAGTGCATGCCCCCGGAGACGGTGCTGAGCGACACCCACCGCGTCTCCTGCTGGCTGCAGCACCCCGATGCGCCCCGCACACTCACCTTTCACGGGAAGGAGGCACGGTCATGAGCGAGCAGCAGAAAACGCTTCCAGAGAATATTGTAGAGGTCACCGACCTCTGTAAGCACTTCCGCGTCAGCCGCAAGGCCACCCTGAAAGCGGTAGACCATGTGACTCTGAGCATCCGCCGGGGCGAGACGCTGGGCCTGGTGGGGGAGTCGGGCTGCGGCAAGACCACCTGCGGCCGGACCATGATCCGGCTGTATGAGCCCACCTCCGGCACCGTGAAGTTCAACGGAAAGGACATCTCCAAGCTGTCCGGCAAGGAGCTGCTCCAGTTCAAGAAGGACGCCCAGATCATCTTCCAGGACCCCTATGCCTCTCTGGACCCCCGTATGACCATAGGCGAGATCATCACCGAGGGCATGAACGTCCACTACCACTACTCGGAAGAGGAGAAGCGCAAGCGGGTCAACGAGCTGCTCAACCGGGTGGGCCTGACCTCGGACTATGCAAACCGCTTTGCCCATGAGCTGTCCGGCGGCCAGCGCCAGCGCATCGGCATTGCCCGGGCTCTGGCGGTCAACCCCCAGTTTATTGTCTGTGACGAGCCCATCTCCGCCCTGGATGTGTCCATCCAGGCCCAGGTGGTCAACCTGCTCATCCGCCTCCAGAAGGAGGACCAGCTCACCTATCTCTTTATCTCCCACGATTTGGCGATGGTGAAGCATATCTCCGACCGGGTGGGCGTCATGTATCTGGGCAATCTGGTGGAGCTGGCCAGCAATGTAGAGCTCTACGACCACCCCCTCCACCCCTACACCAAGGCGCTGATCTCCGCCATCCCCACCGCCGACCCCGATGAGGATATGAGCAAGAAGCAGATCAAGCTGGAGGGCGAGGTACCCAGCCCCATCAACCCGCCAGAGGGCTGCCGCTTCCGCCAGCGCTGCCGCTATGCCTGTGAGCAGTGCCAGAAAGAGACTCCCGCTCTGCGGGAGATTAAGCCCGGGCATTTTGTGGCCTGCCACCGCTGCGAAGAGCTGGAGGGCAAAAACTGACCCCCACAGCCTCCCATCATATTGCATGAAAAGACCCGATGCAGCAGTTTCTGCTGCATCGGGTCTTTGTGTGTCAGGACATCGTTTGCTGTGGAGGGCTTTTTCCGCTGTGCGGTATGAGGGGGACCCCTTTAGTCCAGGTCATTGCCGTTGGTGGCGATGACTTTCTGGTACCAGAAGAAGGAGTCCTTCCGGCGGCGGGACAGATCGCCGGTGCCGTCGTCGTGCTTGTCCACATAGATCAGGCCATAGCGCTTGCGCATCTCGCCAGTGGAGGCGGAGACCAGGTCAATACAGCCCCAGGGGGTGTAGCCGATCAAATCCACCCCGTCAGCCACTGCCTGGGCCATAGCCTCAATGTGGCGGCGCAGATAATCAATGCGGTAGCTGTCGTGGATGGCCCCGTCCGGGCTTACCTCGTCCACCGCGCCCAGGCCGTTTTCCACCACCATCAGGGGAATTTGGTAGCGGTCATAGAGGTGGTTGAGGGACCAGCGCAGGCCGTCCGGGTCGATCTGCCAGCCCCACTGGGTGGCCTTGAGATAGGGATTGCGCAGGCCGCCCAGGGCGCCATTTCCGGTGGAGGGGTCCCCCTCCTGGGCCTTGCCCACACAGCGGGAGTCATAGTAGCTGAAGGTGTAGAAGTCCACCGTGCCCGCCTTTAAATCCGCCTCGTCTCCCGGCTCCATGTGGATGGACACCCCCTCCTGCTCCAGCAGGCGCTTGGCGTAGGTGGGGTAGGCCCCCCGGACGTGGACATCGCCGGGCAGCAGATTGTGCAGCCGGTCCACCGCCGTCTGGGTCAGCAGATCCTCCGGGTCACAGGTGCGGGGATAGACGCACATATAGGCGATCATACAGCCCATCTGGTTCTGCGGGTCGATCTCATGGGCCAGGTGCACCGTCCGTGCGGAGGCCACCAGCTGGTGGTGCATGGCCTGCCAGCGGTCCTGAGCGGTGCAGGCGTCAGGGAGCATTCCCCCGGCGATAAAGGAGCCGAAGGGCACCGAGAGCATGTTGATCTCATTGAAGGTGAGCCAGCGGCGCACCTTGCCCCGGTAGCGGCGCAGGACGGTGTCCGCATATCGGAGGAAGCAGTCAATGAGCCGCCGGTTCTTCCACCCGCCGTAGGCGGTGGTGAGGTGGAGGGGGTTTTCGTAGTGGGACAGGGTGACCAGAGGCTCAATGCCGTATTTGGCCAGCTCGTCAAATACCTGGTCGTAGAAGGCGAGCCCCGCCTCATTGGGAGTCTCGTCGTCCCCGTTGGGGAAGATGCGGGACCAGGAGATGGACATGCGGTAGGTCTTGAAGCCCATCTCCGCAAAGAGGGCGATGTCCTCTTTCCAGTGGTGGTAGAAGTCGGTGGCCTCATGGTTGGGGTAGAAGGCCCCCTCCTCCGGCGGGATGGTGATGCGCCGGGGGGTGTTCACTGAGCCGCCGGTGAACACATCGTCAATGGAGGGGCCGCGGCCCCCCTCATTCCAGCCGCCCTCATACTGGTTGGCGGCGGTGGCGCCGCCCCAGAGAAAGCCTTCGGGAAAGCGGTTCATAGTTGGTTCCTCCTTACAGAATGGTGAGCAGGCGGTTGCCGTGGGTGATCTCTCCCTCTGGGGCGGGGACCACATCCAGAAATTCATCGGTGTTGGTGACAATCACAGGGGTGGTCACATCGTAGCCCGCCCCCCGCAGGGCCTCCAAATCGCAGGTCAGCAGCAGCTGGCCCTTCTTCACCTGGTCGCCCTCCTTGATATGGACGGCAAAGTGTTCGCCGGACAGATTGACTGTGTCTTTGCCTACATGAATGAGCAGCTCTACCCCGTCGGCGCTGCGCAGGCCCACCGCGTGGCGGGAGTCGGGCAAGGTCTCCACCACCCCGTCAAAGGGGGCGTACACCTTGCCATCGGCGGGGATGATAGCCGTACCGGCCCCCAGCACGCCGGAGGCAAAGGTCTCGTCGTTTACCTGGCTGAGGGGGATTACCTTGCCGTCCAGAGGGCTGTCCACCATGTGGCGCTCCACGGAGGCGCCCGTTCCAGCGACGGGAGCGGGCTGCTGGTTCTCCTCCGCAGGAGCGGCAGTGCTGGCATCCACCGGGTCCTTAAAGCCCAGAATCAGGGTGAGGAGGAAGGACACCACCACGGCGATGAGGCAGGTCAGGGCGATGTAGAGGATGGAGATGGGGCGGTCCGCCTCAATGTACTGGATGGTGGTCACCAGACCGGGGCAGGCGGTGGAGAAGCTCTTGAGCTGCATGAGTCCGGCGAAGCTGCCCGACACGAAGGAGGAAATGAGAACGGCAATGAAGGGGCGCTTCAGACGCAGGGTGACGCCATACATGGCGGGCTCGGTGATGCCGGCCACCAGGGCGGAGAAGCCGGCAGCCGCGGCGGTCTGGCGCATGTTCTTGTTCTTGGAGCGCAGGGCCACCGCCATGGAGGCGCCGCCCTGTGCCAGGTTGGCGCCCAGCTGGGCCACCATGACCAGGCTGTCAAAGTCCAGGGAGCTGATGGAGGCGATGGCGATGGGGGTGAGGACGTGGTGCATGCCGAAGAGCACCAGAACGGGATAGATGCCGCCGATGATGCCCACGGCCAACCAGCCCAGGTTCACCTGGATCCACTCCAGGCCGCCGGAGATGGCCTCACCGGCAATGGCGCCGGCGGGGCCCACCACCCACAGGGCGATGGGGGCGCAGATGAGGACCACCAGCATGGGGTCCAGGAAGGTCTTGGTGATGGCGGGGGTCACCCGGTCCACTGCCTTCTCCACTTTGGAGACAATCCAGGCCATAATAATGGCGGGGAGGATGGAGTAGGGGTAGTTGGCGGCGGTCACGGGGATGCCGAACAGGCTCACCGCCTCGCCGGCGTCAAAGAGGGCCTGGAGGCTGGGGTGAATGAGGATGCCGGCAATGGTGATGCTGAGGAAGAGGTTGGCATTGAAGTACCGGGCGGCCGACGCGGCCACCAGGATGGGCAGGAAGTAGAAGGAGCCGTCGCCAATGACGGTGAGGACCTGATAGGTCATGCTCCCATCGGTGATGAGGCCCAGCATGGGCAGCAGCACCAGCAGCACCTTAATCATGGCGCAGCCGATGATGGCGGGGATGATGGGGGTCATGGAGCCCAGAAGGCCGTCCATCATCCGGGCGGGAATGCTCTTTTTCTTCGTTTCCGGGGCGGGCGCGGCGGCCTGCTCCAGCACGCCCAGCTCCTGCATGGCCTCGTACACCCTGGGCACCCGGTTGCCGATGATGATCTGGTACTGGCCGCTGCCGTGGGCCACACCGATGACGCCGGGGATGCCGGAGACCGTCTCGTCGTTGGCCTTGCTCTCGTCGGCCAGGGTCAGGCGCAGGCGGGTGGTGCAGTAGGTCGCGCCCCGGATATTCTCCTTGCCGCCCACCTGGGCGACGATCTGTCTTGCCGTGTCTTTCCAATCCATATTCATTCAGCCTTTCTGTTCTCTTGCTCACATAGGGTATCAAAGAAAGGTCCGCGCTCCTGCGCGCCGGCGCGCGGCCTCTTTCAATGCTTGGTAACCCGTGCGATATGCACGGTGAGGTAGAGCTCTTCCTCGCTGCCCAGACGGTAGCCCCGCGTCCGCTCAATGAGGGCGGAAATTTCCTGGGTACAGGTGTAGGCGTCGGGATGTTTGGCGCGGATGGCGTCCAGCAGTTCGCTGTCATCCTCCTCATAATAGGAACCCAGCATCAGGCGCTGGGCGAAAAATTTCACATGGGTGATAAAGCGGTAGTAGGCCATGGAGGTGGGGTCAAACTCAATGGAGAAGTGCCTGCGCACAATGTCGCACACACTTTGGATGAGCTCGGTGACCTCGTAGACCTGCCCAATCTCCACCCCCAGCTCGGCGTTGACGAAGTGGAGGGCCAGAAAGGCGGCCTCATCCTCAGCAAAGGGGAGATTCAGCGTTTCCCGTATCAGCTTGGCGGCCTCCAGCCCGGCGGCATATTCGTCGGGGTAGTAGCGCTGAATTTCCCAGAGCATGGTGTTCTTGATGACCAGCCCTTCCCGGTAGCGTTGGGCCGCCGAGTAGATATGGTCGGTGATGGTGATGTAGATGCTCTCGTTCAGCTTGCCTTTGAGCCGCTTTTCCGCCTGGTGGATGATTTTCTCACTGAGCACCGCATAGCTCATGGGGATGCGCGCCGCCAGCTCCTGGAACCGCCCGGCATTTTCCTCCGAGAGGCGAAAGACCTGTTCTGCCCGCTGCTGGGGTACCCGGTCCCCGCTGGTGCGCTGAAAGGCAATTCCTTTGCCCATGACCACAATATCTTTGCCCTGTTCGTCGCTGGAGACGAAGGCGTTGTTGTTCAAAATGCGCCGGATGATGTAAACTCCCACAGGAGCCCCTCCCTTTCCTCTTTGAAAAATGGGCGCAAAAAAAGCAGGCACCACAAAAAAACCTGTTTTCCCAGGTTCACCTGTGGTCTTGCCTGCATTACCAGTGACAATCCGTCCTCTTTATTTGTCGCATTTAGTATA
>DXDX01000217.1 GCA_019115265.1 Candidatus Flavonifractor merdigallinarum | reverse complement strand
CCGCCGCCACCGCGCCGCCCCTGGGGAGACAGTGGCCGCCCCACCCCCGCCGCCCCGCCCGGCGGCGGACGGCTATGTGCGCCGCTCACCGGTGCAGCCTGTCCACGAGGCGGCCAACTACCGTCGGGGGCTGGGCCTGCGGGGGGTGGGGGCGGTCGTGGCAATCGCGGCGGTGTGTGCCGCGGTCTGGCTGCTGCTCCGGCTGAATGTGTTCGGCTGGTGATGAAGAGATATAGGGGGATTTACCGTTGCTGAGCTATCTGTTGCGACAACTCTTTAACTCGTTGGGGATCTTTTTCCGCACCATCCGGGCCTTTTTCACCCGGAAGCTGACGGGGGCCTGGGCCTATCTGCGCCGGGTGACCAACTTTTCCCGGCAGGCCACCAAGGTGGCCACCAGCTCCTTTGAGGGAGCGGCGGCGGCCATGAAGAAGCCCACCAAGCGGGCGGACTACATCGAGACCAGGCGGCTCTTTATCTCCAAGTCCTTTCTGATTCTGCTGGCCATTGGGCTGGTGGTGCTGATTCTGCTCCTCTATTTTGTCATCTGGCCCTTTTTGCTCAGCCGGTTTTTCACCGCCCGGTTCTACCAGGGGGACGAAAAGCTGGAGACCTGGTCGGGCCGCGTGGTGGTCTACTACGACGAGGAAAAGAAGCACCCCATGTACAGCGGCACCCTCACCGACGGGGTGCTCCAGGGCAAGGGCAAGGAGTACGACGAGAACGGCCTTGTGACCTATGAGGGAAACTTTGTGGACGGTGTGCGCAGCGGCAATGGCTCCTGCTATGAGGACGGTGTGCTCATCTACGAGGGAGAGTTTGCCGCCGGGGTATACGAGGGGACCGGCAGCCGCTATGAGGATGGGGCGCTGGTCTACCAGGGCGCGTTCTCGGCGGGGCTGGCCAACGGCATGGGCACCGCCTATGCTGACGGGGCCAAGTGCTATGAGGGCTCCTTTGTGGACGGCGTGTACGACGGCACCGGCACCGCCTACTACCCCAGCGGCGCCCGCTCCTATGTGGGCGGATACACAGACGGCTTGCGCGAAGGGGAGGGAACGGAGTACAATGAGGATGGAAGTCTCCGCTACAAGGGGGGCTTTGCCGCGGATTTGTATGAGGGCGAGGGCAGCCGCTATTTGGAGAGCGGAGATGTCATCCAGGCCCAGTTCACCGCCGGTGTCACCGACGGGACCATTCAGTGGTACCGGGAGGGCAAGCTCTGGTACGACGGGGGGGCGGAGGACCTGACCCCCGACGGCTTCGGCACCCTGTACAGCGAGAGCGGCAAGGTGATCTACGCCGGTGAGATGAATCAGGGTACCTTGGACGGCAGCTGGATGCTCACCCTCACCGCCCAGGATTTGCGCACCGCCTTTGGGGAGTCCACCCTCACCGAGACCGACCGGGGGGACCGCTTCTGCATTGTGAATCAGGAATTGGAGCTGTGGGCGCTGTGCAGCTACCAGCAGGGGGACACCGAGCCCCAGGTCTGTGAGGTGTGGTTCCAGCCCACCGCCGATGGCGCGATGGCCGCACTGCTCCCCTGGGGCAGCGGGGCAGACTTTGAGGACTGGGCCCTGGTGGGCCACGAGTCCACCACGCAGACCCAGAAGCTGGAGGGAGTCGCCTACTATGCCGATGGCTCCACCGAGGGGGGATGGCAGCTCAGCCGCTACCTCTACGAGGGGTATACCTGCACCGGCCTCAGCAAACAGGCGGACGCTGTCCCTCAGCAGCTGAGCTGGGTGCGCACCGGCGATCTTCCCACCGGAGACACCGGAGGCACGGTGGATGAATCTCTCAGCCAGGCCCAGGAGAGCATGGATGCGCTGTTGGCCGCTCTGGATGGAGTGGGCGGCGGCTCGGGCGGCAGCAACGCCGCCAGTCAGGGCGATGTGAACCGGATGCTGGGCCTGATGCTCAGCGCCGAGGACGGCGAGGAGCTGATGGACGCCCTGGTGGACACCTATGTCTATGGCGAGATGGGGACTGTGCTGGAGGGGAACCGGGCCTTGCTGGAGCAGCGCCTGGAGGAGGAACAGATTCTCCTCAGCCGGGGGACCGGCAGCCAGACCACGGTGGACAGCCTGACCGAGCAGCTGGAGGAGCTGGACCGGCAGCTAAGCCAGTACAAGGCCAGCGCGGAGCAGGGGAAGCTCACCGCCAGCAGCCTGAGCAAGCTGGACCCCAGTACTTATAACATAGAGGCTGTCCTCCTCACCTTTGACCCGTCCAAGCTGGACGCCAGTGCCCTCTATGAGGCGGCGCGGAGCTATGCCGTGGCAGTGGCCGCCGGGCAGTATGAGGTGGACACCCAGCAGCTGGAGCTGGAGGTGAAGTCGGCCCTCATCAATCTGAATCTGGCCTATGAGAATATCCGCACTGCACAAAAATCGGTGGAGCAGGCCACCGCCAGTGTGGAGACCCAGACCGCGGCCTATGCCAAGGGGACGGTGGACAAGGCGGCGCTGTACAGCGCCCAGTGCGCCCTCAATCAGGCGGGGGCCACCCTTCTTCAGGCGGTGGGGGACTTTACCCACCAGGCCAACGCCCTCAACACCCTGTCCGGCGGCTGGCTGGCCCAGGAGCAGGACTGGATGGCGGACACCTTTGAGGCCCTCTTCCAGGGGGAGATCCGCAAGGGGGAGGAGGCCGCGGCCGCTCTGGAGGAGGAGCGGAAGAAGCAGGAGGAGGCCGCCCAGGAGGCCATCAAGCAGGAGGCCCAGGCGAGCCAGTCTCCCCAGGTGAGCCCCACGGCGCAGCCGACGGCCAGCCCGTCCCCTTCACCGGCGGCGTCCAGCTCGCCCAGTCCCACACGCCGTTAAAGAGAAAGGAAGGAACACCGATGGCAGACTATACCGCTCTGGTGGAGGCGGGCAACGCCCTGGTGGAGCTGCTGCGGGACAATCTGACCCCAGAGCCCATTGGAAACCGGGAGCTGATTGCCCTGTGCTCCCCCCATGAGAGTGAGAATAACCAGCTGACCCTCTACCTCTACCAGGTGGAAGAGGATACCCAGGGCGCCCAGAGCGGCTACTACCAGGTGGGGCAGAATGTGGAGCGCCTGCGCCCCACCCGCTACAACCTCCGCTTCCTGATCACCGCCCACTCCAAGGCCCCTGCCCAGCTCAAGGAGGCCGACCAGTACCGCCTGGTGGGCGCCGCTCTCCAGGTGTTAAAGGACCACCCCATTCTGGATGCCCAGTATCTGTCCGGCTCTCTGGCCGAGCAGAACGCCCAGGTCCATGTGGTGCTGGAAAAGACCACACAGGACCAGCTTTTGAAAATCTGGAACAACACCTCCACCGCCTACAAGCTCTCTTTTGTGGTGCTGCTCACCGGCATTGAGATTGACTCCCGGAAAGAGCGCCGCTTCACCCGGGTCACCGATGTGTCCATCGGCACCCACCAGAAGCGGGAGAAGGAGGAGAAGGCATGATTTCCCTGCATGTCAGCGCCGTCTGCCATGTGCGGGACGGCTACACCGGAAAACCTCTGGAGGCATCCAAGCTGCTGTGTACTCTGGACGGCCTGCCCTGCCGCCCGGTGGGCAAGCCGGGGGGCTGCCTGGTGCTGGTGAACCTCTCCGGCGGGGCGCACCGCCTCTCCCTGCGCTGTCCGGGCTTTCAGGAGGAGTGGGTGGAGCTGGTAATCGGCCGGGAGACCCAGGAGGTGGACATCACCATGAAGCCGGGGGAGAATTACCCCTTCCAGCAGACCGTCACCCGCCTGGAGCTGACTGTCACACGGGATGGCGCCCCCGCCTCTGGGGAAGTGCTCTGGCTGGCGGTGTCCGGCTCCAATCCGCTCAAACTGGCCCAGACCAAGGTGGAGAAGGGGGAGCAGGAGCTGCGCCTCTACTGCAAGGGGCCGGAGGCCGCCGTGGGAATGGGGGCCTATCTCCTGTCTGACGGGGCCAAGAGTGAGATTGTGGGCCTGCGCTCTCTGGAGGAGGAGATGGGCACCCTCACCGCCCCCCTCACGCAGCCCCACAGCCGGGGAAAGCTCCTTCTCCCCGCCCAGCGCTACCACACCGGGGAGGACGGGTGTGTGTCCGCGGTCTTTCCCTCCGCCTGCACCGTAGAGGTGTATGTGGAGGGAGCGGGCCTGGCGGCCAGCCTGACCCTGGAAGAGGGGGACAATCAAGAGACCATCCAGCTCTGAGAGGAGAACGACTATGGCAAATCCAATGGTACAGACCGCACTGTGTACCTGTTCCTTTGGGGCGGCTCCTGCGCCGCTGACGGTGACCAGCCAAATGACGGTGACCATATGCGGGATGCCGGCGGCCACCGTTCTGGACGGGGTGCCCATAAACAACCTGCCCGGTTTTGGTATGTGCTCCTGCATGGGCAATCCGGCGGTGGCGGCGGCCACCGCGGCGGCCATGGGGGTTCTGACCCCTGCCCCCTGCGTACCCGCCACCGTGGCCTGGGCGCCGGGCTGCCCCACGGTGACAGTGTGCGGGAAACCCCTGCTCAACAACACCAGTAAACTGATGTGCGCCTATGGCGGGGTGATTCAGCCCACCATGACCCCGGCTGTGACCGTCAAGGTGCCCTGAGCCGCGTGGGGGAGGGAAGGAGGGAGTGTATGGAGGAATACGACCTGCGGGACGTATCCTATGAGAAGTTGAACCGAAGCTACGAGACCCAGTGGGAGCTGATGGACGACCTGTTTGCCTGGCTGGATTTGCGCCTCTATTTCTTCTACCAGCACCACCAGTGGCTGGGGCCCAAGAACGATATGCGCAATATGCTGGGTCTGGTGGTCAGCCGGGAGGAGTTTGAGCATAACCTCATCAAGGCGGCCCAGCTGGGGCTCAATGCCCAGCTGGAGGGGGGAGAGGCGGCCCAGCTGGCAGCCTCCTGGGATACCATCCAGGTCCGCTTGGATCGCTCCAAGGGGGACTTTCCCCTTCAGCAGCTCATCCGGCGGTGCCGCCTGGACGAGTTTGAGGCCAACTGTCTGGTGCTGGCCTACGCCGCCGTACTGGACCAGAAGTACGAAAAGCTCTTCGCCTACCTCCAGGACGACATCACCCAGAAAGCCCCCACAGCCAGTCTGGCGGTACAGCTCTTTCTGCCCCTGGAGCATACCATGGAGGAGTACCTCTCCCGCTTCTCCCGGCGGGACACCTTCACCGGGCTTTTCGCCGCCGAGCGGCTCTCGGCGGGGCAGCTGGTCCTGCGCCCCTCGGTGCTGGAATTTCTCAGCACCGGCACCGTGGCCCCCCTGCCCGGCCTGCGGCTCTTTGACGGGAACCAGGAGACCCCCAGCGGACCCCTGGTCATCGGGCAGGAGCTGGCCCGCCGTCTGGATTTGCTGTACAGTGAGCCGGGGGAGCAGGTTATCTGCCTCACTGGCGGGCCGGGCATCGGAAAGCGCTTCCAGGTGGAGCACCTGATGGCCCGCAAGGGCGGGCGGTGCGTGTTCGCCTCTCTGGACGGGGAGCAGCCGGAGGAGCGGGCCCGGGAGGGGGCGCTCATCGCCCGGCTCACCGGGGCCTGTCTGTGCTGCACCCACATGGAGCGGCAGGATACCGATGGGAAGCAGCTTCCCCCCGAGGAAAAACTGCTCCAGGCCATTCTGGATTTGGAGCTCCCTGGGGAGAAGGTGTTTCTCCTCTCCCACCTGCCCATCCGCACCCAGTTCCGCCGTCTGGCGGTGGAGCTGGATGTGCCCGACACCACCGAGGAAGAGCGGATGGCCCTCTTCCGGGCCTTTCTGGGGGACACTCCGCTGGAGGAGGGGCTGACAGTGGAGGAGCTGGCGTCCAAATTCCGCTTCTCCCCCCGCCAGGTGGGGCTGGCCTGCCGCCAGGCAGTGGGGCTGGCCCGGCTGGACGGGGAGAGGTGCATCTCCAGCCGGGAGATGCACCAGTGCTGTTACCGGCAGGTGGTGCACAAACTGGGGGATTTGGCCAGCCGGGTGCGTCCCGCCTTTGGTTGGGACGACGTGGTGATGCCCCAAGAGCAGAAACGGCTCCTTCAACACGCCTGCGGACACATCAAGTTCCGCCACCGGGTCTACTACGACTGGGGTTTTGAGTCCAAGGTGACCTATGGCCGGGGGCTGTCCATTCTCTTCGCCGGAGCTCCGGGCACCGGCAAGACCATGTGCGCCCAGGTCATCGCCAACGAGCTCAATATGGAGCTCTATAAAATCAACATCTCCCAGATTGTGAGCAAGTACATCGGCGAGACGGAGAAAAATCTCCAGGCGGTGTTCACCGAGGCCAAGCGCTCCAACTGCGTGCTCTTCTTTGACGAGTGCGACGCCATCTTCGGCAAGCGCAGCGAGGTCAAGGATGCCCACGACCGCAACGCCAATGTGGAAGTGGCCTACCTCCTCCAGCAGATTGAGGAGCACGACGGGGTGTGCATCATGGCCACCAACCTCATCGGAAACATTGACGCGGCCTTTATGCGCCGCATCACCTATGTGGTCCACTTCCCCTTCCCCGACGCCAAGATGCGGGAGGAGATTTACCGCCGCACCATGCCGGCCAAGGCCCCGCTGTCGGACGACATCGACTGGGCCTTTCTGGCGGAGAAGTTTGAGCTCTCCGGCGGACACATCAAAAACATCGTCCTCTCCGCCGCCTTTCTGGCGGCGCTGGAGGACCAGCCCATCGGCATGGCCCACTTATTAAAGGCCGCCGTGGGAGAATTGAAGAAAAACGAGATTGTCGTCGTCCGGGAGGAGCTGCGGGAGTACGCGGACCTGCTGGACGAGGATCAGCGCAACAGGAGGAAATCAGAATGACCATCACCAAACGTGCAGAGGGAAAGAAACTGACCATCGCCCTGGAGGGCCGTCTGGACACCACCACCGCCCCGGAGCTGGAGGCGGAGCTGAACAGCAGTCTGGACGGCGTGACGGAGCTGGTTCTGGATATGGCGGAGCTGCTCTACCTGTCCTCCGCCGGGCTGCGGGTGGTGCTCGCCGCCCAGAAGCGGATGAACAAGCAGGGGCACATGACGGTGACACACGTCTGTGCGGATATTATGGAGGTCTTTGAGATTACCGGATTTGTGGATATTCTGGACATTCAGTGAGGAAATGAGGAAACATTGTGATTGCAACAGCTGCAAGAGAAAATGTATTTGTCCGTAAGGCCTTCTATAATTTCTTTTTGCCGAGCCTGCTGTCCTGTCTGGGGCTGGCCATTGGAGGGCTGGCGGATTGCGTGTTTGTGGGCAACACCATCGGAGCGGTGGGCCTGACTGCCATCAGCATTGGACAACCGGTCTATATGCTCTTCAACACCATCAGCTACTCCCTCTCCATCGGTGGCTCCATCTTCTACTCCAACGCGCTGAGCGACGGAAGAGAGGAGGAGGGCAACCGCATCTTTGCCAACGTCCTGCGCATGGACTTATGTACCAATGTCATCCTGTGCATTCTGGGGCTTATTTTCCTGCCCCAGGTGCTCTCCTTCCTGGGGGCGGGGACACCGGGGACAGAGGTGTGGGAAAACTGTGAGGCGCTGGTGCGCGCCCAGCTGCTGCTGGTGCCCGTTATGTTCTGTCAGGGCCCCTTCTACTACTTCATCAACTCAGACAACAACCCCAAGCTGGCGGCGGTGGCGCTGGTCACCAGCAACACCATTGACATTGTGTTCAACTATGTCTTTGTGGTACTGATGGATATGGGGGTGGCCGGCTCGGTGTACTCCACCGGCCTGGGCGCGGCGGTGATGCTGATTATCAGCTTCACTCACTTCCTCCAGAAAAAGGGCTGCCTGCGTTTTACCTTCCCCAAGTTTGACTTTTCCATTGTGGTGAAATCCTTCCGCACCGGCTTTGCCACCTCGGTGCAGTACATCTGCCAGTTTGTCACCATTCTGGTGTGCAACCGCCTGCTGATGGACATCAGCGGGGAACTGGGCGTGGCGGTGTTCGGCATTGTGTTCAATGTGGCCCTGGTGGCGGCGTCGGTGTATGACGCCATCAGCATGGCGCTCCAGCCCATGGTGAGCACCTTCCACGGCGAGTGCAACAAGTCCAACATCCGCTGTACCCTCCGGCAGGCCTTCAAGGCGGCTATGCTGATTAGTGTGGTGCTCATCGTTCTGCTGATGGCCATTCCCCAGTGGGTGTGCTTTGCCTTTGGCCTGCGTACCCCCGAGGAGCTGGCTATAGGCAGTGTGGCCATCCGCATCTATGCCCTGTGTGTGCTGCCCTCCAGCATCAATATGGTGATGACCTATTACTATCAGGCGCTGGAGCGGGAGTTTATCAGCTACATGCTCTTTATCCTGCGCTCGCTGGTGTTCTTCCTGGCCTTCAGCCTGATTCTGAGCCGCCTGGGAGAGCAGATGTTCTGGTGGACCTACCCCTGTATGGAATTGGCCACTCTGGTGGTGCTGTGTATTTATAACAAGTACAAGGGCTCCTGGACCTATCTGGACGAGGACGACAGCCGGGTTTACAGCGCCTTCCTGGACAGCCGGGATACCGATTTGGGGGCGGTGGAGCAGGAGGTGTCCGCCTATCTGGAGCGGCTGGACGCCAACCCCACCCAGACCTACTTTGCCACTATCGCGGTGGAAGAGGTGTGTGGGGTGATTCTGGACAAGGCCTTTTCGGTGACCGAGGGGTATATCCAGCTCACCATCGTCCCCCATGAGGACGAGACGGTCACCATCCATGTGCGGGACAACGCCAAGGAGTTCAACCCCTTTGAGATGAACACCGACGCCATCAGCCTGGAGGAGGGCACCGGCCTGGATGCCATCGGTGTGAAGATGATTAAGAGCAAGGCCAAGGAGTTCTTCTACCGCCGCTATGCCGGGTTCAATACGCTGGTGGTGCGGGTATAAGCACAGAGACTGAGAGGAGGCGGGGCGGACTTGAAACGCAAAATGCGGTTTACCCTGGGACAAAAGATAGTGGTGATGATTCTGGCTATGAGTATCATTCTCAGCGCCACCGCACTCTTCGTCAGCTATCGGACTTATCAGAGACGCACTACGGCGTTCTATGAGCAGCTGGGCCACAATGTAGTGGCGACCCTGGCCAGCCAGCTGGACCCGGATGAGCTGGACCACTACTATAAGACCCTGGAGATGGATGAGCGCTACTACAAGATTCAGGATTTTATCATGGATTTGGTAGAGAGCAACAATGTGCAGTATCTCTATGTGGTGCGCCCCAATGGGCAGGGGGTGACCTTCCTCTTTGACTCAGATATGGAGGCGGGGGAGAACGGCGACTATTTTTCCGGGGGCTACTGTGCACTGGGTACCTATATGGAGCTGTTTGGAGCCTTTGCCGACAATCTGGACAAATTCCTGGACGGAGAAGAGGTGGAGCCCATTGTCCAGCGGGACCCCAGCTACGGCATGCTGATGACCACCGCCATTCCGGTGTGCCATGAGGACGGCAAGATGGCGGGCTATGTGATGGCCGATATCAGCATGAAAGAAGTGGTCCGGGAACAGCAGACCTTCCTGCTCCAGGCCGGCGCGCTGCTGACTGTGCTGACGGTGGGCTTTGTGGTGCTCTATCTGCTGCTCATCCAGCGCAGCTTCATCCGGCCCATCCGGCAGCTGACCGAGGCGGCCCAGGGCTATGAGGGCGGTGAGAATAAAAAGGCCTTCAGCGCGGTGAAAATCCGCAGCAATGACGAGCTCAAATCCCTTTCAGATGCCTTCCGTATGATGCTGGTGGAGATTGATCTGAACAACATGGAGCAGAAGGAGCTGGCGGTGCGGGAGCAGCAGCTGGAGAGCGAGCTGCAGCTGGCCAATGAGCTCAACGTCTCTATGCTGCCTCAGGAGCTACCCCAGCGGGAGGGGGGCTATCCCTTCGCCATCCGGGGCCGAATTTATCAGGGCCATGAGCTCTCCTGCTGCTTTTACGACTACTTCCTCCTGGATGAGGAGCGGCTGTGCGTGCTGGTGGGAGAGGTGGAGGGCGGCGGCATACCCCAGGTGCTCTATACTGTGATGGCCCAGGCCACCATCAAGAGCCAGATGCGCTCCGGCCTCTCTCTGGTGGAGGCCATGACGGCCGCCAACCAGCAGCTCCATGAGATGAGCGACGAGCTGTGCCTGCATGCCCTGGTGGGGGTGCTCAACGGCGCCACCGGCCAATTCTCCTGCATCAACGCCGGACAGCGGGACCCGCTGCTCATGCGCAGCCAGGATCGGTACAACTGGGTCAAAACCCTCTCCTATGCCCCCCTGGGCCAGAGTGAAAATGTGGTCTATCAGGTCTTGAACCTGGAGCTGCGCCAAGGGGACCGGATGCTCTTTCATACCAAGGGCCTGGACGACATCCAGGGGAGGGACGGCAGGAACTTTGCCGACGACCGGCTCCGCCTCACCCTCAATGAGAACTCCAGCCGGCAGGCGGAGCTGGAGCAGCAGCTCCAGATGGTCAGTGATGCGGGCGGGGTGTACGCCGCCAAGACAGACGAGATTGACGGCTATGTCCTCCTGGCGCTGGAGTACCGGCGGCAGGATCGGGCCCAGGCCCACTGTGTGGTCACGCCGGATACCGCCGGAAGCGCCCGCTTGGCCGAGTTCCTGCGGGGGCAGCTGGAGGCCAATCAGATTGAGGGCCGGCAGATGGCTACCCTTCTGGTGCTGGCGGATGAACTCTTCAACCTGTGCTGCCACCAGACGGACCCGGACAGCCGTATGATGGCGGAGTGTGCCATCCCGCCCGGGGAGGGGTTGGCCATCCTCCGCCTGAAGGGCGACTTTGGGGGACATAGTCCGTTGGAGCACCCCAAGGGGGAGGCGGCGGAGCACGCCGTGGCCTTTCTGGAGCGCCAGTGTGAGCATATTCTCTTTGAACAGATTGGATCTGCGGATACGGTGACAGCTGTGAGGCGTTTGGAGACACAGGACGCTCAAACGGCGGAAAGAGAGCAGGGTGTATGAACGGAAAACTGAAGAAGATTAGGGTTTCTCTGGGACAGAAATGGACCGCGTTCCTGGTTTTGCTGGGTGCGGTTCTCAGTCTGGTGGCGATTCTGGTCAGTTATCAGGTGTTCAGTTCTTTCATGAACCGGTACTATGACCAGCTGGGGAACAATCTGGTGCGCACACTGGCCAGTCAGCTGGACCCCGCGGACTTGGATCACTACTATGAGAGCCGGCAGACCGATGCGCACTACTATGAAATTCAGCGGTTTATCCGGGACCTGGTGGAGAATAATGAGGTGCAGTACCTCTATGTGGTGCGTCCCGAGGGCGACGGTGTGATTTTCCTCTTTGACTCGGACATGGAGATGGGGGACGGCAGCGGCTATGAGGGGGGCGCCTACTGCGCGCTGGGCTCCTACACCGACCTCTTTGGAGAATTTGCGGTCTATCTGGATGACTTCCAGAATGGGCGTCAGGTGGACCCCATCATCCAGAATGACCCCAGCTATGGCTGGCTGATGACCGCCAGTACGCCGGTGCTCCACGAGGATGGCACCCTGGCGGGCTATGTGATGGCGGATATCAGCATGAATGAGGTTATGAGCATCCGCCAGAACTTCCTCATGGCGCTGGGTGGGCTGATGGTGGCCATTACGGTGACCTTCCTGGTGCTGTTCCTGATCTTCATCCGCCGCCGGGTGGTCCGCCCCATCAACCAGCTGACCCAGGCCACCGGCGAATTTATCCAGAGCAACGAGTCGGAGCTGGCCTCCGGGACTGCGAAAGTCAATGTGCCCCCCATCCACACCGGCGATGAGGTGGAACAGCTGGCCGATGCGTTCCGGGAGATGGAACAGGACATGATCTCCTACATCCAGAGCTTTGTAAAAATTACCGCGGAAAAGGAGCGCATTGGGGCGGAGCTCAACGTGGCCACCCAGATTCAGGCGGACATGCTGCCCCGGATTTTCCCCGCCTTCCCCGGCCGGGAGGAGTTTGATATCTACGCCACCATGAACCCGGCCAAAGAGGTGGGCGGCGACTTCTACGACTTCTTCCTGGTGGACGATGACCACCTGGCGGTGGTCATCGCGGACGTGTCGGGCAAGGGGGTGCCGGCCGCGCTCTTCATGGTGATTGCCAAGACGATTATCAAAAACCACGCCCAAAATAAGGAAACCCCCAGTGAGGTCTTTACCCAGACCAATGAGCAGCTGTGCGAGGGCAATGACGCCGGACTTTTCGTCACCGCCTGGATGGGGGTGCTGGAGATCAGCACCGGACAGTTTACCTATGTCAACGCCGGCCACAATCCCCCGCTTCTTCTGCGAAAAGGGGAGTCCTTTGAGTGGCTGAAATCCCGCCCGGGCTTTGTGCTGGCCGGAATGGAAGGGGTGCGCTACCGGGAGAATACCATCCAGCTCAACCCTGGGGATCGGCTGTATCTGTACACCGACGGTGTGACAGAGGCCACCAATGGGGCGCAGGAGCTCTTTGGCGAGGAGCGGCTTCAAAATGCGCTGAATGAAGCGCTGGATCTCCCCGTTCAGCAGCTTTTGAAGAGAATCAAAGAGTGCATTGATGCCTTTGTGGGTGAGGCAGAGCAGTTTGACGATATCACAATGCTGGGTCTGGAGTATCGGCAGAAAGGAGCGGGCAGGGATGGTTGAGCGGATTTTTCCGGCCAGATTGGACCAATTAGAGCCAGTTCAGGAATTTATCAGGGAGCAGCTGGAGCTCTATGACTGTTCCCCCCGGGTCAAATTCCAGCTGGATGTGGCAGTAGAGGAGATTTTTGTCAATATTGCCCACTATGCCTATCCAGAGGAGCAGGGGGAGGCCACGGTGCGCTGCTGTGTGGGCGGCGACCCACTCCAGGTGACCATTCAATTTCTGGACAATGGACAGCCCTTCAATCCCCTGAAAAAGCAGGACGCGGACACCAGCCTCTCGGCGGAGGAGCGGGACATCGGCGGCCTGGGGATTTTGATGGTAAAAAAGAGTATGGATGCGGTGGACTACGCCTATGAGGACGGCAAGAATATTTTGACCATCCAGAAGAGCATTCATAAGGGATAGGAGTCGAGTAACATTATGATCGAATTTCATCCGCCTGAGGTGGAGGATAAATCATGGGTCGAGGAGCGCTTTCGCGCCGCCGGCTATCTGGGCTGTGAGTATAGCTTTGCCACGCTCTTTCTGTGGAGCGATACCTATCAGCAGCGTGTGGCGCAGATGGACGGCTATGTGCTGGAGCGTCTGTGCGGCCGGATTGGATATGGCTACCTCTTTCCGGCGGGGAGCGGCCCGCTGGAGCCGGTTCTGGCCGCTCTGGAGGCCGACGCGGCGGAGCGGGGGGAGCCCTGCCGTCTGCTGTGCGTCACCCCGGAGCAGCTCGCCCTGTTGGAGCAGCTCCGGCCCGGCCAGTACCAGTGTGACTGCGACCGGGATGGCTGGGACTATCTCTATGACATCAACCGTCTGGCAGACCTGGGAGGAAAAAAGCTCCACGGAAAGCGCAACCATATCAACCGTTTTGTGGAGCGCTACCCAGACTGGCATGTGGAAGAGATTACGATAGAAAACCTGGCGGAGTGTGCGGAGATGGATTTGGAGTGGAACCGGCTCTATCGGACCGAGAACGGGGACGCGGAGGCGGAGGCCCAGACCCGCCTGGATGAGCGCCACGCTATGTCCAAGGCGTTTGCCCACTATGAGGCACTGGGGCTCTCCGGCCTGCTGCTGCGGGTGGAGGGACGTCTGGTGGCCTTTACCATGGGCAGTCCCATTGGCGAAAACGCCTTTGACATCCACTTTGAAAAGGCATACAGTGAAATTCAGGGCGCCTATCCCATGATCAACCGGGAATTTGCCCGCTGGATTCGGGAGCACTATCCCCATGTGCACTATCTGAACCGGGAGGATGATATGGGCATGGAGGGCCTGCGAAAGGCAAAGGAGTCCTACTATCCCGACCTTATGGTGAAGAAGTGCTCCGCCGTCCGCCGGGAAGGGTAGGAGAGCTGCCGTTTTAGTTTGCAGAGATTGCAGGCAACACATTTGAAGTCCGTACCGACCAGTTGATCAACAAAGCAGCGGCACTGTGGGAACAGCGCCGCTGCTTTTTGCATAGAGGACCGCACAATCTGCTATCATGGTTGAAATGGTACGGGTGTCTGTCATCTCCGATCAGATGGCTCCCGCAATGGAAGGATGTATCAGACTGTTACTGAGAAATATTGCGTCTGTGCTTTCAGAAAGACCCGCAGTTCGGAGAGATTTCCGGTCAGCAGATCTTTTTTTTGCAGAATGGTCACCGCACTGTGGTACATGGGGAGGATTAGATCCTCTGTCTCCAGTACCCATTCAAAGGAGGAGTAGGGCACCAGGTGCGTTTCTTGTTCCCTGTCTGCCCGGCTGATCACCATCCCCTCCGGAGAAAAGGTAATCCGCACATGTTCCATACCCGCCGCGGTGCTTTTTTCCTGTAACAGGAGCTGGGCTGCCTTGTCAAAGGGATTTTGTTTTTTGCGGCCTTTGGTCAGCAGGGCGGCAGCGCCAATGACCAGACAGGCGATTCCCAGTATCAACAGGGTGCCCAGCTCGGCCGGATTGCCCAGCGCAACCATAGTGAGTATGACACCTGGAAAAAGGCTGCATACACCAAGGAGAGCTCGTCTGTTCTGCCACAGTGTGACCACACCTACGGAAAATCCAACAGCGCCGACCAGCAGAGGGATGAGCAGTTTTTGCGGCTCCATCAGGCCGGATGTGGGAAGGAACACACCCAGCAGCCAGTTCAAAATACCCAGCATCCTGCGCCGCTTTGCTCGGTATTCCTGCATGGTATTGGGCACTTTTTCCACACGATTGAGCTTTTCGGTGAGCTCCCACATTTTAGGGTACTTCTGACGGGAAATCAGCTCTGTTCTCTGTTCCAGAGCGCGGCTGAGCTGGGGGCGCAGATGGTCTGCATCCAGCGCTGTGATGCGAAAGGAAATCTTCTGGTCCAAATGGCTTTCACCTCTGTCTTGTATAAC
>DXDX01000216.1 GCA_019115265.1 Candidatus Flavonifractor merdigallinarum | reverse complement strand
GGCTGCTGGAGCGGGAGGAGGCCCTGCGGCAGCGGGGAGAGCCCGCCCTGGCCGACGAGTACCGGCAGTTGTGGGACATTTTATGCGATGTTCTGGAGCAGTGCGCCCACACCTTAGAGGAAGTGGTGATGGACCAGGAGGAGTTTGCCAAGCTCTTCCCCCTGGTGCTCTCCCAGTACGACGTGGGCAGCATCCCCGTCTCTCTGGACCGGGTGAGCGCCGGGGAAATGCCCCGTCTGGCCCATAAGCCCTGCCGGGCGCTGCTGGTGCTGGGGGCCCACGACGGGGCGGTGCCCCAGGCCGCCCCCGCCCCCGGCCTTCTCAACGACGACGACCGGAGTTTGCTGGCCTCCTTTGGGCTGGAGCTGGCCCCCACTCTCACCGATAAGCTCTATCGGGAGATGACCATTCTCTATGAGACGCTGGCCCTGCCCACCGAGTGGTGCGCCATCAGCTGGCCGGAGAGGGGGAGCGGCGGGGAGGAATTGCGGCCCTGTTTCCTGGTGGGCCGTCTCCGGGGGCTGTTCCCCTCCCTGCGGGTGGAGCGGGAGGGCGGCCCGGTGTTCCGCCTCTCCGCCCCCCGGCCCGCCCTGCTGTGCGCCGGGCGGTATCCCAATGTGGGGGCCACCCTGCGCGCTATGCCGGAGTACACCCCCCTGGTGGAGCGGATGGAGCGGGCCGCCGCCCTGGAGCGGGGACACCTCTCCCCGGCGGCGGTGGCCGCCCTCTATGGCAGCCGGGTGCCCCTGTCCGCCAGCCGGATGGATAAGCTCAAGTCCTGCCACTTCGCCTACTTCATGCAGTACGGCTTGCAGGTACGGGCCCGCAAGCCGGCGGGCTTTCACGCCCCGGAGTACGGGGAATTTGTCCACTATGTGCTGGAACAGGTGCTGCGTACCCTCACCGAGGAGGGCACCCGCCCGGTGGCCCCGCCGCCGGAGCGGGAAGAGCTGCGCGCCCTTACCCGGGAAATTGTGGAGCGCTATGTGCAGGAGCGCCTGGGCGGCCTGGAGCGGGAGACGCCCCGCTTCCGCTACCTCTTCCGGCGTCTGATGCGCACCGTGTACGCCGTGGTGGACAATGTGGTGGAGGAGCTGTCCGTCTCCGACTTCCAGCCCATCGCCTTTGAGCTGGGCTTTGGCAGCGAGAAGGATTTGCCCCCGGTGCAGTTCACGGTGGACGGGGTGACGGTAAGTGTGTCCGGCTTTGTGGACCGGGTGGACGGCTGGGTGGAAAACGGCAAGCTCTACCTGCGTGTGGTGGACTACAAGACGGGCCGCAAGTCCTTCGACCTCACCGACATCTGGAACGGCCTGGGGGTGCAGATGCTTCTCTACCTCTTCACATTGAAGCGGGAGGGCAGAGCGCGTCTGGGCGGGCGGGAGATTGTCCCCGCCGGGGTGCTGTACCTCCCCGCCCGTGACGCGGTGGTGGCCGGGAGCCGGGCCATGACCGAGGCGGAGCGCCGCCGGGCGGTGGACCAGGAGCTGCGCCGCAAGGGGCTCATTTTGAATGAGGAGCCGGTGCTCACCGCCATGGAGCACCCGGGGAGCGGGGGCATCCGCTTCCTGCCGGTGAAGGTGTCCAGCCGCACCGGGGCCATCACCGGCGACGCCCTGGTGTCCGCCGAGCGGCTGGGCAAGCTGGAACGGCACATTGGCCGCCTGCTGCGGGACATCGCCGGGGAGCTGGCCGCCGGCAACATCGCCGCCGACCCCTTCTGGCGGGGGCCGGAGCGCAACGCCTGTGTGTGGTGCGACTACACCGCCGCCTGCCACTTTGAGGAGGGATACGGCGGCGACCACAAGCGCTACCTGCCCACGGTCCGGGGGGAGGCGTTCTGGCGGGAGCTGGAAGAGGACCAGGAGTAAGGAGGATAGCCCATGGAGATTTCCCTGACAAAGGAACAACAGGCCGTGGTGGACAACCGGGGGGGCGGCCTTCTGGTGTCGGCGGCGGCGGGCTCGGGTAAGACGCGGGTGCTGGTGGAGCGCCTGGTGGACCGGGTGGAGAAGGAGGGCCTGGATGTGGACCGCTTCCTGGTCATTACCTATACCCGCGCGGCGGCGGCGGAGCTACGGGGGCGCATTGTGGAGGAGCTCTCCCAGCGTATGGCCCGCCACCCGGAGGACGGCCACCTGCGCCGTCAGGCCACCCTGGTCTACAAGGCCCAAATTTCCACCGTCCATGCCCTGTGCGCCCAGATTCTGCGGGAACAGGGGCACCTTCTGGATTTGGAGCCTGACTTCCGCCTGCTGGACGAGGGAGAGGCGGGGCTCTTGATGCTGGACGCCCTCACCGATGTGCTGGAAAAGCGGTATGAGCACTTGCAGGAGGGGGACGACTTCTCCCTTCTGGTGGATACCATGTCCGCAGGCCGGGACGACAGCCGCCTGGAGGAAATCGTGCTGGATGTACGGGGGCGGGTGCAGAGTCACCCCGACCCGGCGGCCTGGCTCGCCCAGCAGGAGGAGGCATTCGCCCTGGAGGGGGTGTCCGACGCGGGGGAGACGGTGTGGGGCCGTCTGCTGCTGGCGGACGCGGCCAAACAGGCCCGCTACTGGGCGGGACAGATGGCAAGAGCTCTGGATTTGTGCCAGTGTGACGACACCTTTTCCGCCAATTACACCCCATCTCTCTCCGCCACGCTGGAGGGGCTCACCGCCTTTGCCGCGGCGGCGGAGCGGGGGTGGGACGCGGCCTGTGCCG
The DNA here is from genome assembly GCA_019115265.1 of Candidatus Flavonifractor merdigallinarum. Lineage (GTDB taxonomy): Bacteria > Bacillota > Clostridia > Oscillospirales > Oscillospiraceae > Pseudoflavonifractor_A > Pseudoflavonifractor_A merdigallinarum. The sequence continues at coordinate 41,591 of DXDX01000216.1, read as the reverse complement.
CCCTGCCCATCCCCTTTCCCACGCCGGGGCGCAAGCGGGTGAGCGGGGGATGCGCCGACACCGAACAGGTAAAGGAGCTGCGCAGCCGATGCAAAAAGCGCATGGAAAAGCTGGCTGAGGGCTTTCAGGACGGCAGCCGCGATCTGCTGGCGGATTTGCGGGCGGTGTATCCGGCAGTGAAGGCCCTCTTTGCCCTGGTGCGGGACTTTGAGGCGGCCTATACCGCCGAAAAGCAGCGCCGGGGTGTGCTGGACTTCTCCGATTTGGAGCACCTCACGGTGCGCCTTCTGGTGGGGTCGGAGGGGCCCACCGAGCTGGCCCGACAGCTCTCCGGGCGGTACGACGAGATTATGGTGGACGAGTTCCAGGACACCAACGCAGTACAGAATGCCATCTGCACCGCCCTCTCCCGGGATGGGACCAACCTCTTCATGGTGGGGGATGTGAAGCAGTCCATCTACCGCTTCCGTCTGGCCGACCCCACCATTTTTCTGGAAAAATACCGCTCCTTTGTGCCCTACACCCAGGCGAAGGAGGGGGAGGAGCGGCGCATTGTCCTCTCCCGCAACTTCCGCTCCCGCGCGGAGGTGCTGGAGGGGGCCAACTACCTCTTCCGGGGCCTCATGTCGGAGGAGTTCGGGGAGATGGACTACACCGACGAGCAGGCCCTCTACCCCGGGCGGCCCGTACCGGAAGAGCGGGACCCCCGGTACGCGGTGGAGCTGGACGCCCTGGATTTGACCGAGGACGAGCCAGAGGGAGAGGAGACGCCGAAAGAGGAGCAGGCCGCCAAGGTGTCCAAGGACTTGCAGGAGGCCCGCTTTGCCGCCCGGCGCATTCGGCAGCTGCTGGATGAGGGCTTCCCCATCCCGGAGGGGCCGGAGAGCACCCGCCCCATCACCGAGGGGGATGTGGTCATTCTGCTCCGCTCCCCCAATACAGTGCTCCACCACTACGCCCGCGCCCTGGGCGAGCGGGGCATCCCCTGGGAGGCGGAGGGTGGAAGCGACTTTTTCGCCTCCACCGAGGTGCATGTGGCTCTCTCCCTCCTCCAGGTGGTGGACAACCCCCGGCAGGACGTCCCCCTCATCGCGGTGCTCCGCTCGCCGGTGTACGGCTTTACCGCCGACCAGCTGGCCCAAATCCGGGCCGGACGGCGGGAGATGGACTACTTCAGCGCTGTGGAGGGAGCAGCCCAGGAGGGTGACTCCGCCTGCGCCGCCTTTCTGGCCGAGCTGGAGCGGCTGCGCTTCGGGGCGGGGGATTTGAGCTGCTATCAACTGCTGTGGAAGCTCTATGACGGCTCCAATCTGATGGGGGTCTTTGGGGCCATGTCCGACGGGGAAGAGCGGCAGGCCAATTTGCTCCTGCTGGCGGAGCTGGCCCGGCGGTTTGAGGGGGCGGGACACCGGGGGCTGTTTGGCTTTCTGTCCTACCTGAGCGGCCTCCAGGCCCGGGGGGAGCGCATTGCCGCACCCAGCGCCGGCGGGGGGAACGGGGTGCGGATTCTGTCCATCCACCGCTCCAAGGGGCTGGAGTTCCCCGTGGTGCTGCTGTGCGGGCTGTCCCGGCGGCTCAACCGGGAGGACGTGCAGCGCCCCATTCTCTTTCACCCGCAGCTGGGCGTGGGACCCAAGCGGCTGGATTTGGAGCGGCAGATTGAGTATCCTACCCTGGCCCGCCGGGCAGTGGCCCGGCAGCTGGAGTATGAGATGATGGCGGAGGAGCTGCGTCTGCTGTATGTGGCTATGACCCGGGCGCGGGAGAAGCTCATTTTGTCCGTCGCCCTCACCGGCGGCGGAAGGGACATCGCTAAGCTCCTCCCCGACGCGGGCTGTCCCGCCGCCCCCCAGGCGCTGGCCGACTGCGCGTCGGTGGGACAGTGGGTGCTGCTCCCCGTGCTGTGCCGCCCGGAGGGGGCTCCTCTGCGGGATGCGTCCGGGGGGAGTGCCCCGCCGTCCCGGGTGGAGCTGGGGCCCAAGTGGGACATCCGCTGGGTAAAGGGAGACGCTCTGGCCGCCCCGCCCCGCCGTCGGGTGGAGGAGACCGAGAACGTCCAGGGGAAGGTGGACGGGGAGTTGCTGCGCCGTCTCTCCTGGCAGTACCCCCACAGCGCCGATGTGGCGCTCCCCTCCAAGCTCACCGCCACCCAGCTCAAGGGGAGAGCGCTGGACCAGGAGGCCGCCGAGTCTGCCGGCGGGGAGACAGTCCCTCAGAGTGTGCAGCCCGACCTGCGCCGTCCCCGCTTTGCCCAGGAGGAGCGGGGCCTCACCCCCGCCCAGCGGGGCTCTGCCCTCCATCTGGTACTGGAGTACATCGACTTTGCCCAGACCCATTCGGTGGCTCAGATTAAGGGGGAGATTCAACGCCTGGTGGACCAGGCCTTCCTCACGCCGGAGCAGGGGGCGGCGGTCAACCCCAAACCCATCGCCGCCTTTTTCGCCTCCCCTCTGGGGCAGGAGGTGCGGGGGGCCTCCAATCTGCGCCGGGAGTTCAAATTCTCCCTGTTGTCCCCCGCCCGGCGCTACTGGCCGGAGGCGGGAGAGGGGGAGGAGGTGCTCCTCCAGGGCGTCATTGACCTCTTTTTTGAGACGGCGGAGGGGCTCACGCTCATCGACTTCAAGACCGACCGGGTAAACGCCCAGACCGTGGCCGAGCGGGTGGAGGGCTACCGCGGACAAATGGATACCTACACTGGAGCGTTGGAGCGCATCACTGGAAAACAGGTGGCCCGCCGGGTGCTGTGGTTCTTTGCACTGGACCAGGGTGTGGAATTGTAACGGAAGGGGTTGAGTGTGGGCACCCAGCCAAGCCGGGGGATGTTTGCGCTCGCCGCGCGGGCACCCTACGCGGGTGGTGCCCGATTTCTTTTCGCAGAAAAGAAACCGGGAAAAGAAAAGGCGGAGAGGGGAACTTCTCGTTCCCCTCTCCACTCCCCTCCAAAAGGGCGGCCTTTTTCGGGGGCCGCCCCATTTGTGGGTGCAAATTTATGGCTTTTTCTGTGGCAACAGACTTTCCCAAATCGAGGTTACCTGTCTTGCATGGCAATACAACACTTTCCTCATAGGCGGAACGCTCCGTTCAAATGGCGCCGAGCTTGGGAAATTCCACCGCAGTGGAACTTTAGCCCGGATGCGCATTGGGGGGAGTGCAGAGGGGGCAGCGCCCCCCTCTGCGCTTTCTTTCCCACCGCTTTCTTTGCAAAGAAAGCGGTGCCCCCGCTGGGTAAGCGGCCCGCGCGGCGAGCGCAAAATTTCCCGGCTTGGCTGGGCAGAAAGTCTCCAGTTGGATTGGGTGGTCCCCCATATCGGCTGCTTACTCCCAGGTTTTCCACACCTCGGGGCAGTAGCCCACTGTGGCCTGCTTGCCGTTGCGCACAATGGGGGTGCGCAGCAGTCTGGGCTCTTCCAGCAGCTTTTCCAGCTTGTCCTCGTCGTAGGCCAGATAGCTCACCAGCGCGGCGTCCGGGTGTTTTTCGTTGAGGAGATTCTTTAGCCCCACCGCGTTTTTGACGCTGGTCAGCTCCCCGCGGCTGATGCCATATTTTTGTAAATCCACCATCTGAAACTTCACCCGGCGCTCCTTGAAGTAGCGCTGGGCTTTTTTCGTATCAAAGCACTTGGATGTGCCGAAAATCTGGATGTTCATTCTGAATCCTCCTGTTGTTCTTCCGCAATCAGGGTAAACCGGGGACCAGCATAGCCGTCCCGCTCCACCCACTCCGACCACATGGCGGCGGGGCGCACCCACAGCCCGCCCTCTCCGTACAGCGGGCGGTACAGGACCATCAGCTCCTCCGTCTCCGAGTGGCGGGCCGTCCCCAGAAGCTGATATTCTTTCCCCTTGAAATGGCGGTACCGGCCCGGCCTCAGTTCGTCCATAGCGTTGTCCTCCGTTTCTCCCGCTCCGGCGCGGGACCGATTTCGCTTTATTGTACCACAGCACAGCCCCTCTGCCCAGAAAAATTGGGTGGTAAGGGGTATGAGATGGGGGGAAACGAGATACAATCCAGAGAAGAGAGGAAAAATAACATTGTACATTTTCGGATAAGTATGGTACAATGCTCTGTACTGGGCAGGCAGAGAGCCTGTCCGCGCAGATGTGCTTTCTGCGCACGCTTTTTCCGCACGGCCCCTGGGCGTCCCTGACGCGGCGGCGGGTCTTGCGGACCGGGGCCCCACAGTGCGGGCCGTTCTTTGGTTTCAGGCCGCTGGCGCTGTCTGCGCCCTGTGGCCGCTGGTACACAGCTTGAATCCGGGTGATTCGGACGGATGCGTTTTCCCATTTTTCCGGCGAGGCAGGGCCGGAAAGAGGCGGGAGCGTCCGCCCCTCTTTTGGTGCGCCCGGAGCACGGCGCTGTGTCTGTCTTTTCTCTATGCGGAACAAGGTCCCTTGTGGACGAAATGTGAATAAAAATCAAAATTCAAAGGAGTGTTAACAGATTTCATGGCTGAAAAACTGAAAATTATCTCTCTGGGCGGCCTCAATGAGATTGGAAAGAACCTCACCGTCTATGAGTACGGCGGGGACATCATTGTGGTGGATGTGGGAATGGGTTTCCCCGATGACGACATGTACGGCATTGACGTGGTCATTCCCGATTTTACCTATCTCATCAAGAACCGGGACCGGATTCGGGGCATTTTCCTCACCCACGGGCATGAGGACCACATCGGCTCCATTCCCTACCTGCTGCGCAGCGTCAACGTGCCCATCTACGCCACCCGCATGACCGCGGGCCTGGTGAAGCTCAAGCTGGAGGAGCACCGCCTGCTGGACAAGACCAAGCTTGTTACCTGTGAGGCGGGCGAGGTGGTCAAGGTGGGGAAGTTCTCGGTGGAGTTTATCCATGTGAACCACTCCATCGCGGACGCGGTGGCCTTTGCCATCAAGACACCCATCGGGACCGTCATCCACACCGGCGACTTCAAAATCGATCCCACCCCCATTCAGGGCGGGATGACCGATTTGACCCGCCTGGGCGAGCTGGGGAAGAAGGGCGTACTGGCCCTGCTGGCCGACTCCACCAATGTGGAGCGCCCCGGTTTCACCAAAAGTGAGCGGAGCGTGGGCGCCTCCTTCGACGCCCTGTTCCGGGGGTGCGACAGCCGCATCATTGTTACCACCTTCGCCTCCAACGTGGACCGCATCCAGCAGGTGATCTCGGTGGCCGCCAAGTATGGCCGCAAGGTGGCCGTCACCGGGCGGAGCATGGAGAACGCCATGAAGGTGTCGGTGGAGCTGGGCTATATGCAGATTCCCGACGGGGTGCTGGTGGATGTAAATCACATCAAGAGCCTGCCGGACAACAAGGTGTGCATCATTACCACCGGGAGCCAGGGGGAGACCATGTCCGCCCTCACCCGGATGGCCTTCAACACCCACAAGCAGGTGGAAATCCGGGCCGGGGACCGGGTGATTCTCTCCGCCTCCGCCATTCCCGGCAATGAGCACGCCATCGGCAGCGTCATCAATGAGCTTTACCGCAAGGACGCCGAGGTGATCAACGAGCGCAGCGGACCCCTCCATGTGTCCGGCCACGCCTGCCAGGAGGAGCTGAAGATCATCCACGCTCTGGTGAAGCCCAAGTTCTTTATCCCCGTCCACGGCGAGCAGCGGATGCTCAAAACCCACTCCAAGCTGGCTCAGGAGATGGGGATGGACCCCCGCCGCATCCTCATCAGCGACATCGGCAAGGTGATGGAGCTGACCCAGAACTCCGCCAAGATCAATGGCACCGTCCCCGCCGGCAAGGTGTTTGTGGACGGCTACGGTGTGGGCGATGTGGGCAGCGTGGTGCTGCGGGACCGCAAGCATCTGGCCGAGGACGGTATGATTGTGGCGGTGGTCTCCATGTCCAGCGAGGACGGCAGCGTGGTCTCCGGGCCGGACATCATCACCCGGGGCTTTGTCTATGTGAAGGAGTCCGAGGGACTCATGGAAGAGCTGCGCCGTGTGGCGGTCAACGCCCTGGAGAGCTGCCAGCAGGAGCACTGCACCGACTGGGCCGCCATCAAGGCGGAGATGAAAAACGACCTCTCCAATTTCCTCTACAAAAAGACCAAGCGCAACCCCATGATTCTCCCTGTCATTATGGAAGTGTAAAAAATTCCGCCGGAGCTGAGTGCTCCGGCGGAATTTTTTACGCCTGGGGACGGTTGTAGGACTCAAAGGACTCAAGGATGTTCCGATCCGGCGCGGGGGTGAGCAGAGACACCACCACAATGGCGATGCTGGCGCACAGGAAGGCGGGGAGCAGCTCATAGATGGCCCACACGCCGCCCATGGGGGCGACCAGGTACTTCCAGATAAACACCATGGCGCCGCCCACAATCATGCCCGCCAGAGCGCCCCACCGGTTGGAGCGCTTCCAGAAGAGGGCAAAGAGCATCACCGGGCCGAAGGCGGAGCCAAAGCCCGCCCAGGCGAAGGACACCACCCGGAACACCGAGCTGTTGGGGTCCCGGGCCAGGAAAGCGGCCACCAGAGCGATGAGCACCATCACACTCCGGGCCACCACCATGCCCTTGCGCCCGGTGAGGTCCAGCTTCAAAAAGTCGTTGCCCAAATCCTGAGACACCGAGGAGGACGCGGCCAGCAGCTGGGAGTCGGCGGTGGACATGGTGGCGGCCAGAATGCCCGCCAGAATCACACCGGCCAGCAGCGCGGCCAGCGTCCCGTGTTCACTGATGAGGGTGGCGATGTGGACAATGATGGTCTCCGAGTCGGAGAGGTTTTCCAGCACACCGGCCCGGCTCATGCCGTTGCCCACCACGCCGATGAAGATGGCCACGCCCATGGAGATGACCACCCAGGAGGAGGCCACCCGGCGGGAGAGGCTGAGCTTCTTCTCGTCCTCAATGGCCATGAAGCGCAGCAGAATGTGGGGCATTCCAAAGTAGCCCAGACCCCAGGCCAGCAGGGAGCAGATGGTGAGCACGCTGTAAGGATTGGAGCTGCCGGAGGCCGGGTCATAGATGGAGGAGAGGGACAGATACCCGGCCATAGACTGGGCGTTGTCCATCACCGCGTTCAGTCCCCCGGCGCTGGTCACGCCAAAGCCCAGGACCACCACCAGAGCGATGGTCATAATGATGGACTGCACCAAGTCGGTAAAGGAGGCGGCCAAAAAGCCGCCCATCACGGTATAGAGCACAATCACCGCAGCGCTGACCAGCATCGCTGTCACATAGTCCACCCCAAAGAGGCTGGAGAAGAGCTTGCCGCAGGCGGAGAAGCCAGAGGCGGTGTAGGGGATGAAGAAAATAATGATGACGATTGCCGAGATGGCCGAGAGCAGATTGCGCTGGTCCCCCCAGCGCTTGGAGAAGAACTGGGGGACTGTAATCGCCCCCAGCTGGTGGGAGTAGCGGCGGATACGCCGGGCCACAATGAGCCAGTTGAGATACGTACCCACCGCCAGACCGATGGCGGTCCAGCTGGCCTCCGCCAGGCCCGTGAGATAGGCCACGCCCGGCAGTCCCATCAAGAGCCAGGAGGACATATCGGAGGCCTCCGCGCTCATGGCGGTGACAAAGGGGCCCAGCTTCCGCCCGCCCAGATAGAAGTCATCCACCGAGTTGTTCTTCTTGGAGTAGGCCACGCCTACCCAGAGCATGGCGCCCAGGTAGACCACAATGGCCAGCAAGATCAGTGCCTGTGTCATAACATTCCTTCCTCTCTCCGCCCCCACGGGGCGTACATTGAGAGATATTATAGCACAGACAAAAGCAGAACAACATGCAGAACGATGTATAGAATAAAGTCTGTACACTATTTCAGAATTTTTTCTAAAACTACTTTTGCTGCAAGGGTTTTAAGAGTGGAATTCTTCTAAATTTATGATTTATACAATTTCTACAAATTTTTTGACGGAGACCGAAATCCCTGAAAAAACATGGGCATCATGGTCCGCCCATACTGGAGCAGGGAGTAGTCCCCGCTGGAGAGACACCAGTCGTAGATGAGAGCCCGCTCGCACAGGGCGTATACCCGCACCATCTCATTGACGGTCACATCCCCCCGCAGCTCCCCACGCTGCTGCCCCTGGAGGACAATCTGCCGCAGAAGTTTATAATAGGTGCGGTTGTGGTTCAAAAGGTGCTTGTCCCCCCGTGTGATGAGCTGGGAGGAGTAGAGCCGGGCCAGCAAATCAAGCGAGATGGAGTTTTCAATCATGGCAAAGAGCTCCCGGTTGAGGTACATCAGTACCTCAAAGCGGTCCATCTCCGGGTCCATGGTCTCCATCAGCTGTTCGTATTTCTGGTCAAAGAGGTAGGACACCGAGGAGAGGAGGGCGTCTTTTCCCTCAAAATAGTGGTAAAAGGAGCCGCGGGAGGTGCCGGAGGCCTCAATAATCTCCTCCACGGTGGTGTCGTCATAGCCCTGCTGGTAGAAGAGCTGCCAGGCCGCCTCAATGATGCGGCCCTTGGTGTTTCGCTTTTGCTTTGCCATGCGGTTGCTCCTTTTCATCATAATAAGAGGCCCCGGGGAGCCGAAGTGCGGCCCGCCCGGGGCGGATGTACCTAAAATTAACGGCGGCGGCGTCCCGAGTAACGGGACTTGCGGGAGGTCCGGCGGCTGGCGCCATAGCGGTTCCGGCCCCGGCCCAGCAGTAGGAAGCGGATAACCAGCACCAGGATCAGCACACCCAGAGCGGCCAGAGCCAGCTTGACCCACAGCTGGTCAAAGAATTTTTGAATGCGGTCTATGCGGTAGAGAAGCTCGGAGCGCTCCACCGAGGTGGTGGCCACCAGATCCAGCTGGCCGTAGCTCTGGTCGTTGTACATCATGGTGATGGTGCCCAGCTTCTGGCCCTGTTCCACCGGGGCCTCCACCTCGGTAGCCAAATCCACCTTTCGCTCGAATTTGGCCGGGTCAATGTCGTTGGGCAAGGTGGCCTCCAGACTGCCGGAGGGCTGCACCGTCACATAGTTGGCGCCGCTGGAGAGGGTGACGAACACCTCGGGGAAGTCGCTGGTGGTCTCGTCCAGAATGGTCTGACGGGAGAAGTCGTTGAAGCCGATCTCCAAAAGGCGGCTGCTCTCGGAGAATTGCAGGCGGTTGACAGAGCCGTCGGCGTTGGTGGGGTTCTCCGCGCCCAGCACCACCGCGATGAGGTTGCGGTCGTTCTTGGTGGCCGAGGAGGCCAGGCAGTAGCCTGCCTCCGGGGTGGAGCCGGTCTTGATGCCGGTGGCATAGCGGTACCAGTAGCCGGTGATGCGCCAGGTGGACACCAGGGCGTTGGTTTCGTGGAGTTCCCGGGCCGCGCTCAGGTTGGTGGCGGGCACCGTGTGGCCCACCGAGGAGACAATGGTGCGGAAGGTGGGGTGCTTCATGGCCTCATGGCACATGAGATAGATGTCATAGGCGGTGGTATAGTGGTTGTCGTCGTGGTAGCCGTGTGTGTTGGCAAAGTGGGTGTTCTCCATCCCCAGCTCGGCGGCCTGCTGGTTCATGCGCTCCACAAAGGTGGCCACATCGCCGCACAGGTACTGGGCCAGGGCGTTGCACGCCTCGTTGGCGGAGGCGGTGAGGGCGCAGTAGAGGAGATCCTCCAGACTCAGCTGTTCCCCCTCTTTCAGGCCCACGCCGGAGCCGCCTTCCCCAATGCCCAGGTTGACCTGATTGCCCACCGTCACAATGTCGGTGAGGGCGGCCTCCCCCCGGTCCACTGCCTCAATGACCAGCATGGTGGTCATAACCTTGGTGATGGAAGCGGGGTAATTCTTCTCGTGGGCGTTCTGCTCAAAGAGAATCTCGCCGTAGTCGTCATCCACCAGAATGGCGGCCTTGGCCTGAACGGTGAGCGAGTCCAGGATGGCGCTGCCGCTTCCCTCCGCCGCCAGAGCGGAGGCGGGCAGCAGAAACCCGGCGAGCAGGGTGAACAACAAGAGTGCGGACAGGATACGGTTTTTTTTCATAGGAAACTCCTCACTGCTGTGATATAATAGTATAATCGAGAGGATACGCGCTCCCGGAAAAACGGGGGAGAAACATGTCAAACTCAGACACATGATGTAGACACATTATAGCAAATAAAAGGCCCAAATGCAACGGAATGGGAGGGAGAAAGGTGAAGATTTCCCGACTGGAGGGAGTGGCAATCCTTCTGACCGCCGTGGCGGTGTCCTTTACCGCCGGGTGGATGCTCCGGGGGAGCCGCAGTGCATCCCCCATTCAGGTGGAGACCCAGTACAGACTCACCCGGACGGAGGCCACCCTCACCGAGCCTACCCCGGAGCCCTCCGCGGCGGAGGAGAGCCCAACGCCCTCGCAATCCGCTGAGCCCTCCGACAAGGTGCTCCCCGGCGAGAAGATCAACATCAACACCGCCACCGCCGAGGAGCTGGAGCGCCTGCCCGGCATTGGGCCCACCCGGGCCCAGGCCATTGTGGACGACCGGGCGGCCAACGGGCCCTTCCGCATCCCGGAGGATTTGACCCGGGTATCCGGCATTGGGGAGGCCACCTTGCAGGGGCTGATCGACTATGTGACCGTGGAATGAGAGAGGAGCCAAGGCATGAAAATATTGGTTGTGGACGATGAGAAGGTGCTGGTGAAGGGGATCAAGTTCAACCTGGAGAGCGAGGGCTACCAGGTGGAGGTGGCCTACGATGGAGAGGCGGCGGTGGAGCTGGCCCGGGGGGGCGGCTTTGACCTCATTCTCCTGGACTTGATGATGCCCAAAATTGACGGCTTGCAGGCCTGTATGCGCATCCGGGAGTTCTCCAATGTGCCCATCATCATCCTCACCGCCCGCAGCGAGGACACCGACAAAATCATCGGCTTTGAGTGCGGTGCGGACGACTACATCACCAAGCCCTTTAATATCCTGGAGCTGAAAGCCCGGGTGCGGGCGCTCCTCCGCCGGGCCGGCATGGCCGCCCAGAAGGAGAAGGCCGGAAGGCTCACCATCGGCCACATCACCCTGGACCCCGACGAGCGCTCCGCCTGGAAGGACGGTACGCCGGTGGATTTGACCGCCAAGGAGTTTGACCTCATGGAGCTGCTCATGCGCAACCCGGGGCGGGTGTACAGCCGGGAAAATCTCCTCAATGTGGTGTGGGGGTATGAGTACGCCGGGGACTACCGCACCGTGGATGTCCATGTCCGCCGCCTGCGGGAGAAGCTGGAGCTGGATCCCGCCCGGCCCACCTACATCCTGACCAAGTGGGGTGTGGGCTACTACCTGAAAAATGCCTGATCCGTCGGGAGGTGAGCGCCCATGGCGTCACAGCCGCGCAGGTGGAAGATGCCGGTCTGGCATTCCCTGCAAACCAAATTCCTCTTCAGCTACGGAATTATCATCCTGGCGCTGGTGCTTTTTCTGAACACCTACCCCATTGTGATCTCCCAGGATATGGTCTTTCAGTCCAAAAAGGACTCTCTCTGGCGGCAGGCGGACATTATCACCTCCACCCTGGCGGGAAGTGAGCCCCTCACCGCCGAGGGGGTGGAGGCCACCCTCACCAAGCTGGGGGTAACAGGGGTGGACCGCCTCATGGTCACTGCCCCGGACGGGCTAGTGTTCTACGATACCAGCGAGGTGGGCAACGCCCGTGGGACCTACGCCCTGCTGTGGGAGGTGGTCACCGCGCTGGGCGGGGAGGATGTGTTCCGCTCCGAGTACCGGGAGAAGAGCTTCCGCAGCCGGGCCGCCGCCCCCATCCTCTACCGGGGTATGACCCAGGGGGCGGTGTACCTGTATGAGTTTGACGAGGAACAGGCCCAGCTGCTCCAGGACCTTCAGGAAAATCTGATGCGTATTTCCATCATTGTCTGCGCGGTGGCTCTTCTCTTCAGTGTGGTGCTCACCAAAGCGCTCACCCGGCGGGTGGGGGTACTCCTCCAGGGCATCCGCAGTGTGCGGGAGGGGGAATACAGCTACCGGGTGAGCATGCCCGGCGGGGATGAGCTTTCCCAGCTGGCGGAGGAGTTTAACGAGCTCACCGGACGGCTCCAGACCACCGACGAGGTCCGCCGCCGCTTTGTCTCCGACGCCTCCCACGAGCTTAAAACCCCCCTGGCCTCCATCCGCCTGCTCAGCGACTCCATCCTCCAGAGCGAGCACATGGACAGTGAGACGGCCCGGGAGTTTGTCACCGACATTGGCGATGAGGCCGAGCGGCTCACCCGTATCACTGAAAAACTTCTCACCCTCACCCGCATGGACACCGCCCCGCCCACCCACTTGGTTCCGGTGGATGTAAAAGCGGTGGTGCTGCGGGCCAAGCGGATGCTCCTTCCCCTGGCCCAGAAGAGCGAGGTCACCTTTTCCCTGGATTTGACCGATGGGTGCACGGTGCTGGCCACTGAGGACGATCTGTCCCAGATTGCCTTTAACCTGATGGAAAACGCGGTGAAGTACAATAAAACCGGGGGAGAGGTGATGGTGAGTCTCTTCCTGCGCCGGGGTCACACGCAGAAAGAGGGGGACTTGGTGGTCCTCCGGGTGGAGGACACCGGCGTGGGCATCCCCGAGGCGGATTTGCCCAAAATTTTTGAGCGCTTCTACCGGGTGGATAAAGCCCGGTCCCGGGCCGCGGGCGGCACCGGACTGGGGCTGTCCATCGTGCGGGACACCGCCCGGCAGCACGGCGGCACCGTGGAGGTCCGCCGCCGCATCCCGGAGGGGACCTGTTTTGAGGTCACCTTCCCCCACTGGAAGGAGGAGAGCCCATGAGACGCCTGATTCCTCTCTTTACCGCGCTGTCTCTGCTGTGCGGCTGTTCCGGGACGGGGGCGTCCATCCCCACCGCCCCGGCGGGCGGGTATCTGCTCTATTTTCTGGATGAGCGGGACACGGCGGACTCCGCCCTGTCGGCAGAGGCCTGGACCCCGGAGACCGGGGAGGAAAATTTGGCCTGGGCCGCGGTACAGGCTCTGCTGGACGGCCCCAGCGGGGAAGGACTCTCCAATCCCTTTCCCCAGGGGGTGGAGGTGCGGGGGCTTGTGGTGGAGGATGGCATTCTCCACCTGGACTTGTCTGAACAGTATGACGGCCTGTCCGGGGTGTCCCTCACCCTGGCCAACGCCTGTCTCACCCTCACCCTGTGCCAGTTGGAGGGGGTGGAGGGCCTCGCCATTACCGTGGAGGGGCTGAGCAGTGAAAATACCCCGGCCACCTTGCTGACCCCGGAGCAGATTTTACTCCAGGGTGGGGAGGAGGATCTGGTGGAGATGACCGCCGCGCTCTGGTTTCCCCGCAGCAGCGGGGAGGGGCTGGGGGTGGAGTACCGCCCCCTCTACCTGACGGGCGAGGCGTCTCTCAGCCGGGCCCTGCTGGAGTCGCTACTGGCCGGTCCCACCTATGAGAGCCTGTCCCCAGTGCTCCCCGCCGGGACTGAGGTGCGGGGGGTGACGGTGGAGGACGGCATCTGTTATGTGGACTTCTCCGCCCCGTTTCAGGAGGGGCTGCCGGAGGATGAGAGCACCCTCCACCTGCTCATCTATTCGGTGGTCAACACCATGGCCGGAAATCTGGACTCCATTCAGGCGGTGCAGATTCTGGTGGAGGGGCAGCGCCTGGCCGCCCGGGACGGGCTGGAGCTGGAGCGTCCGCTGACCCCCGACGCCAGTCTGGAAAAGAGTTGACAAGTTTTATACACTAGCGTAGTATAGTTACAAATGCCCGCGCGCTCTGGAGCCTGTGTCCGGCGCCGGAAGAGAAAGGATGTCCGAAATGTCTCAGCAACGCCCCGGCACCCAGTGCCTCCATGCTGGCTATCGCCCCGCCAACGGCGAGCCCCGCAACATTCCTATCATCCAGTCCACCACCTTCCGCTATGAGAGCGGCGAGGCTATGGGCAAGCTCTTTGATTTGGAGGCTTCCGGGTATTTCTACACCCGCCTCCAGAACCCCACCAGCGACAGTGTCGCCGCCAAAATCTGCGCCCTGGAGGGGGGCACCGCCGCCATGCTGACCTCTTCCGGCCAGGCGGCCTCCTTCTTCGCGGTGTTCAACATCGCCTCCTGCGGGGACCATGTGGTGGCCTCCTCCGCCATCTACGGCGGCACTTACAACCTCTTTGCCGTCACCATGAAGCGGATGGGCATTGACTTCACCTTTGTGGAGCCCGACTGCACCCCTGAAGAGCTGGACGCCGCTTTCCGGCCCAACACCAAGGCGGTCTTTGGGGAGACCATTGCCAACCCCGCCCTGGCGGTGCTGGACTTTGAGAAGTTCTCCAAGGCCGCCCACGCCCACGGAGTGCCCCTCATTGTGGACAACACCTTTGCCACCCCCATCAACTGCCGCCCCTTCGAGCATGGGGCCGACATTGTCACCCACTCCACCACCAAGTATATGGACGGCCACGCCAACGCGGTGGGCGGCGCCATTGTGGACAGCGGCAAGTTTGACTGGAATGCCCACGCGGACAAGTTCCCCGGCCTCACCACCCCGGATGAGAGCTATCACGGCATCACCTATACCGAGCGGTTTGGTCTGGGCGGCGCCTACATCACCAAGGCGGTGGTCCAGCTGATGCGGGACTTGGGCGCCAGCCCCGCCCCCATGAACGCCTATTTCCTCAACGTGGGTCTGGAGACCCTCCATCTGCGGATGCCCCGCCACTGTGAAAACGCCCTCATCGTGGCCAAGCACCTCCAGAGCCATGAGAAGGTGGCCTGGGTGCGCTATCCCGGCCTGCCCGGCGACCCCTACCATGAGCTGGCCCAGAAGTATCTGCCCAACGGCTCCTGCGGTGTGGTCTCCTTCGGCGTGAAGGGCGGACGGGCGGCGGCCTCCAAGTTTATGGAGGGGCTGGAGCTGGCCTCCATCGCCACCCATGTGGCGGATGCAAAGACCTGCACCCTCCATCCTGCCTCCACCACCCACCGGCAGATGAACGACGAGGAGCTGCAGGCTGCTGGGGTGTCCCCCGATTTGGTGCGCTTCTCGGTGGGCATTGAGGATGTGAATGACATCCTGGCCGATTTGGACAAGGCGTTGGCGCAGGTGTAAGCACAGTGAAACAGACAGGGACGTTGCAGAAGGGTGAATTCTGCAACGTCCCTTTTTGCGTCTTACAGAGAGCGTTCCCAACGCTGGGGGATGTTTGCGCTCGCCGCGCGGGCGTCCTACGCAGACAGCGCCCGATTTCTTTTCGCAGAAAAGAAACCGGGGAAAGAAAAGACGGAGAGGGGAACTTCTCGTTCCCCTCTCCACTCCCCTCCAAAAGGGCGGCCTTTTTAGGGGGCCGCCCAATTTAGGGGTGCTGACTTATAGCTTGTTCTGTGGCAACAGACTTTCCCATATAGGGGTCACCTGTATTGCAAGGCAGTACAACGCTTTCCTCATAGGCGGAAAGCCTGGTTTAAATGGTACCGAGCTTGCGCAATCCCACCGCAGTGGAACTTTAGCCGGGTTGCGCATTGGGGGGAGTGCAGAGGGGGCAGCGTCCCCTCTGCGCTTTCTTTCCCACCGCTTTCTTTGGCAAAGAAAGCGGTGCTCCCGCCGAGCAGGCGGCCCGTGCGGCGAGCACACATTCAGGAGGTGAGAAGGAGCAAATCATGGGGCTCCATGCGCAGGAGCAGCGTTTTGGGATTGCCCAGCGCGGCCCAGCGCTCTTTGTCCAGCTCCAGGCGGAGGAGAGAGTGCCCCTGGTTTCCGCCGGGGGTGGAGAGCATCACAATGGTGGAAAAGAGGTTATCAATCACCCGCTCCACCGAACAGGGGATGACATTGGGCCCAGGCGTCTCCACTGGGTGGAGGAAGTGGGCCCGCACCCCCACATGGGTCAGCCCCGCCGGGAGCGGCTGTTCACAGGTCAGCGTCACCCCCCAGTCCAGCGCCTCAATACCGCCGTCCGGGGTGGGATTCGCCCGGGAGAGGTTCTTGCATCCCGAGAGGAGACAGGCGGCCACCGTCTTGGGGGCGTCAAAGAGCTCCTGGACGCTGTGGGTCGGGGAAGAACGGCCCTGGTCCAGCACGCACACCGTCTGGCACAGGCGCACCACCTCATCCCGGCTGTGTGTGACCAGCACCACCGGCTTGCCAAAGCGCTCCAGCACCTCCATCATCTCCAGCTCCAGCTGCCAGCGCAGGTAGCTGTCCAGAGCGGAGAAGGGCTCATCCAGCAACAGCACCTCCGGGTCCCCGGCCAGAATACGCCCCAGCGCCACCCGCTGCTGCTGTCCGCCGGAGAGCTGGGCGGGGCGGCGGCGCTCCAGCCCGGTGAGGTAGAAGCGCTCCAGAAGTTCCGCGAGCCGTTTTTGCTTGGCGGCGCGGTCTTTCTCCCGGCACATGCCCGCCAGCAGATTCTGCTCCACGGTCAGGTTGGGGAAGAGGGCGTAATTCTGGAAGAGCAGGCCCACACGGCGCTGCTGGGGCGGCAAATCAATGTGCCGCTCTGAGTCAAAGAGGGTGCGGCCCTGGAGGACAATGCGCCCCCGGTCGGGCTTGACGATTCCAGCAATACACCGGAGGGTCATGGACTTGCCGCACCCCGAGGCCCCAAGCAGACCCAGCACGCCGGACGGGCTCTCAAAGGACACATTGAGCTGAAAAGAGCCGAAATCCTTGAAAATGTCCACGAATAAACTCATGCGGCCGCCCCCTTTCGCCTGGAGCGGACGGCGCGGTCCCGCCGCTCCATCATATTGACCGTGAGGAGCACCACCGCCGAGATGGCCAGATTCACCAGCACCCACTGCATGGCGGTTTCGTCGTCGCCGGTGCGCCAGAGCTGATAGACGGTGGTGGAGATGGTGGCGGTTTTGCCGGGGGTGTACCCGGCAATCATGGCGGTGGCGCCGTACTCCCCCAGCGCCCGGGCGAAGGCCAGCACCGTCCCGGCCAGAATTCCCTGCTTGCAGCAGGGCATCCGCACCCGCCAGAAAATCCAGGTGTTGGAGAGGCCCAAGGTCTGGGCCGACTGGGCCAGCGTCTCATCAAAGGACTCGAAGGCCCCCCGGGCGGTGCGGTACATGAGGGGGAAGGCCACCACCGCTGAGGCAAAAATGGCGGAGTACCACACCATGGTGAGGCGTACATCAAAGGTCTCCAGAAACCACAGGCCCACCACCCGCTTGGGGCCCAGCAGGCGCAGCAGAAAGTAGCCCACCACTGTGGGCGGGAGCACCAGAGGGAGGGTGAGCACCACGTCCAGCACCCCCTTCACCAGCCGGGGGAGCTTGGCCACATAGTAGGCGCAGACAATCCCCAAGAAGAAAATGAGGATAGTAGATACTGCGGCAATGCGCAGCGAGTTATAGAGCGGGTACCAGTCCAAAGGATGGCCCCCTTTCCATGAGAAGTGGGGAGGGGGTCATCTCAGTTCAGCACTGTAAAGCCCACCCCCTCCAGTACCGCTACCGCGTCAGCGTCGGTGTGGAGGTAGTCCAAAAAGGCCTGGGCGGCATCCTTGGAGCCCTCGGTGCCGCTCTTCATCACGGCGGCGGGGTAGATGACCTGGTCGCACATATCGGCAGTGGCCTGGTCCACCACATTGAGTTTATAGGTAAAGGCGTCGGTGGCGTAGATGATGCCGCAGTCTACCGCACCCTCCTTCACCTGGTTGGCCACTTCGGAGACGTTAGAGGCGTAGGTCACTTTGCCGTCCGCCTCCAGGCCGGCGATGTCAATGCCCAGGGTGTCCAGAATCTGGAGGGAGTAGGCCCCCACCGGCACATCGTCGTTGCCCAGACACAGCAGGGAGAGCTTGTCGGTGGCCAAATCCTGGAAGGACTGAATGTCCTTGAGGTTGTCGTCCGGGACGGCCAGCACCACCTTGTTTTCCACCAGATTGATGCGTGTGTCCGAGTACACAAAGTCCAGACCGCCCTCATTGGTGCCGGTGGTGTCGGCGCTGTCCAGCTGGTTCATCTGCTTCTGAGCGGCGGAGATGAAAATATCACAGGGCGCGCCCTCTTCAATCTGAGTCTTGAGGGTGCCCGAAGAGTCAAAGGTAAAGGTGAGGGTCACATTGGGCTCCACCTCTTTGTAGAGGTCGGCAATCTCGGTGAGGGTGGCCTCCATGGAGGCCGCGGCAAAGACAGTCAGCTCCACCGCCTCCCCACCGCTCTCAGCGGAGATAGTTGGGGAGGGCTGCTGGGAGGCGGGAGCCTGAGAGGGCTGGGAGGCGGTACCGCCGCAGGCGGTGAGACTGACGCCCAGAGAGAGGGCCAGGGCGAGAGACAGCATTTTTTTCATGGGGATAAAACTCCTTTACAAATTCGGTAGGCCGGCCTGTTTCCGGGCCGACCCATTGGTCCGCCGCCCTAGCTCAAAAGGCCGTAGGCGGACAGACTCGAAGTTTTGGGTCTTGGGTGGATCAGTCGTCCACACCCACCATGACAGAAGTGGCCTTGATGACGGCGTAAGCGGTCTTACCCACCTTCAAATCCAGTTCCCGGATGGCGCTCATAGAGATGGTGGAGGAGATGACGTTGCCGCCGCCAATGTCAATTTTGACAATGCCGTTGACGGCGCCCTCCTCGATGGATACCACCGTGCCCTTGAGCTGATTTCTGGCGCTGAGTTTCATGCAGATTCACCTCTTTTCCTGAAATTTCCCAATCCAAACCGGCAGAGCGCCGGAGTGGGGACCGGCTACCGGGCACAGTTGCCCGCGGTGCCCAGCAAAATCTCCAGCCCGTGGGAGAGGGGAGGCAGGATGTACTCTAGGCACTCCCGCACCGCCTTGGGGCTGCCGGGCAGGTTGATGATGAGGGTCTTGCCCCGGATACCCGCCGCCGAGCGGGTGAGCATAGCCCGGGGGGTGATTTGGAGGGAGAGGGCGCGCATGGCCTCCGGGATGCCGGGGACCTCCCGCTCAATGACATCTTTGGTGGCCTCCGGGGTCCAGTCCCGGGGGGAGAAGCCGGTGCCGCCGGTGGTGAGCAGCAAATCGGCCACCCCTTCATCCGCAATGCGCCGCAGTTCTTCGGCCAGTTCCTCCCGCTCGTCGGGGAGGAGAGCGGTGTGGACCACCGGATAGCCCGCCTCCTTTAAAATCGTGCAGATGGTGGGGCCGCTCAAATCGGCCCGCTTCCCCGCCGCGCCGGAGTCGCTGACGGTGATGACCGCCGCCCGGAAGGGGAGCTCCAAACGCAGTTCATCTCCGGGGCGGATGTCGCCGCCGTGAAGGACCTTGGTAAACACCCCCTGCTTGGGCATGATGCACTCGCCCATTTTTTTAAAAATCTCACAGCCGTTGTGGCACTCCTTGCCAATCTGGGTGAGCTGGAGCACTACGTCGTTGCAGTAGAATTTGGTGCCGATGGGGAGGGCGGCAAAGTCGATGCCCTCCACAATGAGGTTCTCTCCAAAAGCCCCGTCGGATACCTCCGCGCCCCGGGCCCGGAACGCCTCGATTTTGTTGTGGGAGAGGAGAGACACCTGCCGGTGCCACTTGCCTGCGTGGGCGTCCCCCTCAATGCCCCAGTCCTCCACCAGATGGGCCGTGTCCACCGGGTGCTTTTGGGTGCCCTTTTGCTCGCTGATACAAACAGCAATTACCTTGCCCATATTCTACACCTCGTCATTGAATCTAGGAGACTTACCCCCCAATTTGATGCATGTTGTGCCGCTCGTCCGCCCGCTGGACGGCGGCGTCCCCAAAGTGGTGGCGGAGCGGCTTGTGCTGGATGGCGGCGGCGATGGCGGCCTCCAGCACACCATCATCCGCCCCGCCCCGCAGGAGCGCCCGCAAATCCACCCCCGTCTCATACTGGAGGCAGGTTTTCAAAAAGCCGGTAGCGGTGAGGCGCACCCGGTTGCACTGGTGGCAGAACTGGTGGGTCATGGCGCTGATGAAACCCACTTTTCCCAGGAAATGGGGGAGCGTGAAGTAGTGGCCCGGCCCGG
This sequence comes from Candidatus Flavonifractor merdigallinarum, assembly GCA_019115265.1. GTDB lineage: Bacteria > Bacillota > Clostridia > Oscillospirales > Oscillospiraceae > Pseudoflavonifractor_A > Pseudoflavonifractor_A merdigallinarum. The sequence goes on along the minus strand of DXDX01000216.1, from coordinate 21,778 downwards.
CCCCCAGGGTTTCAGAACAGGGGATCATGGGGCCAAAGGCGGCCTCCAGCCGGGCGCGGACCTCCTCCTCGGTGCGGCCGGGGAGGCCGCCCCCCAGGCCGATGGGCATAAGCTCAATGAAGCGCACCGCCAAATCGTGGTCTTGGGCCAGCGCGGCCAGCGGGACCAGCTGCCCGTCGTTCTCCCCCATAGGGACGCAGTTGAGCTTCACCCGCAGGCCGGGGGCGTCCAGAGCGGCGTGGAGGCCCCGGAGGGCGTCCTCCAGCTTGTCCCGCCGGGTGATGGCGGCGTACTGTGCCCGGTCCAGGGTGTCCAGGCTGAGATTCACCGCCGAGAGGCCCGCGTCCAGAAGGGCGGGCAGCTGCTCGGCTAGCGCAATGCCGTTGGTGGTCATGGACACGCTCTCAATGCCTGGAATGGCGCGGATGCCCGCCACCAGCTGGGGAAGGCCCTTCCGGGCCAGCGGTTCCCCCCCGGTGAGGCGCACCTTGCGCACCCCCAGGCGGGCAAAGAGGTGACACAGGCGGATAATCTCCTCATAGGAGAGCAGGTCGGCGTGGGGCATCCACTCCACCCCCTCCGGGGGCATACAGTAGACGCAGCACAGATTGCACCGGTCGGTAACCGAGATGCGCAGATAGTCAATGGTGCGGCCCTGTCCGTCAATCACAGCCGTCCCTCCCGTTCCAGGTAGTCCAGGACGATTTGGGCGGCCCGCGCCCCATCCAAGGGGATGGTGGGGACGCCCTCCACTGTCAAATCCAAATCCGTGACCAGGGCCAGCAGGGTGGCGGGGTCGCACACCGGCTGTGCCGAGTTGCCCGCGCGGACCACCTCCAGCTTGGGCCAGGGGGAGTGCTTGAACCCCTCCAGCAGCACCAGATCGGCGTCGGGGAAGCGCTGGATGAGCGCCCGCTCGTCCACCTCACCCCGGCGGACCACCTTATATTTCTCTGTATCAAAAATGGCGGTCCCCCAGGCCCCGGCCTCCATATGGCGGCCCGTGTCGGTGCCGGGCGGATCGGAGAGGAAGGTGTGGCCGTCGTGCTTGATGGTGGCCACTTTGAGCCCTCTGGCAGTCAGATGGGGAAGCATCGCGGCAATGAGGGTGGTCTTACCGGAGTTTTTCACCCCGCTCACCGCCACCACGGCGGGGCCAGAGTGTCCGGGGTTGCGATAGGTTCCCGACTTGCCCCCTTCCTTATAAACCAGGTGGATGTCGGAGATTTCCATACTCTTGTCCACCGCTTTGCACATGTCATAGATGGTGAGCAGGGCAACCGATACCCCGGTGAGGGCCTCCATCTCCACCCCGGTCTTGGCGTCTAGTTTGGCGGTACACTCCGCCAGTACGGCGCACTCTTCCGGGAGGATGGTGAAGTCCACGGAGCAGTGGGCCAGGGCCAGCGGATGACACAGGGGAATGAGCTCCGAGGTGCGCTTGGTGGCCAGAATCCCCGCCACACGGGCCACCCCCAGCACATCCCCCTTGGCGGCGGTGTGGCCGGTGATAGCCTCCAGTACCGCCGGAGAGACCTTGATTTTCCCCTGGGCCACCGCCAGGCGGTGGGTGGGGGCTTTGGCGGAGACATCCACCATAATGGCGTTGCCCGCGTCGTCGAAGTGGTTGAATTTCGGTTCCATCGGAAAAAACCTCCAGAGTAACGATCAGAGAAGCAGAATACGCACCGTCTGCCCCGCCTCCACCGGGGGCGATCCGGCGGGCAGATCCACCAGACAGTTGCACCCCACCAGAGAGGCGAGCAGGCCCGAGGAGTTCTTCCCCGTCAGCGCCACACGGCCCCGGCGGTAGACTCCCCGCAGGAAGCGGCGGCCGGGGCTCGCTTTGGGAAAGCCGTCCTCCGTCACGGCGGTGAGTGAGGTGAGGGCGAAGTGCGCCTCCCCCGTCAGGGCCGCCAGAAGGGGGCGGGCCAGCAGCTCAAAGGTGGCGGCGGCGGCAAAGGGGTTGCCCGACAGAGAGAGGATGGGTTTCCCGTCTTTGAGGGAGTACATTACCGGGGTGCCCGGTTTCAGGTTGACCTTCCAGAATACCCGCTCCACCCCCAGCAGAGGGAGCGCCTCATGGAAAATATCCTTGTCTCCCGCCGACACCCCGCCGGTGGTGAGGAGGATATCACAGGTGTTCAAGAGCTCCGCCATGGTGTCCGCCACCGCCTGGGGTTCATCGGGGGAGAGGACACAGCGCACCTCGCGAATGCCCAGCTCCCGCAGGCGGGCGGTGAGCAAATCTTGATTGGAGCCGTAGATTTTGCCAGGGGGGAGGGGATGCGTTTCCGGCGGGACCACCTCGTCCCCAGTGGAGAGTATTCCCACCACCGGGCGGCGGTGCACCGGTACCTGACAGATTCCCGCGCTGGCCAGTACCCCAATGGCGGCGGCGTCCAGCACCATCCCGGCGGGGAGCAGAACCGTCCCCGCCCGGTAGTCCTCCCCCCGGTCACAGTAGTTCTGATGGGGGGAGAGGGGGGCGTAAATCTCCACCTGCTCCATGCCGTTGTTGGTGCGCTCGTGCTGGAGCACACAGTCACAGCCGATGGGGAGCATAGCCCCGGTCATAATGCGCATAGCCTCCCCTGCCGCCAGCGGGCGGGAGGGCACGCCGCCGGCGTACACAATCTCCACCACCGGCAACACCACCGGGTGCTCCCGGCTGGCCCCAACCAAATCGGCGCTGCGCAGGGCGTAGCCGTCCAGCGGGGAGCGGTCAAAGGGGGGCTGGTCCATGGGGGCGGGGAGGTCCTGGGCCAGGGTGCACCCCAAAGCCTCCAGACGGGGCAGAAGCTCCGTCCCCAGCGGGGAGAGGGAGGCGGTAATCAGCTCCACCGCCTCTTCCAGTTCGATGTGGGTCTGCATCCCCTACGCCTCCTTACCAAAGGGACAGATGGGGTAGTGGCAGCTCTCGCACCCCAAGCAAAGCCCGCCGTGGCCCAGACGGGCCAAATCCGAACGGCTTACCGGCAGGTTACATAGCACCCGGGGGAGAATGAGGTCGAAAATGGTGGCTTTGGCGTACATGACGCAGCCGGGCAGGCCCATCACCGGGGTGCCGTCGGGGAAGTAGCCCAGCAGGAACATGGCGCCGGGGAGAACGGGAGCGCCGTAGTGGACCACCTCCACACCGGCGGCTTTGATGGCGCCGGGGGTCTGGTCGTCGGGGTCCACGCTCATGCCGCCGGTGCAGAGAATCAGCTCCGCGCCGCTCTCGTGGGCGGCCTGAATGGCGGAGATAATCTGGGCACGGTCGTCGGGGACTTTCACCTCCGAGCGGACCTCTATCCCAAACTGCTCCAGCTTCGCCCGAATGACCGGAGTAAACTTGTCCTCAATCCGGCCATAAAAGACCTCGCTGCCGGTGGTGACAATGGCCGCCGTTTTGCGCACAAAGGGGAGCAGCTCCAGAAGGGGCTTATCTCCAGCGGCCCGCTCTGCGGCCTGCACCGTCTCCTCGGAGACCACCAGGGGAATGACCCGCATTCCGGCCAGCTTGTCCCCCGGATGGACCACGGTGTTGGTGTGGCGGGTGGCGATCATCACCTCGTCCTGACAGTTGACGGCGTACAGCCGCTCCACATCCACCCGGAACAGGCCGTGAATGGCGGCTTTCAGCTCAATCTTGCCCTCTTTCACGTCGGTAGCAGTCATATACGCATTCTGGGCCAGCGTCCGCAGACGCTGAGCGGCCTCATCCTCGTGGAGCATCCCCTCGGTCTTTTCCCAGACATACAGGTGGTCCTTGCCCATGGAGAGGAGGACAGGGATGTCCTCTTCCATGACAATGTGGCCCTTACGAAAGCGAGCGTCCTTAGTCACGCCGGGGATAATCTGGGTCAAATCATGGCAGAGCACATGGCCCACGGCCTGGCGGGTTTCAATGAGCTTCATGGGGGAACTCCTCCTTATCTTATACCGTCTGTACGCGAAAAAGCGCCGCCCGTGACCAGGCGGCGCTTCCAGGTGTGGAAACAGCGGGGGTATGATACCCCCGTTGGGAAGCGACTCCTTTTCAAAAGCGGAAGGCGGCCCGGTTTCCCGTGCCACCCATCGGCGCGGCGCCATAGGCAGTCAGCCCGTAGGCGCGTTTGCTCGGAGTGCAGAACGATGCAGTTTGAATTTGAACTCATTATACTATATTCCTCCAGAACTTGCAAGGCGGGAAAAAAGAGTACCCCAGGTCCAAAACTGTGGTATACTGGACGGACGGAAAGGGGAGTGGAAGAGATGGAGACAAACGTCAGGGGGCGCTTTGCCCCCAGCCCCAGCGGGCGGATGCACCTGGGCAACCTCTTTACCGCGCTGCTGGCGTGGCTGTCGGTGCGCTCGGCGGGTGGAACCATGGTGCTGCGGATGGAGGATTTGGACCCCGACCGCTGCCGGCCGGAGTACGCCCAACTGCTGGCGGACGATTTGCGCTGGCTGGGGCTGGACTGGGATGAGGGGTATGAGGTGGGAGGTCCCCACGGCCCCTATTCCCAGAGCGAGCGAACGGAGTACTATGCCCAGTGTTTTCGCACCTTAGAGGAAAAGGGGCTGGTCTACCCCTGTTACTGCACCCGAGCGGAGCGCCTGGCCGCCTCCGCCCCCCACCGGGGGGACGGTCAGGAGTGGTACAGCGGGCGGTGCCGCACCCTCTCCCAGGAAGAGCGGGCGGAGCTGGAGCGCACCCGCCGCCCGGCCTGGCGTCTGATGGTATCGACAGAATCAATGTCTTTTATAGATGGACACATCGGGCATTATGAAGAACAGCTGCATGCCGGCCATTCGGACTTTCTCATCCGCCGTTCGGACGGGGTTTACGCCTATCAGCTGGCGGTGGTGGCGGATGACGGGGAGATGGCGATCACCCAGGTGGTGCGGGGAGCGGACCTGCTCTCCTCCACCCCCCGGCAGATGTACCTCTACCGCCTGCTGGGGATGACGCCCCCCACCTTTTATCATGTCCCTCTGCTGGTGGCGGAGAACGGGCGGAGGCTGTCCAAACGGGAGCGGGATCTGGATCTGGGAGAGCTGCGCCGGCGCTTCACCCCCCAGGAGCTGACCGGCCATCTGGCCGCCCTGGCCGGGCTGCTGGACCGCCCGGAGCCGGTCTCCCCAGCTGAACTGGTCAGTCAATTTTCTTGGAGCAGCATTCCAACACACGATTTGGATGTGAGCAATTTTTTTCACACCATTTTGGGCAAATCGTAGAGAAAAATCGGCAAAATTAAATAATCGTGACGTAAAAATTTTGAGGGGTTGTATTCAAAAAGACGATATGCTATAATACAGCCATCGAAAAAACAAATATAACTGGATGAAAGCTGCGGGAGAGCGCCGGGCCATTTGGACCCGGACACCGAAGGTATAAAGGCTTCATGATGCCGAGTGGAGCTGGAATTTCTCAGGTAACCGTACCGCAGCCGGACAGAGCTCTGAAAAGCCCATGCGTCAGCATGGCACCGAAGGTGCAACCCCCTGCACGGGGGGAAACTCTCAGGTCTATTACAGAGTACGGGGCGGATACAAGTCATGTGATGTATCCTGAACCGTACTCTGTTTTTATCTGCAAAGGAGCGAACCAACGTGCTTGTGGTGACGAACAACGAAAAGGTCCGTGCAGTCTATGGAAGTCTCTGTCCCCTCCAGTTCGTGGACGGCGGACATGTCGACGTGCTAAAGACAGTGCGCGACCTGGTCCACAAGGGGCACAAGCTGCTGACCCATCCGCTGGCCGGCAGCGTCAAGCCCAATGAGACGCCTTTCCGCTCGGTGGCACTCACCGAGGAGACGGGCAGCGTGGACATGGAATCGCTGGAACTCATCGAGGGCGCGCTGGGGATGCTGCGGCAGTTCAAACCCCGCTTCCAGCGGGGGGAGGACGCCCCGCCCGCTATGCGGGAGGACTTTGCGGAGATCGATTTTCGGCTCATCGATGGGGCCATTGCCCCGCAATTAAAAAAAGGAGAGTGAGAACTTATGCGGCTGGAACTTGGCGAAATTCACATCAGCGACATTAAGCTCGGCGACTGCTCCAAGGTGGAGAACGGCACCCTCTACGTGAACGTGGAGGAGCTGCGCGCTCTGCTCCTGGAGGACGAGGACCTGGCCTCGGTTGACTTCGAGGTGGTTCATCCCGGCGAGTCCGTGCGTGTTATCCCCGTTAAGGACGTCATCGAGCCCCGCGTGAAGGTGGAGGGCCCCGGCGGCGTGTTCCCCGGCATGATCTCCAAGGTTACCACCGTGGGCAGCGGCAAGACCCATGTTCTGAAGGGCTGCGCCGTGGTCACCACCGGTAAGGTGGTGGGCTTCCAGGAGGGTATCATCGACATGACCGGCCCCGGCGCCGAGTACACCCCCTTCTCCAAGCTGAACAACTTGGTCATGATCTGCGAGCCCAAGGAGGGCATCAAGCAGCACCAGCACGAGCACGCCATCCGGATGGCCGGCCTGAAGGCCGCCACCTACCTGGGTGAGCTGGCCCGCAACCTGACTCCCGACGAGACCAAGGTCTATGAGACCGACGGCGTCATGAGCGGCAAGGAGAAGTATCCCAACCTGCCCCGCGTGGGCTATGTCCTGATGCTCCAGAGCCAGGGCCTGCTCCACGACACCTATGTGTACGGTGTGGATATGAAGCGCTCCATGCCCACCATCCTCAACCCCACCGAGACCATGGACGGCGCCATCCTGAGCGGCAACTGCGTGTCCGCCTGCGATAAGAACACCACTTATCACCACCTGAACAACCCCGTCATCCACGACCTGCTGGAGCAGCACGGCAAGACCCTGAACTTCGTGGGTGTCATCATCACCAACGAGAACGTGTACCTGGCCGACAAGGAGCGCTCCTCCGACTGGTCCACCAAGCTGGCCTCCTTCCTGGAGCTGGACGGCGCCCTGGTGAGCCAGGAGGGGTTCGGTAACCCCGATACCGATCTCATCATGAACTGCAAGAAGCTGGAGGGTGCTGGCATCAAGACCGTCATCATCACCGACGAGTACGCCGGTCAGGACGGCGCTTCCCAGTCCCTGGCTGACGCCGACGCCGCTGCCGACGCTGTGGTGACCGGCGGTAACGCCAACATGGTCATCCACCTGCCCAAGATGGACAAGGTGATCGGCCACATTGAGGCGGCTGACATCATCGCCGGCGGCCACGACGGTTCGCTGAACGCTGACGGCAGCATTGATGCCGAGCTGCAGGTGATCACCGGCGCCACCAACGAGATGGGCTTCAACAAGCTCAGCGCCCGCTAAGTAAGGAGGGGAACGGTAATGAGTCTGAGAGTTGTTCATTATATCAACCAGTTCTTCGCCCAGATCGGCGGCGAAGAGAAGGCCGACTACGCCCCCGAGTATCGGGAGGGCGCTGTGGGTCCCGGTCTGGCTCTGAACGCCGCGTTCAAGGGCGAGGCCGAGATCGTGGGCACCGTGATCTGCGGTGACTCCTACTTCAACGAGAACCTGGACGTGGCCAAGAAGACCGTCCTGGACATGATTTCCGCCGCGAAGCCCGATGTGGTCATCTGCGGCCCCGCCTTCAACGCCGGCCGTTACGGCGTGGCCTGCGGCACCGTGGCCGCTGCCGTGAAGGACGAGCTGAAACTGCCTGTCGTCACCGGTATGTACGAGGAGAACCCCGGCGCCGACATGTTCAAGACCAAGGTCTACATCATCGCCACCAAGAACAGCGCCGCCGGCATGCGTGACGCTGCCCCCAAGATGGCTTCCCTGGCCCTGAAGCTGGCCAAGGGCGAGAAGATCGGCGCCTCCGCCGAGGAGGGCTACATGCCCAACGGCCTGCGCGTCAACTTCTTCGAGCAGGAGCGCGGCTCCACCCGTGCTGTGAAGATGCTGCTCAACAAGCTGGCCGGCAAGCCCTACACCACCGAGTTCCCCATGCCCTCCTTTGACCGCGTGGCTCCCGGTGCTGCCATCACCGACCTGGCTCACACCACCATCGCTCTGGTGACCTCCGGTGGTATCGTGCCCAAGGGCAACCCCGACCACATTGAGTCCTCCTCCGCCTCCAAGTTTGGCCGTTACGACATCAGCGGCTTTGAGGATCTGACTTCCGCTGACCACGAGACCGCTCACGGCGGCTACGATCCGGTCTACGCCAACGAGGACCCCGACCGCGTCCTGCCCGTGGACGTGCTGCGTAAGATGGAGAAGGAAGGCAAGATCGGCGGCATCTATCCCTACTTCTTCACCACCGTCGGCAACGGCACTGCCGTGGCCAGCGCCAAGAAGTTCGGTGAGGCCATCGGCAAGGAGCTGCGGGATGCTGGCATTAAGGCCGCCATCCTGACCTCCACGTGAGGCACCTGCACTCGTTGCGGTGCAACGATGGTAAAAGAGATCGAGCGCGCCGGTGTCACTGTGGTTCACATGTGCACCGTCACCCCCATTTCCATGACCGTGGGCGCCAACCGGATTGTGCCCACCATCGCCATTCCCCACCCCCTGGGCAACCCGGCTCTCACCCACGAGGAGGAGTTCGAGCTGCGCTATAAGCTGGTGGAGAAGGCCCTCAACGCCTTCCAGACTCCTGTGGAAGAGCAGACCATCTTCGACTAATCCACAAATGTGGAACTCCCCCCGCCGCGCTCAGCGCGGCGGGGGGAGTTTTTATGCTTTGGAAGGGAGAGAGGGGGTGGAGCGGCCCCGGTGGCGGTGGGTGATGGGCAGCAGGGCGGTAAAACAGGTGCCGCTCTGGGCGGAGCTGGTGACGGTAATCCGGCCGCCGTGGGCCTGTACAATGGCCTGTGCGATGGAGAGCCCCAGACCATACCCGCCCTTCTCCCGGGAGCGGGAACTGTCCGCCCGGTAGAAGCGCTCAAACAGGTGGGGCAGGTGCTCCGGCGGGATGGGGGGGCCGCTGTTGACCACCGAGAGGCGCAGTTTTTCCTGAAGGCGGGAGAGGGTGAGGGTCACTTTGCCGTGGTCTCCGGCGTATTTCACCGCGTTGTCCAGCAAAATCATCACCAGGCGGCGTAGCTGCCCCTCATCCCCCTGAATGGTGAGGTCAGGCTGGATGTCGCTCTCCAGTGTGATGCCCGCCTCAAAGGCCACCGACTCAAAGAGGAGCGCACAGCTGGTGGTGAGCTCGCTCATGGAGAGGGAGGCAAACTGGATGGGCTGGCGGGCGGCGTCGTTGCGGGCCAGAAACAGCAAATCCTCCACCAGACTGCGCATCTGCACCGCCTCATCCTGAATGAAGGTAATCCATTTCTGTTGTTGGGCCACCGTGTCCTCCGGGTGGGAGAGGAGAATCCCGGCGTTGGCCAGAATGACGGTTAAGGGGGTTTTGAGCTCGTGGGAGGCGTCGGCTACAAACTGCCGCTGCTGCTCCCAGGCCTTTTCCACCGGGCGCAGGGCCATATTGGAGAGAAACAGGCTCACCAGGAAGAAGCAGAACAGTGCCCCGATGCCCATAAGCAGGGATGTGACCGCCAGGGACATGAGATTTTCCACCTCCCAGCTCCAGTCGGCAAAGGCGATGCGCTGTACGCTGTCCGGCGTGGCATCCACCAAAAAGCGCAGGCGGGGATGGGAGAGGGTCCCCTCCGTCTGGCCGGAGTTCAGAACCTGGGAGATGGCCTCCTCCAGAGCGCTCTCACTGACGGTGATGTTGCCGCCCAGCGCGGTGGAGAGAATCTCCCCATTTTCATCCAGCGTGACGGTAAAGACCGGCACCATGGCCAGTTGCCGGCTGCCGGGCTGCTGGTAGGTCTCATCCGATTCCCGGGGGGGCAGGTCGATTTCAATGCGCACCGGCAAATCCTCATCCTCCCATTTGAGGGCCAGGCGCATGGCGTCCCGGCTCTGGTCCCGCAGACGCTGGGAGGTGGAGCCCATCAGAAACGCCAGCACCACCACCAGCACCACACTGACCAGCAGCATATTGATGAGGATAAACTTGCGCCGCAGCTTTTGAATCATCGCCCGTTCCTCAGCTTAGGGGATATTCCAGGTGATACCCCACCTTGCGCACGGTGCCGATGGAGACCCGGGTGCCCAGGAAGTGAAATTTCTTCCGCAGAAAGGAGATGTAGACCTCCACATTGTTGTCCTCCGCGTCCGACTCAATACCCCAGACCTTGGAGATGATGTCCTCTTTGGGGATGACGGCCCGGGGGGCGGCCATCAGCAGGCGGAGCACGTCAAATTCTTTAAAGCCCAGACGGACCGATTTGCCCGCACAGCTCAGGCAGCGTGTGGACAGGTTGAGGGTCAGGTCGGAGACCATCAGGCTCTGGGATAGCACCTCTCCCTGCCGCCGGGTGAGGGCCCGCACACGGGCCAGCAGCTCCCCCGAGTCGAAGGGCTTGGTCATATAGTCGTCCGCGCCGCAGTCCAGGCCGGTGATTTTGTCGCCGGTGTCGTCCCGGGCGGTGAGCATGAGGATGGGGGTGGAGATGTGAGCCGCCCGCAGCCGCCGCGCCACCTCAAACCCGTCCAGCTTGGGGAGCATTACATCCAGCAGCACCAAATCATATTGGCCCGACAGGGCGTAATCCAGACCGTCTGCGCCGTCGTTGACCACATCGACCTGGTAGTGCTGTTCTTCCATAATCTGCCCCAACGTCTCGGCCAGACGTGTCTCATCTTCTACAATCAGAATTCGCATGTCAATCACTCCTCTGTGCAGGTGTGTCATGGTTTTCCACAGTATACTGCCTTAACCTGAAAACGCTCTGAAATTTGAACTACAATTCTGAAACAGCCTCACCCTATTATACAAAAAAGGAGCCGCTGAATCAAATCAGCGGCTCTTGCGGCGCTATGTTCACTGCTCCTTGCGCTGGAGCTGGAGGCGGTCGGCAATCATGGCGATAAACTCGGAATTGGTGGGCTTGCCCTTGGCGTTGCTCACCGTATAGCCAAAATACTTTTGCAGCGTCTCCAAATCGCCCCGGTCCCAGGCCACCTCAATGGCGTGGCGGATGGCCCGCTCCACCCGGCTGGCGGTGGTGCCGAAATGCTTGGCCACCTCGGGATAGAGAATTTTGGTGACGGCGTTGATGACATCCATGTCCTTGACCGCGATGATGATGGCCTCACGCAGATACTGATACCCTTTGATGTGGGCGGGCACGCCAATCTCGTGGATGATGGAGGTGACCACACTCTCCAGGCTCTGGCTATGGCCAGAAGGGGCCTCATCCTCATCCGCCGTATGAAGATGGACCATCTGGCGCAGCCGCTCCAGCACGGTGGGGATGCGGCAGGGCTTCATCAGGTAGTAGTCGGCCCCCTCCGAGGCGGCCAGATCGGCCACGCTGCTGCGTACGAAGCTGGAGAGGACCAGCACCTGGGGACGGAATTCCAGCCCATGCAGAGCCTGGAGCACCTCCAGGCCATCCATTCCAGACAGGACCAGATCCATCACCACCAAATCGGGCAGTTCTTCCCGGATGAGGCGCAGGGCCTCGCTGCCGTCGCCGGTTTCGCCCACCAGCTCCAGGTCGGGCTCGTTGGAAACGGCGTCGCAGAGCAGCCGGCGAAATTCTTCACTGGCGTCTGCGATCAAGACTCGCTTTACAGTGTCCATGTCGATTCCTTCTTCCAATCTTGAAATCCATTTCGTCCGCCTGGCCAGAGCGTCTGATCGATCCTCTAACAATTTACCATAATCAGACAGCTGATGCAAGGTCTTTCTGACAAATAATGGATGTAAACTTCTCGACTGTTTTCGACGAAAAAGTCGACTTTCCCTGATTATCCTCCTCAATGACCGAATATGGTACGAAAATCCGGCGTCTCTCCCAGAGAGACGCCGGGGATTTCATCAGGTGTGGGTGAGGAACCGGCCCAGGGTCTGCTCCAGAAGGGAGAAGTCAATGGGCTTGGCGATATGGGCGTTCATACCGGCGGCCAGAGTGGCGGCTACATCCTCGGCATAGGCGTTGGCAGTCACGGCCACAATGGGGATTTCCTTGGCGTCTGGGCGGGGGAGGGCACGGATGGCCCGGGCGGCCTCACAGCCGCTCATCTCCGGCATCTGCATATCCATCAAAATGGCGTCAAACCAGCCACTGGGCGAGGACTGGAACTGTTCCACCGCCTCCCGGCCATTCCAGGCCTGTGTGACCTCCACTCCCTTGAGGCGGAGCATCTCCGTGGCCAGTTCCATATTGAGGGGGTTGTCCTCCGCCAGCAGCAGGCGTCGGCCAGACAGGGAGACAGGCTCTACGGGGGCTGCGGGGGCGGCGGGCTCTTCCGCGCCCGCCTGGAGCGCCAGAGGAAGAGTAACCGTGATGGTGGTGCCCTCTCCCAGAGCGCTCTCCACATGAATTTCTCCGCCCATCTGCAAGACGATGTTGTGTACGATGGGCATTCCCAGACCGGTCCCACTGACGTATTTGGCCCCGAAGCGGGTCTCCCGTTCAAAGGGGACGAAGAGGCGGGACAAAAACTCCTTGGACATGCCAGCGCCTGTGTCCGCCACCACAAACTGATACTGGCTGTGGGAACCGTCGTCCAGCTGGCGCACTGAGAGGGAGATGGACTGACCTGGCGCGGTAAATTTAAAGGCGTTGGAGAGCAGATTGTTGAGAATCTGCTGGATGCGGAAAAAATCGCCCTCAACACGGGTGTTGTGAATCTGGAAACAGACCTGGAAGCGCTTGTGCTCCTGCTGGGCCTGGAGGTGGAACACATCCAGCATTTCCTCCAGCTGCTTTTGCAGGTCAAAGGGCTGTAAGTCCAGCGCATAGTGGCCCTGTTCATATTTGGACATCTCCAGCACATCGTTAATGAGGTTAAGCAGGTGCTTGCTGGACAGCGTAATCTTGTGCAGATAGTCCTCCGTCTGCTGGGGGTTGTTGAGGGTGTGGGTGGCCAGCTCCGAGAGGCCTAGAATGGCGTTGAGGGGGGTGCGCATGTCGTGGGACATGTTGGCAAAGAACAGGCTGCGCACCTTGGCGTTGTTCTGTGAGGCCAGAAGGGATTCTTTTAAAAGCTCTGTATGCTGGAGCTGGCGGCGCTTTTCCTCGTCCACCTCCCGGAAACAGAGAATGGCCTCCCCCCGCCGGAGGGAGTTGTCAAAGAGAAGCCGGACATTGACCCACCGGTTTCCATCGGGGAAGCGGCGCTGAAAATCGCCGCCGTAGTCCCGGACCTTCCGCTCCACCAGGCGGCGGATGCTGGAAAGGGAGAAGCTATCCTCAAATTCCGCGTAGACCTCCGGGTCCATCACACGGTGCAGAAAGTTGAGAAACTCTTTATAATCCCCGCGGGGGGGCAGGTTGATGTACTGGGCGTCATCATGTTTCAACATTGTATAGGTCTCAGTGTGGAAATTGATGCGGTAGATGGCGTAATAGGACTCGCCCAGGATGCGCACCGTCTCCTGATTCAAGGCGACCTGGTGGTTGAGATGCCGCTCCCGCAGGTACATCATGGCACTGAGCAGCAGAAAGAGGGTAAAAATCCCCACATACCACAAAATCAGCTCATCCAGGCCATGGAAAAGATACTGATAGGGGATGGTGATAATGGAAATCCAGCCATTGGTGGTATGGCGGTGATAGACACCGTATCGTTCGCCGCTGTTTCGGAAGAGAGAGATGGTATTGGACAGCTCTCCAGACTCAATTTTGGCGTTGAGGGCGTCGGCGTAGCTCTGCACATCGGAAATCTGACTGGTGCCGTTGGTGGTGTAGCACAGCACAGTACCGGCCGAGTCGCACAGAAAATAAGAGCTGCCCGGCGGGAGAAAATCCACGTTGGCCCAGTGTTGAAAGTGCTGGGGATAGAGGTCAATGGCCAGCACATTTTCGGTGGAGCCAACGGACTGGGCGATGGTAATGACACTCTGACCGGTGACTGCATCGGTGTAGGAGTCGGAATAAATAGTGGTGCCTTTGGCGGCAATGGCCATCTGATACCAGCTCTGCTCCGTGGGGTCCAGATCTGTATCACACTCCCAGTCATTGGTCCCCACCATGCACCCATCCAGGACGGCATACAGGTCGATATCCTGAGAGCCCAGTGTGTCCTGGATATAGGTGAGGTAATTCTGCATCCACTCCTGGAGCTGGGACTGGTCGTTCCCCTCACCCAGCTGCCCCTGGAGCCAGCGGACGGCGTTTTTCAGCAGCAGCTCATAGGCATAGAGATGGGAATCCTCGTTGACTGAGAAGCTGCGGGCGATTTCTTCCCCCATGATCTGGGTGTTGCTGCAAATAAAATTGCGTACCAAATGGAGGCTGATGAGGGAGAAGAGAAAAAAAATCAGGAGGATGACGGCCAGAAAGAGGCTGCGGATCGAAAGGCTGCTGCGTCTGTATTTCATACGGGCCCCCTCCATTCTGGTTCCATTCTTTGACTCCATCATACCATGTTTTCCAATCTGCGGCAACGGAGAATCCAGCCGCGATACGCACCAAGGCGCGGAATCCGGCCGGATTCCGCGCCTTGGTGTATAAAAGGGAGGTGAGAGAGAGATAACCCAAGCGTATCAGGCCTTCTTGGCCATGAGACGACGAACTTCCTTCACAATGATAAAGAGCAGCAGGATAATACCCACATAGCCGTTGATGCCGTAGATCACGTTGACCAGAGTCTGGAAGGGGATGAACATGGCAATGATGGTGCCAACCACAGCGCAGACCACCGTAGTGATCTTGAAAGCGGAGGTACCCTCCTTGGTGAAGCGGGAGGAAACCTGCCACAGCAGAGGTACGGCAGTGGTAAAAATGCCGCAGAAGATGATGACAGAGAAGAGGATGGACAGCCACTGAGCAATCCGGCCAGCCAGAATCAGGTTGGGGATAGCGGAGGCGTACACATCGGGCAGGTAGGCCAGCAGACCCAGCATAGTGGTGGTGCAGCCCAGAGTGAAGCCGATGGCGCCGGCAGTGGTGCCGAACACGCCCTCACGGACGCTGTTGGTGTCCTTGCCCATGGCGGCTAGGAAGGCGGCCAGCCACAGCATACAGAAGCCCACATAGGAGCTGGCGGAGGACACGGGGCTGGTGCCCACGCGGTTCAAAACGCCGGCGCCGGAGCCGATGGGAATTTCACCAGAGGTCAGCATAGCGCTGCTCTCGGTGACGCCGCTGGGATTGGACAGGAAGCTGTAAACACCCAGGCAGATGGCAATAACTGCAATGGCCGGACCCATCTTACCGATGACTTCAATGAGGCCGTTCAGGCCCAGCAGGGTGACGATGCACACCAGGACCATCATGCCCACGCTGCCGGTCCAGGTGGGCAGACCAAAGCGCTCATAAATGGTGGAGCCGGCGCCGCCCATCATGACGATGAAGGAACAGAAGATAAAGATGATGGAGAAATAATCGTAGAATGTGCCGATGTATTTGCCACAGTAGTAGCGGTAGACGTCGCTGCCCTTTTCAAACTTCTCGCGCTTACCAGCGGCAATGAAGCAGCCGCCCACAAAGATGAAAGCGACCACACACAAGAGCGCCACTACCAGACCGCCGCCCAGACCATAGGCGGCAAAGTACTGCAGAACCTCCTGGCCGGTGGCGAAGCCGGAGCCGATGAGGAAGGCCATGAAAGCGCCAGCATAAGTAAGTACACGACCGGGTTTTACGACAGGCTTATCCATAAAACGCCCCTTTCACAAATCGGGAACGGGGGCGCGCGGAGGTAAAATGCCTTCGCGTGCCCCCGTACACAGCATACACATCAGGCCGCTAGGGCCGTGGCAGAGGATTACTCAAACACAGTCTGGCCGTCCACGGGGGTCTGGAGCGCCTTCAGGGCCCGCTTAACCAGCTTCATGCGCAGCTTGTAGCTGCCCTCCTCGCCCAGATGGGGATCGCCCAGAGGATAGGGGATACCGATGGCGGGGATGATGCGGTTGGCACCGATCGTCTTGGAGATAGGCACAACCGTACACATATGAACCACGGGGATACCAGCGCGCTCAATTTCTTTTACCATCGTTGCACCGCAACGCGTGCAGGTGCCTCACGTGGAGGTGAGGATAACCGCGGTAATGTTATCCTCCAGAAGCTTGGGCACGAACTCCTCGCCGAAACGCTTGGCGTTGCCGGTGGAAGTACCGGTACCGGTGGTGGTGATGAAGTAGTTGGCCAGCTCGCCGAACTCGCCTTCCTTCTCCAGCTCACGCAGCACGTCCAGAGGCACAACCAGGTCGGGGTCCTCGGTGACGAACGCGCGGTCGTAGCCGCCATGGATGGTCATGAAGTCCTTCTTGTCCATGTGGTCCATACCCTCGATGGAGTACAGGCCCCACTTGGTGGCGGAGGAGGACTCGATGTGGTCGGGGTTGCCCTGAGGCACGATACCGCCGGAGGTAACCACCGCGATCTTGGCGTGCTTCATATCGGTGACCGGAGGGGCGGGAGGCACACGGTCAAAGACAGGCATGGGATACTCGGTCTCGAAGGGCTGCTTGGCCATCTTCTTCAGCAGCATCTGGATGCCGCGCTCGGAGCCGCGGACATCGGCGAAGTAGTTGACACGGATGCCCCGCTCATGATACCCTTCCACCGAGGGACCCAGCACTTCCTCGCCCTTGGCCAGCTTCTTGGCCAGAGCGGCCATCTTGGGCATGGACTTGCGCATGTCAGCGGCGGAGTCGCCGGTGGCGATGATGAACAGGTCCTTGCGGAACATGTCAACGCCGGGGTTCTCCACATACATACCGGTGACGACGGGGATGCCCAGCTTCTCCTCCACAGCCTTGGCCATGGTGCCGCAGGCCACGCCATAACGGCCGGCGTTGAACGCGGGACCAGCCACAAAGAGCTGGGGCTTATACTCGGCGATCATGTCCAGGAGCTTGGCGGTATCCTCTTCCAGATTGGCGCCGAAGTGGCTGTCGCCGCAGATGGCGGTGGCAACGACCTCAAACTCATCGCCCAGACCCTGCTGCAGCGCCAGGCCGGGGCCTACGGTGCCGGGACGGATCTCGGGGGGAATATCGGCCTTTTCCTCGCCGCCGATGCCGGCGAAGAAGTTGTTAATGTAGTGAACAACTCTGATTTTATCCATTAAGGCACACCTCCTCTATTAGTACCCTCTGGCCGCCAGCTTGTTAAAGCCGTTGGCGATGGTGGAAGCGATGATGATCTGAATCTCCGCGTCGAAGCTGCCGTCGTCATTCTTACAGCCGGCCCAGCCGCCGATCTGCATCTCGATGTAGTCGGTCATGCCGATGAGGCGATCCATGGGCGGGAAGTGGATGACCACGTTGCCGTTGCCGCAGGAGGCCAGAGCGTCCGCTTCGTTACAGGCGTCGGCCAGGGACAGGGACTTACCGTCGCGGCCGGGGAACTCGTCGGTGATGAGAACCACATCCACGCCAGCCTGCTGCACCTTGCGGCAGTTCATCATCAGGTCGGTATCGGGGTTGCCGTAGCCTTCCTCGGTGATGAGGATGCCGTCCAGGCCGATGTACTTGGCCAGCTTGGCGACCATGTCGGAGCAGCGCTCCTTGTCGGCCAGGAACACGTTCTCGTTGGTCAGGATGACGCCCACGAAGTTGAGGTCCTTGCCGTGATGCTTGTAGAGGTCCTCAATAACGGGGTTGTGGAAGTGGTGATAGGTGGTCACCTTGTCGCAGGGGGCCACGCAGTTACCGGAGACGATGGCGCCGTCCATGATCTCGGTGGGGTACATCAGGGTGGGGATAAAGGTCTTGGCGTCCACGCCATAGTAGAAGGTGTCGTGGAGCAGGCCCTGGGACTGCAGCATGTGCAGATAGCCCACCTTGGGCAGGTCGGGATACTCGGCGATCTGCTCCAGCAGAGGCTTGGTCTCATAGACGACCACCTCGTCGGGCTCCAGATCGCGGGCAAACTCGCCCAGATAGTTGGCGACCTTCAGGCCCACCATACGGCCGGCCTGCTCGTAGTCATGGGTCTCCAGGCCGTCCTTGGGCTCGATGACCACACAGACGTTCTGGGTCTTGGAGAAGGGGCAGTAGTCCGCGGCGGGGCCGGACATGTCAATGACACCTTCCTGGAAGCCGACGATCTTACCGACCGTGACCACGCAGGCGCCGTCCAGGCAGTGGGTGCGGCCGCTGCCCACCTGGCCCACCTTGTTCAGGGCACCGGGGAAAATCTCACCGCCGCCGGAGACCTTCACGCGGGGCTCCAGCACGTCCTTGACGGGGGTGATACGGCAGGACTCGCCGGGGTGCGCCAGTTCGACACGGCACCCGATAATGCGCTCATCCTCCAGGACCAACTTGCGGATCGCTTCCTCGTTCACATAGAGAACGCCAGCCTCGACCTTTGTCTCAGCGCCGAACTGCACATCTTTGATGTGGATCTTGCCAAGTTCTAGTCTCATTGTCATTCCTCACTTTCATTCGGTAGTCCCTGGGCACCGGGGTGCCCTTGCCATCGCGCCTTCGATAAAGGAGAGATCCAGCGTTCGGCAGTCCTTCTTGATGTCCTCCGGCCAGTTGGGGAGAGGACGGCCCCGGAGGAACTTCTGACAGGAGTCAATGCTGTTTTCAATCAGCATGACATCCTCCCAGGGTTCTTTGTCCTCCATGGAGTAGGTCCCCACCACCACCGAGCGGAAGGGGGTCTGGTTGGGCTTCAGACTGCCGGCCATGGGATGGGTGATGAGCTTTGCACCATCCTGGACCAGATTGCGCACCTGAAGCAAAACCTCCAGATAGGTCCAGTCCTCATTGTAGACCACATCGTACTCGCCCTCATACCGGTCCCGGCACCGCACGTTGTTGGTGACCACTGTATATCCCATGGTGGATCGCGCTCCTTTTCTTCCGGCGTTCTGCCTATATATAATGCAAGCGGCGTGCCAATTTGGGCATACTCCACCAAAAATTTTTTAAATAAAGGATTTGGAAAGTCATCGCGATTATCTATGCAAACAATTTTTGTAACCACGATTTAAGTATTTGGAAATACTTAGGATATTCTGAGGACTTTTTTCGAGGTGAGAAAATTTTTTCTTGCATATGAAGGAATGTTCTGGTACAATATAGGCAACTTACGAAAAAAGCAACACAGAAATCGGGGATAGTATGTCTAAAATGCCAACAAAGGAAGAAATGCGCCAGTCGTTCTTCCTGGAGTCTAAATCCAAAACCTATCTGGACGCCCTGCGCAACTGTGAAAATGTGGCCGACTCCAATGTGAATGTGATGATTCTGGGGGAGTCTGGCACGGGCAAGGATGTGGTGGCGCGGTATATCCACGCGTGCAGCGACCGGAGCGAGCGGCCCTTTGTGGTGGTCAATTGCAGCGCCTACCCGGATACCCTGCTGGAGTCGGAGCTGTTCGGCCATGAACAGGGGGCCTTTACCGGGGCCACCCGGGCGCGGGAGGGGCGGTTTGAGCAGGCCAACACCGGCACCCTCTTTATTGACGAGATTGGGGATGTGAGTCTGAGCACCCAGGTAAAACTCCTGCGCGCCATTGAGACCAAACAGATTGAGCGCATCGGGGCCAACCAGTCCCAGCAGGTGGAATTCCGTCTGCTCTCTGCCACCAATAAGGACCCCTATACCGAAATCCGGGCGGGGCGGATGCGGGAGGATTTCCTCTACCGCATCAGCACTATTGTCATCCGCATCCCGTCTGTGCGGGAGCGGCCGGAGGACATTGAGGATTTGGTGCGCTTTTTCCTCCAGCGGGCCCAGGCGGAGTTCCACCGGGACATCACCACCATTGTGCCCAAGGCGTGGGACTTTCTCATGCACTACAACTATCCCGGCAACCTCCGGGAGATGAAAAACATTGTGGACCGGATGGTGGTCCTCTCGGAGGACGGGGTTATCACTGAGCGGGGTCTGCCGGTGCTCTACGATTTGACCCCCACCGAGGAGCCCAAACCCCGCCCCCGCTTTGACACCATCCTGAGCTGGAAGGAGTTCAAGCGCAAGAGCGAGGCGGAGTATCTCCGCTGGGTGCTGGAGCAGACCGGCCAAAATGTGACGGAAGCCGCCCGGCGTCTGGGCATCAGCGCCCGGCAGCTTTTCAACAAGATTTCGGAATATGAACTGCGCTGACACCCCTTCGACGGATTGTGCGGCGGGCATCGGGTATAATCGCCTCATACCAGAAATTGGTATGAGGCGATTTTTTTGTCCCCGCAGGTTGGGGCATCAAAGGAGGGACAAGCCATGGCAATCACCTGCACGGGAGAAGGGCGGGTGCGCACCGCGCTGCTGCGGGGGGAGGTGGACCACCACCGGGCCCGCTCGCTGATGCGGGAGCTGGAAAACCTGGTGGACACCACCGCGCCCCGGGAGCTGATTCTGGATTTGTCGGGGGTGACCTTTATGGACAGCTCCGGCATCGCGGTGGTGCTGCGCACCTGGCGGCAGGTCCAGTCTCTGGGAGGCCAGCTGCGCCTGGCGGGCGTGCCGGAGCAGGCGGGCAAGGTGCTGCGGGCCGCCGGCGTGGAGCGTCTGGTCACGGTGGAATAAGAGCGGGCGGGCACAACGGCCCACCCGGGGAGGGAGCATACATATGAAACAGCAAAGCAGCAACGAGGCGCTTCTGCGCTTTCCCAGCTGTTCGGCCAATGAGGGCTTTGCCCGGGCGGCGGCGGCCTGCTTCGTGGCCCAGCTGGACCCCACCTTGGAGGAGGTCAACGACATCAAGACCGCCGTCAGCGAGGCGGTGACCAACTGCATCGTCCACGCCTACCCCAACAGCCTGGGGGTGGTGCAGATGCGCCTGCGGCTCTTTGAGGACCGCACGGTGGAGATTGTGGTCAAGGATACCGGCGTGGGCATTGAGGATGTGGACAAGGCCCGCTCTCCCCTCTTCACCACCGGCGGGGAGGAGCGCTCCGGCATGGGCTTTACCATTATGGAGAGCTTTATGGATACCGTCCGGGTGCGCTCCCGGCCCGGACGGGGAACCACGGTGGTGATGCGCCGGCGGATTTCCCGGCGCATGGGCGCGCCCGCGTGAGCGTAGCGGACACCCCGGAGCTGTTGGAGGAGGCCCGAAAGGGAGACAATGAGGCCTGTGCGCAAATTTTGGAGGACAACGCGGGCCTCATCTGGGGGATTGTGCGGCGCTACTATGGCCGGGGCGTGGAGCCGGACGATCTGTACCAGCTGGGCTGCCTGGGCTTTTTGAAGGCGGTGCGGGGATTTGACCCCGCCTTTGGCTGTCAGTTCTCCACCTACGCTGTGCCCAAAATCGCCGGTGAGATTCGCCGTTTTCTGCGGGACGACGGGGCGGTGAAGGTGAGCCGGGGGTTGAAGGAGCGCTGCGGCAGCATCCGCACCGCCCGGGAGAAGCTCTCCACCGCTCTGGGCCGAGAGCCCACCCTCTCCGAGCTGGTGGCGGAGACTGGTCTGAGCGCCGAGGAGATTGCCGCGGCGGAGGAGGCGGGACAGCCGGTGGCCTCCCTCCAGATGGAGACGGGGGAGGGGCTTACCCTGGAGAGCCTGCTGGGGGAGGACAGCTTTGAGGAGGGAGTACTGGAGCGGGAGACCCTGCGCAGTGCGGTGGCCGCCCTGCCCGAGCGGGAGCGGCAGGTGGTGGCCCTGCGCTACTACCGGGGCTTTACCCAGGACCGGACCGCCAAGGTGCTGGGGGTGTCTCAGGTGCAGATTTCCCGCATTGAGCGCCGGGCTATGGAGCATCTGCGCCGGGCATTGACACCAGAGTAAAAAGGGTGCTACCCGCCCAAGGCGGGGGATGTTTGCGCTCGCCGCGCGGGCGTCCTACGCGGACAGCGCCCGATTTCTTTTCGCGGAAAAGAAACCGGGGAAAGAAAAGGCGGAGAGGGGAACTTCTCGTTCCCCTCTCCACTCCCCTCCAAAAGGGCGGCC
>DXDX01000215.1 GCA_019115265.1 Candidatus Flavonifractor merdigallinarum | reverse complement strand
GGAACCAAAGTATAACCTTCGGTTTTAATTTCTTGTGCCAATTTGCGAATTTCCCGCTTATGCATAAGCAATCGACGGGGGCGCATAGGGTCTTTGTTGAAGATGTTGCCCTTTTCATAGGGGCTGATGTGCATCCCCACCACCTGCATCTGACCATCCTTAATAATGCAGAAGGAGTCCTTCAGGTTGACATTTCCCTGGCGGATGGATTTGACCTCGGTACCCGCCAGGGCGATCCCCGCCTCGTAGCGGTCCTCAATGAAATAGTCGTGAAAGGCCTTGCTGTTTTTGGCAACCAGCTTGGTGCCCTTGCGATCCACCGCGACTCTCCTCCTTCCTTGAGCCTTGTATCTTATTATAGCATGCCTGTCAAGGGTTTAGACCCGCCTATCCCGCTTCCGGGGTAGCGGCGGGGAAAATTTTGTGATACACTATGCTTATCTATGGACAAATGCCGGTCCCGCCGGTAAAAAAGGAGTCTTGCAGTATGGAACTCTTTGAAAAGACCGTCTCCAGTGAAATCAAGTTCAAAGGCCGCATTGTCACCGTCCGCCTGGACAAGGCGGAGCTGCCCAACGGGCGCATCGCCTCCCGGGAGGTGGTGGAGCACCCCGGCGGCGTGTGTATCCTCCCCCTCTATGACGACAACACCGTGACCGTGGTGCGCCAGTTCCGCTACCCCTTCCAGAAGGTGGTCACCGAGCTGCCCGCCGGCAAGCTGGAATACGGCGAGGACCACCGCCTGTGCGCCCTGCGGGAGCTGAGCGAAGAAGTGGGGGCCGAGGCGGCGGATTTGACCTATCTGGGCGCCATGTACACCTCCCCCGGCTTCTCCAGCGAGGTGCTGCACATGTACCTGGCCCGCGAGCTGAAAGAGGGCGCTTCCCACCCCGACGAGGACGAGTTTCTGGAGGGGGAACGGATGCCCTTCTCCCAGCTGGTGGAACAGGTCATGTCCGGCGAAATCACCGACGGCAAGACCATTGCCACAGTGCTGAAAGTCAAGACCCTTCTGAATCTGTAAGGTTCCCTCAATCCCGGCGCCGCCCCGCGGCGCACTGAGTAAGGAGTGTGCCATGAGCAAGCGTGTTCTGATTGTGGAAGACGAAAAGAACATCGTGGATATTCTCAGCTTTAACCTCACCCGGGAGGGCTATGAGACGCTGGAGGCCTTTGACGGCCACAGCGGCCTCCAGCTGGCCCTGGAGCAAAACCCGGACCTCATTTTATTGGATTTGATGCTCCCCAAGATGAACGGCTTTGATGTGTGCAAGGCCATTCGGGCCCAGAACCGCCGCGCCCCCATCATCATGCTCACCGCCCGGGAGGAGGAGACGGACAAGGTCCTGGGCCTGGAGCTGGGGGCGGACGACTACATCACCAAGCCCTTCTCCATGCGGGAGCTGCTGGCAAGGGTGAAGGCCAACATCCGGCGCACCGAGATGCTCTCCGCTGTGCCGCCCGCGCCCGCTCCCACCCCCGCCGCCCCCTCTTCCGGGGGGCGTATCACCATTGACGCCGACCAGATGATGGTCTTTAAGGATGGCGCACCGCTGGACCTCACCCAGCGGGAGTATGAGCTCATCAAGTTCCTGGCCTCCCAGCCCGGCAAGGTCTTTTCCCGGGAGGCGCTGATGGAGCATGTGTGGAACTACGAGGGCTATGTGGGGGACGTTCGGGCGGTGGATGTGGCCATCCGCCGTCTGCGGGAGAAGGTGGAGGATGACCCCGCCTCCCCCCAGTTCATCCTCACCCGCCGGGGACAGGGCTATCTGTTCCACGGGGCCTGATGGGCCCCGCCATCACCTGAGACAACGAGAGGAGGCCCACGCGTGTTTCGCAGCCTGCATATGAAGCTGGTGCTCATCATGACACTGCTCATCGTGTCACTGATGACGGTGGTGGGCGCCTTCCTCATCAATTCCGTGGTGGGCTTCTACCTGCGGGATTTCTATGAGCGCATGGAGGAGGTCATCACCGACGAGGCCTTTCTCCGGGATTTGCAAAGCCCTACCGAGGGGGAGGAGAGCGGCGCCAAAATGATCGCCCAGATTCTGGACTCCTACAATGGCGTCCTCGGCGTAGACGGGCGCAACCGCAACTACTATGTACTGGAGGGGCAGGCCGGCCAGTGCCTCCAGAGCTCCGACCCCCAGAACGACCCGGGCACCAACTACTCAAACAACCTCCTGTCCGCCCTCAACGGGAAGGAGGGCTTTCAGAGCGACCCCTCCGCCGCCTATATGGACGTGGCCTTCCCCATCCAGCGGGGCGGTGAGCACTATGTCATCTACATCCGCGACAACCGCCAGACCGCCTCCGCCCTCAACAGCGCCATCATCGACCTCATTGTCAAGGCGCTGTTCTTTGGGCTGGTCATCTCCATTCTCCTCTCCTTCCTCCTGTCCAAGACCATGATTATCCCCATTGAGCGCCTCACTGAGGGGGCGGAGCGGGTGGCCGAGGGGGATTTTTCCCACAAAATACAGGTGGCCTCCCGGGACGAGATCGGCATCCTCACCGGCACCTTCAACGCCATGGCCCGGCAGCTCCAGGAGACGCTGGCCGAGGTGGAGAACGAGCGGAGCAAACTGGACACCCTCTTCCTCCACATGACCGACGGTGTGGTGGCCTTCTCCACCGCCGGAGCGGTCATCCACGCCAACCCCGCCGCTGAGCGGATGCTGGGCCGCCCCATTCCGGTGGGCCAGGAAGATGGCCCGGACTATGAGACACTCTTCGGAGATGTGGCCCCCCTGTCTAAGGTGCTAGGACTGGAGCAGCCCGACTATCTGGAGGCGGACCGCAATGTGGAGGGCCGCAGTCTGGAGCTGCTGCTGGCGTCCTTCTCCCGGGAGGGGCAGGGCGGCGTGCTGGTGGTCATCCACGATGTCACCGAGCAGCGCAAGACAGAGGAGATGCGCCGGGAGTTTGTGGCCAATGTCTCCCACGAGCTGCGCACCCCCCTCACCAACATCCGCTCCTACGCCGAGACGCTGGTGGACAGCGCCGGCACCATTCCGCCCCAGATGGAAAAGAACTTCCTGGAAGTCATCCTCAGCGAGAGCGACCGGATGACCCACATTGTACAGGACCTCCTCACCCTGTCCCGGTTTGACTCGGGGCACAGCGCTCTCCATCTGGCCCGCTTCCCCTTCGGACAGGCGGTATCGGATGTGTATAACGCCGTGCGCATGGAGGCCCAGCGCCACGGCCACACGGTCACCCTGGAGATGGAGGACAACCTGCCGCAGATTGTGGGCGACCGGGAGCGCATTGTCCAGGTGATGATGAACGTGGTCTCCAACTCTATCAAGTACACCCCGGACAATGGAAAAATTCAGATTCAGGCGGGCCAGAGCGGCCCGCGTGTCTGGATGGAGGTCTCAGACAACGGCATCGGCATCCCGGCGGAGGACCGCCCCCGCATTTTCGAGCGCTTCTACCGGGTGGACAAGGCCCGCTCGCGGGAGTCGGGGGGCACCGGCCTGGGGCTGTCCATCGCCAAGGAGATTATTGACCAGCATGGGGGCGTCATCCGCCTGGTGGACCGGAGCGGTCCGGGCCTGACGGTGCGCATCGAACTGCTGGTGGAGGGACCTAGCCATGGAGCGTCGTAAGCGGCCCACGGTCATCCTGCCCAAGCGCAGCCGGAAGGAGCGTCTCCTCGAGCTGGGCAAGGATATCCTCATTGTCTGTCTGATGCTCTCGGCGGTCTATCTGGCCGTCCGCAGCCAGCTCTATACCGGCCTGGCGGGAGAGGGCACCCTGCTGGCCCAGATGGCCGGTTGGCTCCGCCCCACACCGGCGGTGGAAAGCAGCGACCACACCCCCGGCGTCCCCGGCGAGCCGGTCCCGGCGGTACGCCTTGCCATCTGCCACGGGGTGGGGGACAACGGCGCCCCCATCCGCTATGGCGTGCAGTACGACGACGAGGTGCTGCTGCCCATTGTCTCCGCCCTGAGCAGCTATTTTACCGAGGGACTGGCCAGCGCCGGAGATCCCAAGGAGATCGCCGCCCAAGAGTGGCAGGAGATGTTACGCGCCCCTGGTGTGTATCTGGATTTGCTGAACGGGGTGCCGCTGGACTATCTGGGGGCTGAGGGGCTGACCCAGAGCGCCCGGCGGCTGGTCCTCGCCTGGGACGGGGGCAGCACCGCCGCCCTTTGCTACCAGGAGGCGGAGAGTGGGCACTACTACCGCTGTTCCACCAGCGTCACCTGGGAGGGGTATCTGTCCGACGCCCTGCAAAGCTACACCGACAATGGCGCCCGCTACGGCTTTGAGCTGGAGCAGACCATCTACGGCGCCCTCTCCCCCGAGCTGATGCTCCTCTCCTCCTCTCCCCGCCCGGCCATCTATCAGGCCATGCGGCCCTTGGATTTGAGCAACTCCAGCGACCGCGGCACCCTGGAGAACGCCATGGGCTTCCACGGCAGCGACTACCAGGTGCCCGGCGAGTGGGTCATCCGGGAGGACGACGAGCTGCGCATTGCCACCGACGGCTCCATGCACTACGAGGCCTCCGGCACACAGCTGGAGGTGCGCTATCCGGCCCTGGACGGCAGCGGTTCCCCCAGCCGCAGCGCCGCCATAGCCGCCGCCTACCGCCTGACACAGCAGGCCCTGTCCGCCTGGTGCGGCAGCTCCGAGAGCGCCGGGCGGCTCACGCTCTCCCAGGTGGAGGAGGTGGAGGGCGGCTGGCAGGTGTCTCTGGACTATGTGCTGGACGGGGCGGTGGTCCTCTTTGAGGATGGCTGCCCGGCGGCGGAATTCACCGTACTGGGCGGGCAAGTCACCACCTTTACCATCCGGCCCCGGTGCTATCAGGAGACGGAGCATCTCTCCACCCTGCTCAGCGAGCGGCTGGCGGCGGCGGCTCTGGAGGGTCTGCACACCCAGGAGAAACGAGCCGAGCTGCTGCTCTTTTATGAGGACAGCATGAATGCCATGTCGGCCCAGTGGGGCGGTTTTTAAGGGGAGGCGGCCATGGAGTGGTCCAAAATCAAAAACATCATCCTGCTCATTCTGCTGGGCCTCAACGCCTTTCTGCTGGTGATGGTGGTGTCACAGGAATTTCAGGCCCGCCAGTTCCGGCAGGAGGCCCGCACCGAGGCGGTGACCCTGCTGGAGCGCAACGGCATCACGGTGGACCCGTCCCAGCTCCCGCCGGACGCCTCCCTCCCCACGCTGGTTCTGGAGGAGGAGACGGCCGCCGGGGAAACTCTGGCCCGCACCCTGCTGGGGGATGTGACGGTACAGTCCAGCGGCGCACGGGCGGTGTACACCAGTGCGCTGGGCACCATGGAGGCCTTTTCCACCGGGCGTTTCGCGGCGGATTTTGCCGACGGGGCGCTGCCGCTGGACAGCGAAACCCCGGAGCACCACGCCCAGCAGCTGTTGGAGCGCTGCGGCATTCCGGCCAGCTATCTGGAGAGCGACGCCAAAGAGGAGACGACCCAGCTCACCTACCGGCAGCTTTTGGGGGAAAAGCCCGTCTTTAACGCCCAGATTACCCTCTCCTACACCGATGGAGCGCTGCGGCATATGGAGGGGGTCCTCCTTCCCCAGGGCAGTGCGGGGGAGAACCTGGAAGAGACCGTCACCGTGGCTACCCTGCTGGTGCGCTTCCTCGGCCAGCGCAATGAGAGCGGGCGGATGTTCAGCCAGATTGTCTCCCTGGTGCCGGGGTATCACTTCTCTGGCACGCGGCCCTTTACCCTGATTCCCGCGTGGTATGTGACCACCGACACGGGAAGCTATGTGCTCAGCGCTCTGGACGGAGACTTGCTGTAATGTCTGGCTTCTGCGGGACGGGTACGTCCCCTCCATCCCTCCTGGTATGGCGTGTGCCAGGAGGGATGTTTTTATGGCAACATACACACCAAACTATGGCCTGCACCAATGGGTGCCGGAGGACCAGTTTCGCCGGGAAGATTTTAACCAGGATTTCCAGAAAATCGACACGGCGTTGGCGGCGAAAGCCGACAGCGGCAGTACGTCCAGCACCATTTCCAGCTTGCAGTCCCAGCTCAGCGGAAAAGCCAGCGTATCGGCCCTGAACAGTCTGAGCGCCACCGTCAACACCAAATGCCGGGTAGTGGTAGGCACCTACACCGGCAACGGCGCGAGACAGGATATCTCTCTGGGCGGAACTCCACAAGCGGTTTTCATATTCTACGGAGCAACCATTATCTGCGCGATTCAGGATGGGGAACCCAACTATGAGGTTACGCTCAACAGCACCGGCTTCACGTTGTCGGGAAGCGGCTCCGGGTTGACCGTGAACAGCAACGGCAATCGCTACAAGTATGTAGCGCTGATATAACAGGCAAGAAAGCGCCCCGGACCGAACGGTCCGGGGCGCTTTCCCATAGTTACAGCCAAGAAGTACTTGCTGTATATTTATGGTGCTTAGGGGTTGTCCTCAACCACAAACTGAATGGTCTTGCTCAGGTCGTTGAAGGTCAGCTCACCAGCCTGGAAAGTGATCTCAACAGGACTGCTGTCGGCACCACCAGTTGCAGTGGAAACCACATTGGCGCTGTCAGCAATGGAGCCGTTAGTGGCGCCGGAAAGCTGAATCTTCACACCGTTAGCACTCCAGGCAGCGCCAGGAGTCAGGGTAATGGTCAGAGCCTCAGCATTGGTGTAGGTGTCGCCACTCTTCTGCAGCTTAATGCTGGGGACAGTCTTGACGCCAACAGTGATGGTCTTACCAGTATCCACGGTGCCAAGGGCGGTGGTTTTGATGGCAGCATTCTTGGCTTCGGTGTAGGTCACGCTGTCGATGGTCACAACCACGGCCTGATCGCCGGTGGGAGTGAAATCGTCGGTGATCCAACCCTTATTGCTGGCAGCGCTGCTGTCCACATCGAAGGTGCCGGTCAGCTTGCTGCCGGTAGCGCCGGTCACGGTGTAGGACACGGTGGCCTTGTTGACGTTAGTGGGCAGAGTGGCGTCCATGTTGGCCAGCTTCTTGGCAGAGCCGACAGTCATGGCCTGGGCGCCGCCGTGGAAGGCGATGAGGCTGGCGGGCACGCCGTCGGCCAGCTTGATCTCGGCCTTGACGTCGGTCACCTTAACCTCGGTCACGGTGACAACCACATCGCCGGTAGCCTTCACACTGGGAACAGTGATCTGGAGGTTAGAAACAGCCAGACCACTGGCGGTGTAGGTCTTGGTGCTGTCCAGGTTGGTGCCGGTGACGGTGTAGGACACGTCAACCTTGGCAGCATAAGCGGGAACACCCATGAGCTTGAACTCCAGGTTACCAGCAGCGGCGGTATCCAGCTTCTGGGTGTTGGTGCCGGTGCCGTCCAGAGTGTAGCCGCTGGGCAGCTTGTAGGTCACGGGCTTTTCAGTGATGGCGGAAACCTCGAGGGTGATGTTCAGGGTGACATTCTCAGCCACACCCAGAGTAGTATTGAGAGCGCTGTTGTTCGCGCCGGTGTAGACACCCTTAGTGGTGGAACCAGGCTGCATGTCGCTCACGGAGTTGCTGATGTTGTTGGAAACCCAAGTCACAACTGCGGTCTTAGAGCTAGTGTAACCCTCGGGCAGCGCAACCTTGACCTCCAGATAATTGGAAGCATTGAGCTTAGCCTGAGTAACCTTGCCGCCCTCAACCTTAGTGCCGTCAGCAGTCTGCAGGGTCAGGTTGACAGAGGTGATGTTAGAGGCGATGTCAGCGGGGGTCTCAGGAGTGGTGCCGCCAACCTCGGTGATGGTAGAAGCCTTGTACAGGGTGACATTGCTGCTCACCTTGAAGGACACAGTGCCGGCACGCATGTCAGTGGTAGCGACAACGCCGTCAGCCACAGTCATGGTGGAGCCTTCCTTGGTGATGCTAAAGCCGCTAATGGTCACAGTGTCGGTGTTCTTCACGGTGAAGGTGCTCATGCCCATAGCGGTGTTGATGGTGGCGGCCTTACCATTCACGAAGAAGGACTTGCCACTCCACTCGCTGGAGTAGAAGGTGACAGTGTACTCGCCGGTGGGAGTAGTGCTGCCGCCGACGGTCTCGGTGGGCTCATTGCTGGGGTTAAACTCGGTGCCGACCACGCTGCCGATCTTCACAACGCCGTTGGCGGGCATGGTGATGGTACCGGCGCCGGTGGTGGAAGAGATATCGCCCTTCAGGTACTCGTCCTTGGCGCTGGAGCCGTCATAGTCAGCCCAGGCAACCAGATTCTTGGAGCCGCTGGCCAGAGCAGCGCCACCGGCAGCCTTCACAGTGAGGTCAAAGCCGTTGGCAACCTGGATGGTGCCCTTGGAAGGCACGTCAACACCGTTGATGTTCAGGGTGCTCAGGGTCCAGTTGGTGACGGTGCGGAAGTGGACATCGCTGTCACGGACAAAGATGAGGGAGACATAGCCGTCGGTGTTCAGGCCGTAAGCCACAGACATGGCGTCGGTGGGCTCATTGTCCATCACATAGACATTGCTGGAATCCTCCACATTGATGACGGTGGTGCCCAGAGTGTGGGTCTTCTTGTAGGTGTCGGAGCCATTGGTGCCCAGACGGACCTCCATGGACTTACCATTCACCTGAGAGGTGACATAGCCATTGAGGGTGTTGGTGGTGATGAACAGCTCAGCGTAGTCGCCGTTCATGCGATACTCGTAGATGTTGCCGCTCTTGATGGTCACGCTGGCGTTGCCATTGGTCTCATCGGTGGCGGAGGTGCCGTTCTTCACCAGAATGCTGGTCTTCTCACCGCTGGCGAACACGGCGGGATACTCGTAAATGTTGTTCTTGATCTGGTCCTGAGTCTGAGTGTAGTTGCCAATGATGTACACAAACTCACGGCTGCCCTTGAAGCTGTTGCTGCCGTCCCAAACCACAACAGCCTTGGCGGTGTTGGTGGTGTGGCCGTCCACAGTGCGGATCTGATAGGCAGCGCCGGTCACAGTAGCGCCGGTGATCGCGCCCACAGGCACGTTCTTCAGGCCCTGAATCAGGGAGTAGCGGTCAGCCTTCTTGTCACCATTGGTGTCAGACATCACATAGAAGAGGGTGTTGTCGTTGACAATCACATTGGTGGTGCCGATAGTGTAGCTGGCAGTGGCACGCTTGACCTCCTGAGTGGAGGTGCCGTACACAGTGCTGTAATTGGCGTTCTTGGAGAGATCACCAATGGTCACGTTGCTGCCGTCCACCACATAAGTCACAATGTGGCCCACCAGATCCTTGGTGCCGTCCTTGCCCAGCTTATCAGCCATGGCGGACTCCTTGTCGCTGTCGGTGCTGGCGGTGATATCCTTAAACTGGCCAGCGGAAGCGAGCATGTTGACCTTGTAGACAGCAGTGGTGCCGTCGTTGAGCATCAGCTTAACCTCGCCGGAGTTGGCCAGGACACTGCCGCTGGCGTCGCCAGCCGCGCTGTCAACAACCAGAGCATAGTTGCCGAAGGTCTCCTCATAGAGCTCCTTGGCCACGACATTGCCATAGGCATCCAGGTAGAAGGTGTAGCTGTTGCCGATGAGGCTCTGGCCAGCATCCAGGGTCTCCAGAGTGGTGCCGGTCTTGGTCAGGCCGTTGGCAGAAGCGGTGTAGTTCTTGCTGTCCATAGTCACCTTGGCGGGGGTGCCGCTGATGTAGGCGGTCACAGCGCCGGTGACAGTCTCAGGCTTGGAGAGGTAGAAGGTGTCGTCATACTTGACATAGAGGACCATGTCGCCCTTGGCAACGGACTCAGGATTGGCGATCTCCTTGAAGGCCAGAGAGCCCTCGCCGGCGATGGTCAGCTCCTTGTTGGTCTCGTTGTACACGGTGACCTGAGCCAGGGTGGGATTCTCGGTGATGATGTAGTCCACGGTGCCGTCGCCGGTGTGGTCAATGAAGGTCAGCTTCTTGCCGGCCACAGTGCTCACGCCGTTATCCAGGGTGGGACGCACGCCGTTGTTCCAGCCGGACTCACCCTTGGTCAGGGTCTTGACGCCCTGATAGTAGGTACCAGCCACAGTGGGGGTGGCGCTCTCAGTGCCGATGGACAGGTTGTTGTCCCGCAGGAAGGACTTGACGGCGTCGGTGTCCTTCAGACGATCGCCGGTGGAAACCACGGTGTTCTTGGCGGACAGGATGGGCTCGCCAATGACAGTGGACTCAGCGGCGTTGGGGGCCAGAGCGTTGGGGAACTTCACATAGATGACCACGCGCTGACCCACATACTCGTTGGGGATGGACACGGGGTACACACCATTGTAGTTGTTCTGCTGGCCCGCGTCGGTGCGGTAGGTGTTGGCATCGGCAAAGCGAGCCTTGCCAGCGGGAGTGGCGGTGGAGCCCAGGCCAAAGACCTCATTGGCAACCACAACGCCCTCAACCTTCACAACGCCAAAGCGGACATACAGCATGGTGCTGTTGTTGTCCACACCGTTGACAGGCTGGGCATACAGGGTACCGGAGTAATCGCCCTGCAGGTTGCGGTACTCCACCTCGTTGGCCTGAACGCCGTTGTACAGCAGCTGAGCCACGTTGTCACGGCTGATGGTCTCGGAGGGGTTCAGGTTGGTCAGACCGTCGTACAGCTTCACCTTGGTGGCCAGGGTGTTGGTGGCCAGCTCCCAGTTCGCGCCGCCGATGCCCTCGAACTCGGGCTTGTAGCCCAGAGCGCACAGGACCATCTTGGCAGCGGCGGTGCCGGTCAGCACGCCGTCGGGGTTGAAGGA
>DXDX01000214.1 GCA_019115265.1 Candidatus Flavonifractor merdigallinarum | reverse complement strand
GTCAAATCAGTTGAAATTTATTGTATCGCAAAGTGTAGCGGATGTCAATGTTGGTCTGCTCCCTCTGTGTAGAATGACAAAATAGCGGCTTTTCCGCTGATCTGGTTGCCTTTTTCCGCCGGTTCCTTTATAATACAAGGTTGAGATTTCGTTTCTATTCAATATCAATAAGAGGTGCTATCCGTGCAGAACACGAAACTGAGAAATGTAGCCATCATCGCCCACGTCGACCATGGCAAGACCACCCTGGTGGATGAAATGCTCAAGCAGGGCGGCATTTACCGGGAAAATCAGGCCACAGTGGAGCGGGTCATGGACTCGGGCGACCTGGAGCGGGAGCGTGGCATCACCATCCTGGCCAAAAATACCGCTGTCCACTATAAGGACATCAAAATCAACATTGTAGACACCCCGGGCCACGCCGACTTCGGCGGCGAGGTGGAGCGTATTCTGAAGATGGTCAACGGCGTCATCCTCCTGGTGGACGCCGCCGAGGGCCCCATGCCCCAGACCCGTTTTGTCCTCTCCAAGGCCCTGGAGCTGGGCCACAAGGTCATTGTAGTGGTCAACAAGATTGACCGCCCCGACCAGCGCATCCATGAGGTGATGGATGAGGTGCTGGAGCTGCTGCTGGATTTGAACGCCACCGACGAGCAGTTTGAGTCCCCCACCCTGTTCTGCTCCGGGCGGCAGGGCACCGCCTCCTACTCCCCCGACGTGCCCGGCACCGACCTCACTCCCCTCTTTGACACCATCGTGGACTATATCCCCGCCCCCGAGGCGGATGTAGACGCCCCCTTCCAGATGCTGGTCTCCTCTATTGACTACAACGAGTTTGTGGGCCGCATCGCCATTGGCCGCATTGAGCGGGGCACCATCAAGCAGAACCAGGAGATCGCGGTGTGCAACTTCCACACCCCCGACGAGCCCGCCAAAAAGGCCAAGGCTGTCTCCCTCTACGAGTTTGACGGTCTGGGCAAGGTGCCTGTCACCGAGTCCTCCGCCGGCAACATCATTGCCATGAGCGGCATCGGCGACATCACCATCGGTGACACCATCTGTGCCCCCGACTGTGTGGAGCCCATGGAGTTTGTAAAAATCTCCGCCCCCACCATTGAGATGACCTTCTCGGTCAACGACTCCCCCTTCGCCGGGCGGGAGGGCAAGTTTGTCACCTCCCGCCAGCTGCGGGAGCGCCTCTTCCGGGAGACGCTGCGAGATGTGTCCCTCCGGGTCACCGAAACCCCCAACACCGACGCCTTCAGCGTGGCTGGCCGGGGCGAGATGTCCCTCAGCATCCTCATCGAGACCATGCGCCGCGAGGGCTACGAGTTCCAGGTCTCCCCCCCGCGTGTGCTGTACCAGGAGATCGACGGCAAGAAGTGCGAGCCCATTGAGCGCCTGGTCTGCGATGTGCCCGCCGACGCGGTGGGCGCCGTCATGGAGAAAATCGGCTCCCGCAAGGGCGAGCTCCAGGAGATGAACCCGGTGGGCGAGCGGATGAAGCTGGAGTTTCTGGTCCCCGCCCGGGGCCTCTTCGGCTACCGCAACGAATTTTTGACCGACACCAAGGGCGAGGGCATCATGGCCTCTGTCTTTGAGTGCTACGCCCCCTATAAGGGGGACATCGCCCGCCGCTCCACCGGCTCCCTGGTGGCCTTTGAGACCGGCGAGGCGGTGACCTATGGCCTCTTCAACGCCCAGGAGCGCGGCGCCCTCTTTATCGGCCCGGGCACCCCGGTATACGCCGGTATGGTGGTGGGCGAGACCCCCAAGCAGGAGGACATCTCCGTCAACGTCTGCAAAAAGAAGCAGCTGACCAATATGCGCGCATCCGGCTCCGACGAGGCGCTGCGCCTGACGCCCCCCCGCCAGCTCTCTCTGGAGCAGTGCCTGGAGTTCCTCAACGACGACGAGCTGCTGGAGGTCACCCCGGAAAACCTGCGCCTGCGCAAGCGCATCCTCAGCCACGCCGACCGCATGAAGGCCCTCAAGGGCGGCAAGTAAGATGATCGAAGTCACCATTCCCGGCTGGGGGGAGGTCCGTCTGAAGCATCTGGTGCTGGACTACAACGGGACGCTTGCCAAGGACGGGCATCTGCTGCCCGGTGTGGGCGCTCGGCTGGAGGAATTGGCTCGAAGGGGGCTCTCCCTCTTTGTCATCACTGCCGACACCAATGGCACCGTTGCCGCCCAGCGCGCCGCCCTCCCGGTGGAGGTGCTGGTCTTTGACGGCGGCGCGGTGGCCCGTGAAAAGGCCGCTTTGGTGGAGCGGCTGGGGGCAGACGAGACCGCCGCCATTGGCAACGGGCGAAATGATGTGGAGATGCTCCGCGCCGCCGGACTCTCTCTGGCGGTGGTGGGGGACGAGGGCGCTTTTACCGGCGCGCTGCTGGCCGCCCATCTGGCGTGCCGCACCATGGAGGAGGCGCTGGACCTCCTCCTCTACCCCAACCGACTCAAGGCCTCCCTGCGGGGCTGACAAGCAGAGAAGGAGACACCTATGGAGCGAGAGCACAGACGTCCCCACTGGATCTGGACCGCGGAGCAGGACAACACCCTGCTCCCCTTCCTCCTGAGCCATGTGACGGGGAAATCCCGCAACAACATCAAGTCCATGCTGGCCCGGGGCCAGGTGGCGGTGGATGGCCGGACGGTGACCCGCTTTGACACGCCGGTGCCGGTGGGGAGTAAGGTGCGGGTGGCCGCACACCAGGAGGAGCCAAAAATCGCCCTCCCCTTCCCCATCCTCTATGAGGACGAGGACCTCCTTGTTATTGACAAGCCCGCGGGGCTGCTGACCATAGCCAATGAGAAGGAGCGCTTCCGCACCGCCTACCGCATTCTCACCGACTATGTGCGGGAGAAAAACAAGTTCGCCCGCATTTTTGTGGTCCACCGGCTGGATCGGGACACCTCCGGCGTGGTGCTCTTCGCCAAAAACGAGGAGACCAAGCGGGCCTTTCAGGAGGACTGGGACCAGCGGGTGCTCCGCCGGGGCTACCGGGCGGTGGTGGAGGGCATCCCACAGCCCCCGGAGGGGCTGGTGCGCTCCTGGCTGCGGGAGACCCGCACCCACCTGGTCTACTCCGGGGAGAAGGGCAAGGATGCTAAGGAGGCCATCACCGCCTACCGCACCTTGGCCGCCGGTGGGGGGTACGCTCTGCTGGAGGTGGATTTGGAGACGGGACGGAAAAACCAAATCCGGGTCCACATGTCCGATCTGGGGCACCCCATCGCCGGGGACAAGCAGTACGGGGCGAAGACCCGTCCGCTGGGGCGGCTGTGCCTCCACGCCCACCGGCTGGAGCTCATTGACCCCCGCAGCGGGGAAAAGCGCATTTTTGCAGCCCGGGAGCCGGCGGCCTTCCGCCGCCTGTGCCGGGAGAGCACCAAGCCAAACAAGTAAATCGCGGGAATGAGGTTCTCCCGCACCCGCTTGGGTAAAACCGCTCGCAATTGGGCTGATGACTTCTGTGGAAACACAGGGGTTATCAGCCCTTTTTTGCGGCAGAAGGAGAGGAAAGAAATATGGAACACTGGAAGGAACATCTGCGGACAGGGGTGCTGCCCCTGCTGGCGGCAGTGGTCATTGGCGTTGTGGTGGGGGCGGTGGACGCCCTCTTTGGCCGGGTCTTGTTGGCCATCGGGGAGGTACGGGACGCCCACTTTTTCCCCCTGGTGGTGGGGCTCCCCTTGGCGGGGGCACTCATCGCCTGGGTCTACCGCCGCTGGGGCGGGCCCTGCGGGCAGGGCATGGGGCTCATCTTTGCCGCAGGCCGGGAGGAGGCGCCCGCCATTCCCCTGCGCCTCATCCCCCTCATTCTGGGCGGCACCTGGCTCACCCACCTCACCGGCGGCAGCGCTGGGCGTGAGGGGGTGGCGGTGCAGATTGGGGCCACCATCGGTCACGGTCTGAGCCGGAGACTGGACCAAACCCATCACCGGCTCTATCTGGTAGCGGGGATGGCGGCAGGCTTTGGCGGGCTCTTCCGCACCCCGCTGGCCGCTGCCTGCTTTGCGCTGGAGGTGGGAACCGCCGGGGCGCTGGATTTGCGGGCGCTGCTGTCCACCTTGGCGGGGGCGTATACCGCCTCTGCGGTGTCTGGAGCACTGGGGCTGGAGAAATTCACGGTGGAGCTCACCCCATTTACCCCGGACGCGCGGGGATGGTGCGCACTTCTGGTGTGCGGGGTGCTCTTTGGACTGGTGGGCGGGCTGTTTGTCTGGGCGCTCCGCTCTGCCAAGAGTGCTCTGGCCCAGAAGCTCCCCAATCCGGTAATTCGGGCAGCGGGGGTGGGCGCGGTCCTGGCGCTGCTGCTCCTGCTGCTGGGCGGGGGGCGCTACTCCGGGCTGGGCACCAACCTCATCGCGCTCGCAACCGGTGGGGGGGATGTGCTGCCCTTTGACTGGGCGCTGAAGCTTCTCTTCACTGTCTGCACTCTGGCCGCCGGGTTTCAGGGCGGCGAGGTCACCCCCCTCTTCTCCATCGGCGCTTCCCTGGGGGCGGTCCTGGGGCCGGTGCTGGGTCTGCCCGGCGCGTGGTGTGCCGCGCTGGCCTATGCCGCCGTCTTTGGCGGAGCCTCCAACACCCTGCTGGCCCCTATCCTCATCGGATGTGAGGTGTTCGGGTACAGCGCCCTTCCCCTCTTGTTCCCGGTGTGCGCCCTGTCCTATGTGTGCAGCGGCAGCGGCTCCATCTATGGGGCCCAGCGCACCCTGTCCGATGCCATTTTTTCCAACTGAACCAAAGATACGTTGTCAAATGCAAAACTTTTTGGTATACTAAAAATAAATGGGAAGGCGTGGTCTGCGCCCCTCCAAATACGAGAAAAGGGAACGAACGCACATGAATACAAGATATGATGTAGCCATTATCGGCTGCGGCGAGGCTGGTATTTTCGCCGCGTATGAGCTGATGCGCCTGTGCCCCGATCTGAAGGTCCTCACCCTGGACCAGGGGGCTGACATCTACCACCGCAGCTGCCCCATTGTCGCGGGAAAGGTCAAGGAGTGCATCCAGTGCAGGGTGTGCGACACCATGTGCGGATTTGGCGGAGCGGGCGCCTTCTCCGACGGCAAGTATAACTTTACCACCGCGTTCGGCGGGTGGCTCACCGACTTTATGGACAAAAAAGAGGTGATGGAGCTCATTGACTATGTGGACTCCATCAACGTCAAGCACGGGGCCACCACCGAGGTCTACTCCACCGCCACCCCCGCCGCCAAGGCCCTGGAAAAGCGGGCGCTGGAGCACGATCTCCACCTCCTCCAGGCCCGATGCAAGCATCTGGGCACCGAGAACAACCTGAAAATCCTCCAGAGCATCTATGAGACGGTGAAGGAGTACACGGAATACCGCTTCCACACCGCCGTGGCCACCATTGAGCACCTGGGCGACCAGGAGGGCTACCGCCTGACCACCGAGAAGGGGGATCAGGTGGACTGCACCTGGCTCATCGCCGCCCCCGGCCGCTCGGGTGCGGAGTGGTTTGCCAACCAGTGCAAGGGGCTGGGCCTGGAGCTCATCAACAACCAGGTGGACATCGGCGTGCGGGTGGAACTGCCCGCCACGGTGTTTGAGCACATCACCGATGTGGTCTATGAGTCCAAGCTGGTCTACCGCACCAAGCAGTACGGCGACCCGGTGCGCACCTTCTGTATGAACCCCTACGGCCATGTGGTGGCAGAGAATGTGGAGGGCATCAACACCGTCAACGGCCACTCCTATTCCGACCCCGCCCTGCGCAGCGAAAACACCAACTTCGCCCTTCTGGTGTCCAACCGCTTTACCCAGCCCTTTAATGAGCCCTACCGCTACGGCAAGCACATCGCCTCGCTGAGCAATATGCTGGCCGGCGGGGTGCTGGTGCAGCGCTTCGGGGATCTGGTGGCGGGCATCCGCACCAACGAGCACCGGCTGAGCAAGTCCTTTGTGCGCCCCACCCTCACCGCCGCCGTACCCGGCGATCTGTCCCTCGCCCTCCCCAAGCGGCAGCTGGACGATATCATTGAGATGATCTATCAGCTGGACAAGATTGCCCCCGGCACCGCCAACTATGACACTCTGCTCTATGGAGCGGAGGTCAAGTTCTACTCCTCCCGTCTGGCCCTCTCCCACGAACTGGAGACCGCCATGCCCCGCTTCTTCGCCATTGGCGACGGCGCCGGGGTCACCCGCGGTCTGGCGCAGGCCGGCGCCTCCGGCGTCAAGGTGGCCCGCGTCATTGCCGGGCGCCTGGGATAACCCAACATCCGTTCACACACGTCCGTCCGGCATTTGCCGGGCGGACGTTTCTGTCCGTTCTGGTTGGGCCGATAAAAATATCA
This sequence comes from Candidatus Flavonifractor merdigallinarum, assembly GCA_019115265.1. Taxonomy (GTDB): domain Bacteria; phylum Bacillota; class Clostridia; order Oscillospirales; family Oscillospiraceae; genus Pseudoflavonifractor_A; species Pseudoflavonifractor_A merdigallinarum. The sequence goes on along the minus strand of DXDX01000214.1, from coordinate 1,484 downwards.
CAGTAGTCTTGTAGGATTTATCTATTGTGTCGGATTGGGTCAGATGGTATACTGGTCCATAACATTCCATGTAGTCCTCAGAAGTACCCCCACATATGTTGAAAGGAGTTTTTATGCCCCAATTCTCCCCCCTGAAACGCTGTCTCAGCCTGCTGCTCGTCTGTGGTGTGCTGTGCGGCCTGTTGGTGGTTCCGCCCGCGCAGGCAGCCAGCCACTCCCCCACCGCCGGCGAGGCGTTCTACGGCCAGCTCTCTTCCGCCAATCAGGAGGCCTACGATGCCATCCAGGCCCAGGTCGAAAAACTGGCGGAAAACAGCACCGACCCCTCCGCCGTCTCCTATACCCCTACCCAGGGAAACCCGGATGGTGCCGCCATCTTCGCCTTTTTCCGGGACCACCCGGAGTATTTCTGGATTGATTCCTCCAAGCTGGTGTGGAGCGAATCGAATGGTCAGTGGAGCCTCTCCTCCAAAATCACAGGTGAGTCTTTTTTCTATGAGGGCTTTGACACTGGCACTCTGTCCAGCGTACGCGCTGAATTTGAGGCAAAGGTCCAGGAAATTATCACCGGAATGCCCGGCGGGGACCGGGTGGCCCAGCTGCGCTATCTGAACACTGGATTGCTCAGCACAATGTCTATAACCCCCTGGGTGTGGGCGCATCCAACTACTCCCGGTGTGCCGCCAGCGGCATTCTGAGCAACAACAGCGAAAGCACCGGCCCGGTGTGCTATGGCTATGCCACCGCCTTCAAGGTCCTGCCGGACGCGGCGGGTATCCCCAACGCCTATGTGGAAGGCTGGGCCTATAACCAGAACAACTGGCCCAGCGGCGAACAGCACGCCTGGAACTATGTCCAACTGAACGACGGGCAGTGGTACGCCATTGACCCCACTTGGGATGACCCGAAGCTTGTCACCGGCCAAGCCCGTTTCCACTATTTCCTGGTGGGCAGCCAGACCGTGACAGAGACCGCCCTGAGCGGAAAGGGGCAGTTTGGTCAAAACCATGAAGTTACCAAATCACCGGCAAACGCCCACAAGCTCTCTTATCCCACTCTGTCCACACAGGCCTCCGATCAGGTGGTCACCAATGGATTTGAACTCATTCAGGGCGGCTCCTCCACCAAGTATGATACGCTGGAGGCCGCTTTGAACGCCGCCCAGAGCGGCGGCGGCACCGTCAAGCTGTGGCAGCCCGCTACCATCACCCAGACGCTCACCATCCCGGATGGGGTTACTCTGGATTTGAATGGACAGCAGGCCCCCGGCTCCACTTCTCTGAATGCTGTGGCCATTTCTGGTGACATCTCGCCATTACTCTCCATTCCAGCAGATTCCCATGTCTCTATCGTCAACTCTTCTTCCTTTACCGCAATTAGTACTACAAATACAGGCGCATGTATCCAAAATGATGGAGTTTTAGAGCTTGGAACCAATTTAAAAATTGCCAGAGCTAAATATATGATGGGAGCTGACCCTCTCT
>DXDX01000213.1 GCA_019115265.1 Candidatus Flavonifractor merdigallinarum | reverse complement strand
CGTGATCTGCTGCGACGGCTATGATGAAGAACTGATCGACCGCTGCTACCGCGCCTGCGACCATCTTTCGCTTGTTGTGACGCTGTACTCCAACGGCACCATCATCACGTCGGGGTGGGCCATGAAGATGTGGGTGTTGAGGGCCTGGAGGAAGTCCACGGCCTCCAGATTCTCGTGTCCGCCGAACATGTTGGGGCACCACTGCCCTCCCTGGCGGCCATAGTCCAGATAGAGCATGGAGGCCACCGCGTCCACCCGCAGGCCGTCAATGTGATACTGCTCCAGCCAAAAGAGGGCAGAGGAGTAGAGGAAGGAGCGCACCTCATACCGGCCGTAGTCAAAGACCCGGGTGCCCCAGTCGGCGTGCTCCCCCTTCCGGGGGTCGGCGTACTCATAGCAGGGCTCGCCGTCAAACTCATAGAGGCCGAAGGCGTCCTTGGGGAAGTGGGCGGGTACCCAGTCCAGAATGACACCGATGCCGGCCTGGTGGAGCTGGTCCACCAGATACATAAAGTCGTCCGGGGTGCCGAAGCGGCTGGTGGCGGCGAAGTAGCCGGTACACTGGTAGCCCCAGGAGGCGTCCAGAGGGTGTTCGCTCACCGGCAGCAGCTCCACATGGGTGAAGCCCATCTCCTTGACGTAGGGGACCAGGTACTGGGCAATGTCCCGGTAGCTGAGGAAGGTGTCCTCCCCGGTGCGCCGCCAGGAGCCCAGGTGAATTTCATAGATATTCAGGGGATTTTGGTAGATGGGATTGGCCTTCCGGGCGGCCAGCCACCCCTGATCGCCCCACTGATAGTCCCCCAGGTCGTAGATCTTGGAGGCGGTGCCGGGGCGGGTCTCGGCGTGGAAGGCGTAGGGGTCGGCCTTGGCCAGCACCCGCCCGTCTCGGGCGGTCACGGCGTATTTGTAGCTGTCATAGCGCTTGAGGCCGGGGACGAACCCCTCCCACACGCCGCTGCCAATGGCTTTCAGGGGGTGGCTGGTCTCATCCCAGTCGTTGAAGTCGCCCATTACGGCCACAGCTGTGGCGTGGGGAGCCCAGACGCGAAAGACGTAGCCGGCAGTCCCATCCCTGGTCTCGGCATGGGAACCCAGATAGTCCTGGGCGCGCACGGCCTTTCCACTGGCGAAAGCCTCAAGAGCGCTCATCGCTGTCGTCGGTTTGGGTTTCATAGGCAATCTCTCCTTACTGGTAAAAACAACCAAAAATTAGGGGCCGAAACTTCCTTTTTTGTTGTCATACATGATAATAGCCGACGAACTGGAGAATGGCTATTTTGTATAAATTATACAACAGAAATAAACATACGTCAAGGGTGCTTCTTTTTGGAGCAGATATGTATATTCTGGATAAAAAAAGGGGCCGGAATGGAGAAAAATGCGGGAGGGCCTCCCATCGAGACCCTCCCGCCCGGTCAGGAGACCATCAGGAGTCCTTGGAGCAGATTGGAAAAAATCCCGCCCCAGGAGATGCGCGCCACCCCCTGTGCGGCCACCAGGGGAAGGGTCTGGCGCTCCTCTCCATTCACCCGGACGGAGAGGCGGCCCAGAATCTGGCCCGGCTCCACCGGGGCCTCCACGTCGGCGGCCAGCTCCACCTGAGTGGTCACCGCGTCCACCTGGGAGCGCTCCACCAGCACCCGGCCGGGGGCGGACAGGACGGGCTGCACCTGGCTCACCTGACCCAGCCGGACCGTCACCGGGGGAAGGGCCTGGCCGGGCTGTACGTCTACCAGGGTGTAGTTGGCAAAGCCGTAGTTGAGCAGCGTTTCAGCCGCCGAGAGGCGGGCGTCCGAGGTGGGGGCCTTCAGAATGACGGCGATGAGGGCCATTCCATCCCGCTCCGCCGTGGCCGAGAGGCAGTAGCCCGCCGCGTCGGTGGAGCCGGTTTTCAGACCCGTCGCCCCCGGATAGCGGCGCAGGAGCTTGTTGGTGTTGGCCAGCTGAAACTGGCCGTTTCGCAGGGAGTCCATCCAGATGGTGGTGTAGGTCTGGATGTCGGGGTGGTGGACCATCAGCTCCCGGCTCATGAGGGCGATATCGTAGGCGGTGGTCAGGTGTCCGGCGGCGGGGAGGCCGGTGCAGTTGACAAAGTGGGTGTCCACCATGCCCAGCTCCTGAGCTCTCTCATTCATCCGCGCCACAAAGGCCTCCTCACTGCCGGCCAGGTGCTCGGCCAGCGCCACGGCGGCGTCGTTGCCGGAGGCCACCGCCACCGCCTTGAGGAGGTCGTCCACCGACATGGTTTCCCCCTCCTTTAAATAGACCTGGCTGCCGCCCATGGAGGCGGCATGGGCGGACACCGTCACCATGTCCTCCTTGGAGAGGCCACCGCTGTCCAGCGCTTCCATCACCAGCAGCAGGGTCATCACCTTGGTGACGCTGGCCGGCTCCAGCTTGTCGTGGGCGTTTTCCTCGCAGAGGACGGCGCCCGTCTCCTGTTCCATCAGTACGGCGGCTCCCGCATCCACTGCCGGCGTGGTCTCCGCCGCGCCGGCCGGGAGGGTGAGCAGCATCACGGCCACCAGGGCCGCGCACCATCGTTTCATGGCGGTTCCTCCAGTCTGGGGTTGATTTGAGAATGTCTCTGTCTCAGAGGATATGGAACGGGACTGGATTCTATTCAGGGGGGAAAAACTTGTCAGGACGCCAAAAGGCTGTTACAATCAATGCTGCGGTCTTTGAAAATTTTTTGGCAAAACCGCGCGGGGGAGGAGAGCATGGAGCTGACCACAGTGATTCTGACCGGCGGAGCATCCCGCCGGATGGGGCGGGACAAGGGGAGCCTGCCGGTGGGGGAGGAGACCCTGCTGGAGCATCTGACCCGTCGGTGGAGCGGGGTGTTTTCCGGTGTGGCGGCGGCGGTGGGCCAGCACGAGCGGCCTCTCCCGCCGGGCGTGCGCCCGCTTCTGGACCGCTATTCTGGGGCAGGACCCATGGCCGGGCTGGAGGCGGGGCTGAGCGCCTGCCCCAGCGGGGTGTTCCTCACGGCGGTGGACATGCCCTTTGGGGACCCGGCGCTGGCCCGGGTGCTGCTCCAGCGGCTGGAGGGGGCGGATGTGTGCCTCATCCGGCGGAAAAACGGGCGGCTGGAGCCCCTGTTTGCCGTGTACGGCCCGGGGTGCCTCACCCCGGTGCGGGAGAGCCTGGAGCGGGGGGAGCGGTCCTTTGTATACGGCCTCTTTCCCTGTGTGGCGGTGCGCGCCGTGGAGGAGGGGGAGCTGCCCGGCTTTGACCTGGAGCGGATTTTGTGCAACGTCAACCGCCCGGAGGACTGGGCCGCCGTCCGGCCGCTGCTGGAGAAGTGCGGCGGAGAGACTGGCATTTTTGGGCAGACTGTTGTATGATAGACAAAAAGCTACATTTGATTCTGAATGGAGAGAACCGCCCCCGGCGCCGCTGGGGCCGCGGTTCATTGGAGCGTGTATATGACCGATTTATTTGAAAAATCCATGCAAATTCTGGAGCTGCCCCAGGTGCTAGAGCGCCTGGCCGAGCAGGCCGTGACCGAAGAGGGGAAGGAGCGCTGTCTGGCGTTGCGGCCCCTCACCGATGCCGACGATGTGCGCCGCCGCCTGGCGGAGACCAGCGCCGCGGTGGATTTGATGACCCTCAGCGGCAGCCCCTCTTTTTCTGGTGTAAAGCCGGTGGGGGCCTCCCTCCAGCGGGCCAATATAGGGGGCGCCCTCAACACCCGGGAGCTTTTGGAGATTGCCGCCGTGCTGCGGGCCGCCCGCTCGGCCAAGGAGTACGCCGATGGCCGCACCGGCGTGTCCAAGACGTGCATTGACCACCTCTTTGCCTCCCTCACCCCCAACCGCTACCTGGAGGAGAAGATCACTGGCTCCATTGTGGGCGAGGGGGAGATTGCCGACTCGGCCAGCCCGGAGCTGGCGGACATCCGCCGCCACATCCGCTCCACCGCCGCCAAGGTGCGGGATATTTTGCAAAAACTCATCTCCTCCAACCAGGCCAAATATTTGCAGGAGGCCATCATCACCCAGCGCAACGACCGCTTTGTGGTGCCGGTGAAGTCGGAGCACAAAAACGATGTGCCCGGCCTGGTCCACGACGTGTCCTCCTCCGGCTCCACCTTCTTCATTGAGCCCATGGGGGTGGTGAAGGCCAACAACGAGCTCAAAGAGCTCCAGGCCCGGGAGGAGAAGGAGATTGAGCGCATTCTGGCGGAGCTGTCCGCCGAGTGCGCCCAGTACCGGGAGGACATCGCCCAGAACTATGACCTCCTCCTCATGCTGGATGTCATTTTTGCCCGGGCGAAGCTCTCCTACCGCATGAAGGGCTCGGAGCCCAAGATTGTCAAGCGGGGGCTCTACCTTCGCCGGGCCCGCCACCCGCTGCTGGACCCCGCCAAGGCGGTGCCCAACGATTTGATGCTGGGCGAGGACTTCGACACCCTGGTCATCACCGGCCCCAACACCGGCGGCAAGACGGTGACCATCAAAACCATCGGCCTTCTGGTCCTCATGGCCCAGTGCGGCCTCCACATCCCGGTGGACGCCGACAGCCACATCCAGGTCTTTTCCCGCGTGCTGGCCGACGTGGGAGACGAGCAGTCCATCGCCCAGAGCCTGTCCACCTTCTCCTCCCATATGGTGAACATTGTGGGGATTCTGGAAGAGGCGGACGACGAGACTCTCATTCTCTTTGACGAGCTGGGGGCGGGCACCGACCCCATTGAGGGTGCCGCCCTGGCCGCCGCCATCATTGAGAGCGCCCGAGAGCTGGGGGCGCTGGTGGCCGCCACCACCCACTACGCCGAGCTGAAGGTGTACGCCATGACCACCAAAGGGGTGGAGAACGCCTCCTGCGAGTTCAATGTGGACTCTCTGGCCCCCACCTACCGACTGCTCATCGGCATCCCCGGCAAGTCCAACGCCTTTGCCATCTCCCAGCGCCTGGGGCTGCCCAAAGCCATCATCCAGAAGGCCGCCGCCCGCATTGACGCGGAAAATGTCCGCTTTGAGGATGTGCTCACCCAGCTGGACGAGCAGCGCCAGGAGATGGAGCGGGAGAAGGAGGCCGCCGCCAAGCTCCGCCGGGAGATGGAGGAGTCGGCCAAGACCGCCCGGGAGTACCGCCAGCGCCTGGAGGCCGAGCGGCAGAAGGCGGTGGAGAAGGCCCAGGCGGAGGCCCGGCGCATTCTGGAGGAGGCGCGGGAGACCGCCGACCAGGTCTTCCAGGAGCTCAACGACATGCGCAAAAAGCAGCGCAAGGAGGAGGACTGGCAGCGGGTGAACGAGGCCCGGGCCGGCCTGCGCCACCGCCTCAACGAGGCGGAGGATAAGCTGGGCCAGCGCCCCGAAGAGCCCGCGCCGCCCCCCACCCGCCCGGCCAAGGCGGGGGACACGGTGGAGCTGGTGAAAATGGGCACCCAGGCCACCGTCCTCAGCGTCAACAAGGACGGCTCCCTCCAGCTCCAGGCGGGCATCTTGAAGATTACCGCCAAGCAGGAGGAGGTCCGCGTGTTGGAGGGGGAGACTCAGACCCAGAAAGAGGCCCGCAAAGTGGTGCGCCAGGCCGAGCACAAGCTGCGCTCTCTGGGGGCGTCCCCCGAGGTGGACCTGCGGGGAATGATGACCGACGAGGCCATCAACGCCCTGGATATGTTCCTGGACAACGCCATGCTGGGCCGTCTCCAGGAGGTGACGGTCATCCACGGCAAGGGCACCGGCGCAGTGCGCAAGGCGGTGCGGGAGCACCTCAAGCGCAGCCGCTATGTGAAATCCTTCCGCCCGGGCCGCTTCGGCGAGGGCGAGGACGGCGTGACGGTGGTAGAGCTGAAATAAGTTTCACAAGGCCCCGATTGGATTCAGCGAAACCACCAGAGAGACTCGCAGGAATTTGTGCAAATTGGGATTGACGATTTGGGACAAATTTGGTATCCTTATATTTGAAAATATGCGAGGCATATTAGGGGAGGAAACGCTTATGTATATGAAAGAGGCAATGGTGAATAACCAGGTCGGTCTGCACGCGCGTCCGGCGACTTTCTTCATCCAGAAAGCCAACGAATTCAAGAGCTCCATCTGGGTGGAAAAAGATGAGCGGAGAGTGAATGCCAAGAGTCTGCTGGGCGTGCTCTCCCTGGGCATTGTGAAGGGCACCTCCATCAACCTGATCGCGGATGGCCCCGACGAAAAGGAGGCTATTGAAGGCCTCATCGAGCTCATCAGCTCCAACTTCGCGGAGTAATTCTGTGACGAAGGAAAAAAGCGCCGCTGTGTGCGGCGCTTTTTTTGATTTGGAGGGGATTCTATCCCTGTGCTCCAGAGGGCTGGAGGGCATTTGTCCTCGCCGGACGGGCGCCCTACGCGGACAGCGCCCGATTTCTTTTCGCGGAGCTAATTTATGGCTTGTTCTGCGGCAACAGACTTTCCCAAAATGGGGTTACCGGTCTTTCGCCGCAGTACAACACTTCCTTCATAGGCAGAAAGCCCCCGCTCAAATGGCACCAAGCCTGGGAAATCTCTCCGCAGGAGAAATTAAGCCCAGTAGCGCATTGGGGGGAGTGCAGAGGGGGCAGCGCCCCCTCTGTGCTTTCTTTCCCACCGCTTTCTTTGCAAAGAAAGCGGTGCTCCCGCTGAGTAAGCGGCCCGCGCGGCGAGCGCAAAAATCCCCGCCCTTGCGGCGGCTCACAAGGAGGTCACACAACCGCCATGACCTTTGAGGAACTGAAAGAGAAAGCCCACGCGCTGCCGCTGAAGCCGGGCGTGTATATCATGCAGGACGCCAAGAGCACCGTCATCTATGTGGGCAAGGCCAAAGCCCTCAAAAACCGGGTGAGCCAGTATTTTGCCAATCTGGCCTCCCACACGGAAAAGACCCGGGCCATGGTGAGCCAGATTGACCACTTTGACGTGATTGTGGCCGACTCGGAATTTGAAGCCCTGGTGCTGGAGAGCGCCCTCATCAAGCGCCACCAGCCCCACTACAACATCCTGCTGAAGGACGACAAGGGCTACCCCTATATCCGTCTGGATGTCAAATCACCCTATCCACGCTTTTCCTTGGCCGCCAAGGCGGAGGAGGATGGGGCCCGATACTTCGGCCCCTACGGCAGCCGGGGCGCCAGCCAGGCCATCATTGACGCGCTGCTGGCCGCGCTGCGCCTCCCCGCATGCAGCCGGGTGTTTCCGCGGGATATTGGGAAGGGGCGGCCCTGCCTCAACTACCACATGGGCCGCTGTGACGGCTACTGCCGGAAGGAGATGGACCAGTCCCGCTATGGGGAGGCCATTGAGCAGGCGGTGCGCCTTCTGGAGGGCAAATTCCAGGAAGTGGGGGACGAAATCAAGGCGGAGATGGAGCAGGCCGCCGAGGAGCTGCGCTTTGAGCGGGCGGCCCAGCTGCGGGACCGCTACCGGGCCATTGAGCTTCTGGGCAAGCGGCAGAAGGTGGTGGCCGCTTCGCTGGCGGATACCGATGTGGTGGGCTTTCACCGGGGGGAGGCCAAGAGCTGCTTTGTGGTGCTCCACTATGTGGAGGGGGAGCTGGCGGCCAAGGACTGGAATCTGCTGGAGACTCCCATGGAGGAGGACACCGGAGACATCGTTTCCGCTCTGGTGCGGGAGTTTTACGGTGGGCGGGGCAATCTGCCCAAGCAGATTTTACTGCCCTGTGAGCTGGAGGACGAGGTGCCCATCACCCGCCTTCTCTCCGAGCAGGTGGGGCGGCGGGTAAATCTCATCACCCCCCAGCGGGGAGCCAAGATGGACCTCATCCGCCTGGCGGATAAGAACGCGGTGGAGGAGGTGGTGCGCGCCACCACCCGGGAGGAGCGGCAGAGCAAGCGGATGGAGCTGCTGGGCAAGCTCCTGGATTTGCCGGAGCCGCCGGGGCGCATTGAGGCCTACGACATCTCCAACACCGGCCACGACGACATTGTGGCGTCCATGACGGTGTTTGTGGACGGCAAGCCCCTCAAGCGGGATTACCGGCACTTCAAGCTCAAGGGGTTGGACGGCCCCGATGACTACGCCTCCATGGAGCAGGTTTTGACCCGGCGCTTCCGGCGCTATCTGGACGGGGACGAAAAATTTGACCAGCGGCCCGATGTGCTCTTCATTGACGGCGGTGTCACTCACGCCCGCACCGCGGTACAGGCCCTCACCGCGCTGGGCCTCTCCATCTCGGTCTTTGGCATGGTGAAGGATGACCGCCACCGCACCCGCGCCCTGGTGACTCCGGAGGGGGGAGAAATTGGCATTCAAGGCAACCCCGCCCTTTTCTCCCTGGTGGGCCAGATTCAGGAGGAGACCCACCGCTTTGCCATTGAGTTTAACCGCCTCCAGCGCACCAAGCGGGTGCAGGGCTCCACCCTGGACCAGATTCCCGGCGTGGGGGAGAAGCGGCGGGGGGAGCTGCTGCGCCGCTTCAAGAGCATCAAAAATATCAGGGCCGCCTCTCTGGAGGAGCTGGAGGCGGTCGTGCCAAAAAATACCGCCCAGGCAGTCTATGACTTTTTCCACCAGGAGAAGGGGGAAGTGCCATGAAAACCATCCGATGGCTGCTGGCATTGAGCCTGTTGCTGTCCCTGTGTGCCTGTTCCGCCCCAAAGGAGAGTGAAACTTCCGCCCCGGCCCCCACCGGCTATGTGGGGGCGCAGGAACTGGCTCAGGCGGTGCTGGACAGTCAGGCGGGGGGAGAGGGGCTGAGCGAGCTCACCGGCGAGGTGCGCACCGCCTACCTCACCGACGTGTGCAACATCCTAGAGGGGACATGGACCGAGGCGGCGGTGTATACCGCCGATGGGGTGGACGCCCGGGAACTCATCCTGCTCCGGCTGAGCCAGAAGGGGGATGGGGAGGCGGTGGTACAGGCCCTGGAGGAACACCGCCAGTCCCGTCTGGGAGATTTTTACGGCTATGCGCCCCAGGAGGCGGAGCGGCTGGAGAATGCTCTGGTGATGGAACTGGATGGATATGCGGCGCTGCTGGTGTGTGAGGATGTAGAAGCGGCCCGCTCGGCGCTGGAAGGAGCTCTGGGTGGAGAGACAGCCGCGCCTACTTCTGTGCCTACGCCAACTCCAACCTCAACCCCTGTGCCCACACCCACCCTCACCCCAGAACCAACACCCGCGCTGGACATCAGCGCGTTTGTCCCCTTTCATCCCCCCGGAGAGTACGACATGTCCCTCTATGACACCACCGCCATCCAACAGGCATGGGCCAGCGGAGACGAGAGCGGACTGAGTGAGAAGGATGCCGCCATTCTGGCCGTGTGCCGGGAGCTGTTTGATGAGCACATCACCGACGGCATGAGCGACTTTGAAAAGGAGCTGGCCCTCCACGACGCGCTGGTGCGCCGGGGGAGCTATGACGCCGCCGTCTATGATGCCAACACCCCCCACGGCAGACCGGACAACACCAACCCCTATGGCTTTCTAGTGGAGGGCTATGGCATCTGCCTGGGGTACGCCACCAGTTTTCAGCTCTTGATGGACCTGGCGGGGGTGGAGTGCATCACGGTGGTGGGAGCCTCGCTGGACTCCACCCAGGACCACGCCTGGAATATGGTGTGCCTGGAGGGGGAATGGTACTGTGTGGACCCCACCTGGAACGACCCCACCGCCTGGGCGGACGTACCGGAGGAGGACTGGGACTGGTGCCACCACCGCTACTTTAACTGTACCAGCGAGTATATGCGCGAGAGCAACCACCAGTGGGACTATGCCAACGTGCCGGAGGCCACCGCGACGCGGTTTTTCTGGGACGGAAACGGCCCACTGCCCCAGTAACGAAAAGGAGGAATACGCCATGCGCGTGATTTCGGGAGAAGCCCGGGGCCGCCGGCTCAAGGAGCTCAGCGGGATGGAGACCCGGCCCACCACGGATAAAGTGAAAGAATCCATCTTCAACATTGTACAGTTTGACATTGAGGGCCGGAAGGTGCTGGACCTCTTCGGCGGCACCGGCCAGCTGGGCATTGAGGCCCTGTCCCGGGGGGCGGCCTCCTGCACCTTTGTGGACTTGCGCAAGGACGCCGCCGCCCTCATCAAAGAGAACCTGAAGCTCACCCGTCTGGAGGACCGGGCGCGGGTGATTCAGGGGGATTCCCTGTCCTTTCTGGCCGGGTGCCGGGAGAAATTCGATCTCATCTTTTTGGACCCGCCCTACACCTCCGGGCTGCTGGAACAGGCCCTGGAGCGGGGGGCCGCAATTGACATCTTGACGGAGAATGGTATAATGGTCTGCGAAAGTGCCGTGGAGTCCACCCTGCCCGACCTGCCTGAGCCCTACCGGAAAGGGCGGGAGTACCGCTACGGCAAAATCAAGATTACTCTGTACCGGCGCGGTCTGTGACCGAAGTTCGGGGAGGAGGCTGCGGTGAAAACTGCCATTTATCCGGGGAGCTTTGACCCCATTACCCTGGGCCATCTGAATATCATCAAGCGGGCGGCGGTGTGCTTTGACAAGCTCATTGTCTGCGTCATGGTCAACTCCCACAAGATCAATACCGGGCTCTTTACCCCCGAGGAGCGGGCGGCCCTCATCCGCAAGGTGGTCTGCCGGCTGCCCAATGTGGAGGTGGACTGGTCCACCACCCTGCTGGCGGAGTACGCCCGAGAGAAGCGGGCCTGCACCCTGGTCAAGGGCCTGCGGGCGGTGTCCGACTATGAAAACGAGATGCAGATGGCGCTGCTCAACCGCAAGCTCAACCCCCGACTGGACACCATGTTCATGCCGTCCAGTACCAAATATACTTACATCAGCTCCAGTGTCGTAAAGGAAATGGCCCGCTACGGGGCGGATTTGTCGGACTTTGTGCCCCGGGAGATCATTGACGATGTGAACGAACGAATGAGACAGAGGAGGGACGGATAATGGCCAGTGGCGTGGAGGAACTGATGGACTTGCTCTATCAACTGATTGACGAGGCCAAGAGCGTACCCCTGAGCAGTGAGAAGTGCATTATCGAGCGGGACAAGGCGCTGGACCTGCTGGACGAGATCCGCAGCCAGTTTCCCATGGAGCTCAGCGAGGCCAAAAAGCTGATGGCCAGCCGCACGGAGTATATCGCCGCGGCCAAGCGGGAGGGGGACCTCATCCGCAAGCAGGCCGACGACCGGGCCAGACAGATTCTGGCGGAGGACGAGCTGACCGCTCAGGCCAAGCAGCGCTCTACGGAGATCATCCGACAGGCCGAGGAGCGCAGCCGGGAGCTGCGCCGGGCGGCCAACGAGTACTGTGAGGACGCTCTGCGCCGCACGGAGGAGGCGGTGGCAGAGGCCTATGATGAAATTAAAAAATCCAGAGCCCGTTTCCGCTCCGCCGCGTCAGGCGGAACGGGGGGGCGCTGAGAAAACCGGTTTCCGGGGCCGCTGCGCGTGGATGCAGCGGCCCCGGTTTTTTGCATTAAAGAGCGAAAGCGAGGTGGTTTTATATCTAAACTGATAAATTCACTGTGAAAAAATTGAGAAGAGCAGGGCATACTACGAGTGAGATTATATCAATCGAACATACGTTTTTTTGCCGAAATCGAGGGGTTTCGGCAGGAAATATCCAGTTTTTGCTGCAAAAAAAGTTAAGGCAAGTATTGCAATTTGATTACGGAACCGTTATACTAAAAAGCAGAGTGGAGCAAAGTGGAGGAAAAAAGAGCGCACGGGCAGAGCCGGTGATGAGGTGAGGCGGAGATGACAGGCACCTACGAGCATACCATCGACGCCAAGGGCCGCATGTTTCTGCCCGCCCGTCTCCGGGAGGAGCTGGGGCGCTGCTTCCACATCGCGGTGGGGGCCAATCGGGACTCCGCCGGCATCTGCAAGTATCTGGTGATGTACCCCCAGGCGGCCTGGGACAAGCTCCAGGAGCGGGTGGCCCAGCTGCCCAGCAGTCAGGCCGCCGCCATGGATGTCATCTTCGCCAACGCCGCCCGGTGCGAGCCGGACAGCCAGTGGCGCATTTTCATCCCCCAGGACCTGCGGGACTACGCGGGTCTGAAGCGGGATGTGGTGGTCATCGGCAACAACGACAAGGCCAAGCTCTGGGACGCCGAGGCGTGGAACGCCAAGAAGCGCCGGGAGCTCACCCCCGAGCAGGTGGCGGACACCATGCTGCTGCTGGGGCTGTAAGAGGGCCGACAGGAGGAAACATCCATGGAATTCACCCATCGCCCGGTGCTGCTGGAGGAGTGCATCCAGGCGCTGAACATCCGCCCCGACGGGGTGTATCTGGACGGCACACTGGGCCGGGCCGGACACTCCCGGGAGATTGCTAGGCGCCTCACCACCGGGCGGCTCATCTGTGTGGACCGGGACCAGGCGGCGCTGGACGCCGCGCAGGAGCGCCTGGCCCCCTGGCGGGAGCGGGTGAGCTTGGTCCACAGCAATTTTTCCGAAATTGACGCCATCCTGGACAGTCTGAATCTGCCGGCTGTGGACGGGATGCTCTTTGATTTGGGGGTGTCCTCGCCGCAGCTGGACGACGCCTCCCGGGGATTCAGTTACATGGCCGACGCGCCTCTGGATATGCGCATGGACCAGACCAGCGTTCTCACCGCTCGCACGGTGGTCAACGAGTGGAGCCGGGAGGAGTTGCGGCGCATTTTCAGCCAGTATGGGGAGGAGCGCTACGCCGGCCTCATCGCCGCGGCCATTGAGCGCCGCCGGCAGGAAAAGCCCATTGAGACGACCCTGGAGCTGGCGGACCTCATCCGCAGCGCCATGCCGGCCAAGGCCCGGAAGGAGAAGCAGCACCCCGCCAAGCGGTGCTTTCAGGCCATCCGCATCGCGGTCAACGACGAGCTGAGCGCGGTGGACCGGATGCTCCACGCCGCGGTGCCCCGGCTCAACCCCGGCGGGCGGCTGGCGGTCATCTCCTTCCACTCGCTGGAGGACCGGATTGTGAAAAATGTCCTGGCGGAGTTTGCCCGGGGCTGCATCTGCCCGCCGGATTTTCCGGTGTGCGTGTGCGGCCGGACCCCGCAGATCAAGCTGGTGGGGCGCAAGCCCATTGTAGCCAGTGAGCAGGAGCTGGAGGAAAATCCCCGCGCCCGCAGCGCCAAGCTGCGCGTGGCGGAAAAGTGTGAGGCCCCATAATCGAGGGGCAGTGTTGTGATCCACCGAAGAAAAGGAGTTGGTTCCCATGGCAGCAATGGCGAAGCGGACAAAACGATATGCCTACGGTACTGCACCGGGAAGCAATGCCTATGAGGGCTCAGCGGCCCGCCGTCTGGAGCGGGCTTCTGTGGCGCAGCCCCGTCCTCGGGTCCGGCCCAGAGAGCGGGCGGTGGCCCGGCCCCGGGTGTGGGTGCGGGAGGCAGGGCGTGTCTCTGTGTTCGCGGTGACCGGGTTTTTGGCGGTGGCGGTGTGTACCGTGCTGCTGATGTGGAGCTATGTGGAGCTGACCCAGCTCTCCAGCCAGGTGGTGGAGATTAAGAGCGAGATTACCACCCTCCAGAGCGAGGAGGCCAAGCTGCGGGCCCAGTATGAGCTGGCCTACGATTTGAGCGACATTGAGCAGACCATGACGGCGGACGGCAGTATGATCCGCCCGGGAGAGAGCCAGATCTGCTATGTGGACCTCTCTTCGCCCGACAGTGTGGAGCTCTTTGACAATGAGACGGCAGTCTCCGGGATGCTGGGCCTGGTGTCCAGCGTAAAGGAGATTTTTGGTGAAGTGGTGGAATATTTCCGCTGACCGGCGCCATATAGTTCCCTGACCCGAAACAGAACATGGCCGCCCATCCGGCGGCCTCCAGAAGAGGGCGTAAGAAAACGAAAGTTTCTTACGCCCTCCTGCGGCATTTAAGGAGAATGGCATGAAAAGCAAAAAACGCCAACAAAACAGTACCGCAGCCAACCTGCGCATCCTGAAACGCACCCTGCTTTTGATGACGGTGTGCGGCGTGGTATTCTTTATCCCCCTGGTGGGGCGGCTCTATCAGCTCCAGATTGTACAGCACCAGGAGCTGGAGGAGAAGGCCATCGACCAGCAGACCTGGGATAAGGAGGTCATCGCCAACCGGGGCTCCATCTACGACGCCAACGGCAACACCTTGGCCATGAGCGCCGAGGCCTATTACATCCAGCTCTCTCCCCATGAGATTGAGCAGCGCCAGGAGGAGTACCGGGAGAAGGTGGAGAAGGCCAACGCCAAGAGTGACCCGGAAGAGCGTGCCGAGCTGATGCCCACCTATGACGAGCCCACCAATGAGTCCATCGCCCAGAATCTGGCCGCCATTCTGGAGCTGGATGCGGAGGACGTTCTCAAACGTCTGGCCAAGACCAACTCCTGGAGCGAGGTCATCAAAACCCAGGTGGAGAGCGAGCAGGCCGACCAGGTGCGAGCCTATGCCAAGAATAACGGCCTCTCCGCCGGTATCTACGTCCTGCCCAGCTCCAAGCGCTACTATCCCTACTCCAGCCTGGCCTCCCAGATCATCGGCTGGGTCAACTACAACGACGGTAACCGGGGGGCCTATGGCCTGGAGGCCATGTACAACGACGTGCTCTCCGGCCAGACCGGGCGGATTGTCACCGCCAAGGACGGCACCGGCAAGCAGCTTTTGTACCGCTATGAGGACTACGAGGACGCGGTGGACGGTATGGACCTCCACCTCACTCTGGACGCCACCATCCAGTACTACTGCGAGCGGGTGCTCTCCGAGGGCATTGAGAAGTTTGATGTCCAGGAGGGGGGCTTTGTGCTGGCTATGAACCCCAAGACGGGGGCCATTCTGGGCTGGGCCAACTCCCCGTCCTACGACCTCAACGAGCCCCGGACTATCAGCGACCCAGTGCTCTCCCAGCAGCTCACCCAAATTCAAAATGACACCACCCTCACCGACGAGGAGCGCTCCACGGCGGTGACCGAGCTGCTCTACCAGCAGTGGAGCAACAAGGCCCTCAACAAGACCTACGAACCCGGCTCTACCTTTAAAAGTATGGTGCTGGCCGCCGCCCTGGAGGAGGGTGTGGTGAATGAGAACACTACTTTCACCTGTACCGGCTCGGTGATGGTGGACGGGTACAGCAGCCCCATCCACTGCTCCAAGCGCTCCGGTCACGGTACCCAGACGCTGGCCCAGGCGGTGGCCAACTCCTGCAACCCCGCCTTCATCGCCATCGGACAGAAGCTGGGAACGGAGACCTTTTACGACTATCTGGAGGCCTTTGGCTTCCTGTCCCAGACGGGCATCGACCTCCAGGGAGAGCCCAGCGCCCCCAACTATAACATTATGTGGCCCCGGGACTCCTTTACCAAAGTGGATTTGGCGGTGGCCTCCTTCGGCCAGCGCTTTGAGGTCACCCCCCTCCAGCTCATCACCGCCGCCAGCGCCGTCATCAACGGCGGACATCTGATGCAGCCCTATGTGGTGGAGAGTGTCACCGACGATAGCGGCAATGTGGTGCAGCATACCGAGCCCACCGAGGTCCGCCAGGTGGTCAGCGAGCAGACCAGTGAGCGCTGCCGCACCATCCTGGAGCAGGTGGTGGTGCCCCCCAACGGCACCGGCAAGCAGGCCTATGTGGCCGGCTACCGCATCGGCGGCAAGACCGGTTCCTCCGAGGTCAAGAACGAGGAGGACCACACCATCGTCTCCTTCCTGGGCTTTGCCCCCGCCAATGACCCCCAGATTGTGGTGCTCATCGCCTACGACAGCCCCAAGCCCGCCAGCCCCGGCTCCCTGTACACCTCCGGCGGCTACTACATCAGCGGCGGCAGTATGGCGGCTCTCCAGGCCGGAGAGCTGCTGCCCGACATCCTGGACTATCTGGGTGTCCCCAAGCAGTACACCGACGCGGAGAAGGCCACCATGGACATGGCCGTGCCCAATGTGGTGGGTATGACTCTGGCCGACGCCACCGCCAAGATTGAGGCCAGCGGCCTGGAGGTGCGCACTGTCGGGGAGGGGGAGACCGTCACCGACCAGACACCCACCGGCGGCGTGGCTATCCCCGGCGGCAGCCAGGTCATTCTGTACCTGGGCACCGAGAAGCCCACCGACAAGGTAACCGTTCCCAATGTGGCGGGCCTCAACCGCGAACAGGCCCAGGCCGCCCTGGAACAGGTGGGGCTCTACCTCAAGTCCACCGGCCTCACCATTGGCAGTGATGTCAAGGCGGAGAGCCAGTCCATCGCCAGCGGCACCGAGGTGGAGCGGGGCACGGTGGTGGAGGTCCACTTCATCCAGAGCAGCGCCATCGGCGGCGCGGGAAGCGGCCTGTAACTCAAACTTCATCCAACCCGCCCGGCAGGCGGAACACAACCCAAAGGGGTGAATCCATGAAATTGCGTCAGCTGCTCAGCGGCGCCGCCCCTTTGGGGGTGTCCGCCGACCTGGAAATGGAAATTTATGGTATTTGCTATGACACCCGATCCCTCCGCCCCGGCGACCTCTTTGTGGCGCTGGAGGGGAGCCGGGAGGACGGCCATCAGCACATTCAGGAGGCCCTAACCCTGGGAGCGGCGGCGGTGCTCTGCCGCCGTGTCCCGGAAGGGGAGGGGCCCTGGGTGCAGGTGGCGGACACCCGGGCGGCGCTGGCGGTGGTGTCGGCCAACTGGTTTGATCACCCCGCCCGGCGTCTGAAGGTGCTGGGCGTCACCGGCACCAACGGCAAGACCACCACCACCTACATCCTGAAAGCCATGCTGGAGGAGGGGCTGGGGGTCAAGGTGGGGCTCATCGGCACCAACCAGATTCTCATTGGGGATCGGGAGCTGCCCGCCCGGCGGACCACCCCAGAGAGCTGGGAGCTCCAGCGCCTGTTCCGCCAGATGGTGTGCGCCGGGTGCAGCTATGTGGTGATGGAAGTCTCCTCCCACGCCCTGGCCCTCCACCGCACCGACTGCATCCCCTTCCGGGTGGGGGTGTTTACCAACCTCACCCAGGACCACCTGGATTTCCACGGCACCATGGAGGCCTACCGGGCGGCCAAGGGGAAGCTCTTTGCCCAGAGTGAGGCGGCGGTGCTCAATTTGGACGACGAGGCCGGGCGGTGGTACGCCCAGCGGGTGACCTGCCCGGCCCTCACCTACTCGGAGGGGAAGGATGAGGCGTGGCTCACCGCGCGGGAGGTGCGCCTTCTGCCCCAGGCGGTGCAGTTTGAAGCGGTGACGCGGGGGAAAATCTGCCGGGTGGTGCTCCCCATTCCGGGGGGCTTCAGTCTCTACAACGCTCTGGCGGCGCTGGGCTGCGGTCTGGCGCTGGGCCTCCCTCTGGAGGGGATGGCCGCCGCCCTCTCCCACGTCAAGGGAGTGAAGGGGCGGGTGGAGGTGGTGCCAGTCCCCGCCCCCTACACGGTGCTTATCGACTACGCCCACACCCCCGACGCGCTGGAAAAGATTCTCACCACCGTGCGCAGCTTTACCAAGGGGCGGCTCATCTGCCTTTTTGGATGCGGGGGCGACCGGGACCCCACCAAGCGGGCCCCCATGGGGGAGACGGCGGCGGCACTGGCCGACTATCTGGTCCTCACCAGTGACAACCCCAGAGGGGAGGACCCCAATGCCATTCTACGGGACATTCTGGCGGGGATGACCGCCTTTGACACCCCCCGTCTGGTGATTCCCGACCGGCGGGAGGCCATCCGGGCCGCGCTGGCGCTGGCCAAGGCGGGGGATGTGGTGCTCCTGGCCGGGAAGGGCCATGAGACCTATCAGGAGATCAAAGGGCAGTTCCTCCACCTGGATGAGCGGGAGGAGGTGGCCGCCTTCTTTGCCGGGGCGGAGGCGGTGCCCGCGCTGGCAAAAAGGGGAGAGAACCCCGGGAGCCAGCGGGATATTTTGTAAGATTACAGGTAGAAATCGACCGCTGTGTATGGTAGAATACCTCTTTGTGATTCCCGCGTTTTTGAAAAGAGGTATGGAGGTTTAAAGTATGGATGTACGCGTGGTTTTCGGCATCGTGCTGAGTTTTCTGGTGTCCGCAGTGGCGGGGCGGTTGCTCATCCCCGCCCTGCGGGCCCTCAAGGCGGGGCAGTCCATCAAGGAAATTGGACCCACCTGGCACATGAGCAAGCAGGGAACCCCCACCATGGGCGGCCTGATGTTCATCTTGTCCATGGCGGTGGTGCTGGTGGTGCTGGGGTGGAAGGATTTGATGTCCGGTCGCCTGGGCGGACTATACACCTATCTGTTTGCGCTGGTGTTCGGCGCCATCGGCTTTCTGGACGACTATATGAAGGTAAAGAAGAAGGAGAACACCGGCCTCACCGCCGGTCCCAAATTCCTTCTCCAGCTGGCCGCGGCGGTGGTGTTCACCATCCTGATGCGCAATGAGGGGTATCTCACCGCCGACCTGTACATCCCCTTTGTCAATGTGACCTTCCAGCTGCCCTGGGTGGTCTATATGGTCTTTGCCGCCTTTGTTATGGTGGGCACCGTCAACGCGGTGAACATCACTGACGGCATTGACGGCCTCTCCAGCAGCGTCACCGTGCCGGTGGCCCTGTTCTTCACCATCACCGCCAGCCTGTGGGGCCACTTCGACGTGAGCCTCATTGCCGGCGCGCTGGTGGGGGGACTGCTGGGCTTTCTCATCTATAACTTCCACCCGGCCAAGGTCTTTATGGGGGATACCGGCTCTCTCTTCATGGGCGGCATGGTGTGCGGCCTGGCCTTTGCGCTGGATATGCCCCTCATCCTCATTCTGGTGGGCATTGTCTACATTGCCGAGACCCTCTCGGACATCATCCAAGTGACCTACTTCAAGCTCACCCACGGCAAGCGCATCTTCCGCATGGCCCCCCTCCACCACCACTTTGAGATGGGCGGCTGGAGCGAGGTGAAGCTGGTGGTGGTGTTCACCAGCGTGACGGTGCTCTTCTGCCTGCTGGCCTATCTGGGTGTGATGAACCGCTATCCCCTTTGAGCCATGCGGCCGGGCCGCGCAGTAAGGAGGCGATCCCTTGACCCGAACCCGTAAACGAGACCTGACCATGGAGGAACAGCTGGCCCGGGGGCCGGTGGATTTACCCTTTCTCATGTTGGTGGCCATCCTCACCGTGGTGGGAGCCATCATGGTCTTTTCCGCCTCCTACCCCACCGCCATCCAGGAGGGGAAGGACCCGGCCAACTATTTCATCAAACAGGCGGGCTACGGCGCGGGCGGCCTGCTGGCTATGTATTTCATCAGCAAAATCAACTACCAGCGTTTCCGCTGGATGTCCTTGGGGGTGCTGCTGGCCTCCTACATGCTCCTCATTCTGGTGCTCCCCTTTGGCTACGGCAAGAGCACCGTCGGCGCCCAGCGCTGGATGAGCATTGCGGGTATCAGCTTCCAGCCCTCAGAGATCGCCAAGGTGGGGGTTATCCTCTACTTTGCCGCCCGCCTCTCCAAGCGGGACAGCGAGAAGCCCCACAAGTTCAACCCCCGCTCCTATCTGAGTGTGCCCTTGAATTTTATGCAGCGCATCGGCCTTTTGGAATTGATGCCCTATGCCTTGATTCTGGGCACCATTGCCGTTTTGATGATGCTGGAGCCCCACATGTCGGGCACCATCCTCATTCTGGTGGCCGGTGCGGCAGTGCTGTTTGCCGCGGGTATCCACATTGGATGGTTCGCGGCGGGCGGCGGGCTGATGGGCCTTCTGCTGCTGGTGATGATGAGCGGCTACCAGTCCACCCGCATTCTGGTGTGGCAGGACCCCTGGGCCTACTACAAGAGCGGCGAGAGCTACCAGATTATCCAGTCCCTCTACACCATCGGCTCTGGCGGCCTGCTGGGGGTGGGGCTGGGCAAGGGACGGCAGAAATTCCTCTTTCTCCCCGAGCCGGAGAACGACTTTATTTTCCCCGTCATCTGTGAGGAGCTGGGGCTGGTGGGGGCCTGTGTGATTCTCTTCCTCTTCGCCCTGCTCATCTTGCGGGGCTTTTGGATTGCCATCCACGCCCGGGACCGCTTCGGCGCGCTGCTGACGGTGGGCATTATGACCCTTCTGGCGGTCCAGGTGTTCCTCAATGTGGCGGTGGTTACCAACCTGATCCCCACCACCGGCATCTCCCTGCCCTTCTTCAGCTACGGCGGCACGGCGCTGCTCATTCAGCTGGCGGAGATGGGGATGGTGCTCAGCGTATCCAGACAGATCCCGGCGGCCAAACAGGGCTGACGGAGACGAGAAAGAGATGGAGTGACCGAGATGAATGTACTCTTTACC
>DXDX01000033.1 GCA_019115265.1 Candidatus Flavonifractor merdigallinarum | reverse complement strand
CGGCAGGCCATGACGTCGGAGTGGTCGCCGAAGATGTTCAGCGCGTGGCTGGCCACGGTACGGGCGGAGACGTGGAACACGCAGGGGAGCAGCTCGCCGGCGATCTTGTACATGTTGGGGATCATCAGCAGCAGACCCTGGGAGGCGGTGTAGGTGGTGGTCAGGGCGCCGGCGGCCAGAGAGCCGTGGACGGTACCGGCGGCACCGGCCTCAGACTGCATCTCAATGACCTTGACGGTGGTGCCGAAGATGTTCTTGCGGCCAGCGGCAGCCCACTGGTCCACATTGTCGGCCATGGGGCTGGAGGGGGTGATGGGGTAGATACCCGCCACCTCGGTGAAGGCGTAGGATACGTGGGCGGCTGCTGTATTGCCGTCCATCGTTTTCAGCTTACGAGCCATGAAACGATTCCTCCTTGTGTGGTTTTCCTTTCAGCAGCGCCTTTATTCTAACACCAACCTTTCTTTTTGTAAATCGCCTGACAAAATTTCTGTTAAAAAAATCGCGGTTATAGATTCGGAGAAGCAAATCATTCCCACTAAACTGGGCGTTCTAAGTTGAAATGAAAGTAAAAATGCAGTATGATAAAGTGCAAGATTGTCCGGGAGAAAGGGGGATGGGCGGATGTTCTGTCAGGTGCGCTCGCTGGGGCTGCACGGGGTCACCGGGTATGAGGTGCAGGCCGAGTGCGACCTCTCCAACGGACTGCCGGCCTTTGACGTGGTGGGGCTGCCCGACGCGGCGGTGAAGGAGGCCCGCAACCGGGTGCGCTCGGCGGTGAAAAACGGGGGTTTCACCTTCCCGGTGTCCCGCATTACCATCAATCTGGCCCCCGCCGACCGGCGGAAAGAGGGCACCGTCTATGATTTGCCTATGCTGGTGGGCATTCTGGCCGCCGGGGGGCAGCTGCCCCCGCCGGAGCCGGACGCCGCCTTTGTGGGGGAGCTCTCTCTGGCCGGAGAGCTGCGCCCGGTGCGGGGGATGCTCCCCATGGCATTGGCTGCCCGCCGGGCGGGCATTACTACCTTATATGTTCCGTGGGACTCGGCGGCGGAGGCCACACTGGCGGGGGATGTGACGGTGTACGGCGTAAAAACGCTGGAGGAGCTGGCCGCCCACCTGCGGGGGGAGGCCCCCCTTTCCCCTGCCCAGCCCTGGACGCCGTCCCCCGGCGGCGGGGGCCTGCCCGACTTTGCCGACGTGAAGGGGCAGGACCAGGCCAAGCGCGCCCTGGAGATTGCGGCGGCGGGGGGCCACAATGTGGCCATGATTGGCCCGCCCGGTTCGGGAAAGTCCATGCTGGCCAAGCGCCTGCCCTCCATCCTCCCCGCTCTCAGTGAGCGGGAAGTGCTGGAGTGTACCGAAATCCACTCGGTCATGGGCCTCACCAGCCGGGAGCACCCCATGGTGGACGCCCGCCCCTTCCGCGCCCCCCACCACAGCATCTCCGCCACCGGACTGGCCGGAGGTGGCAGCCCCATCCCCAAGCCGGGGGAGATCTCCCTGGCCCACAACGGGGTGCTCTTTCTGGACGAGCTGCCGGAATTTCACAAGGATGTGCTGGAGGCCCTGCGTCAGCCTTTGGAAGAAGGCCGGGTGCAGATCGCCCGGGCGGCGGCCAGTGAGGAGTTCCCCGCCCGCTTTATGCTGGTGTGCGCCATGAACCCCTGCAAATGCGGCTGGTACGGCCACCCGTCGGGGCGGTGCCGCTGCTCCGAGGGGGAGATTAAGCGCTATCTGGGTAAACTCTCCGGGCCGTTTTTAGACCGCATCGACCTCTATGTAGAGGTGCCCGCCCTGGAATTTGAGGAACTTGCCCGCCGCCCGGCGGGGGAGACTTCCGCCCAAATCCGCCAGCGGGTGGAGGCGGCCCGGGCCATACAGGCCGGGCGCTTTGGCCCAGAGGGGCCGGAGTGCAACGCCCATATGGGCACGCAGGAGCTGCAAACCTTCTGTGCCCTGGACCAGGGGTGCCGGGAGGTGATGGAGGGGGCCTTCCAGCGCCTGGGCCTCACCGCCCGGAGCTATGACCGCATTCTGCGGGTGGCCCGCACCATCGCGGATTTGGACGGGGCGGCGGACATCGCCGTGCCCCACTTGGCGGAGGCCATCCAGTACCGGGAGAGCGCCTATTTCCGCCGTTAAACACACGAGAGAGGAAGAACGTATGAACTGGAAACACGACAACCGGGGCTATCTGCGCATTTTTGCTTCCTATTATAAGCCCCACTGGAAGCTCTTTGCCCTGGACATGGTGTGCGCGCTGTGCATCTGCATTGTGGATCTGCTGTTCCCGGTGCTATCCCGCTACTCCATGCAGACCCTTCTGCCCCAAAAGGCGTTTTCCGCCTTTTTTGCCCTCATGGGGGCGCTGGCGCTGGCCTATGTGCTTAAGAGCGTCTTTTACTATATCGTCACCTACTGGGGGCACCTGCTGGGGGTGCGGATGGAGGCGGACATCCGCCGGGACCTCTTTTCCCATATGCAGGATCTGTCCTTCTCCTTTTATGACAAGAACCGCACCGGACAGCTGATGAGCCGGGTGACCGGCGACCTCTTTGAGATTACCGAGCTGGCCCACCACGGGCCGGAGGACCTCTTCATCTCGGCGGTGACGCTGCTGGGGGCCTTTGGAATTCTCCTGACCATCCAGTGGCGGCTGGCCCTGGTGGTCTTTGCGGTGATTCCCCTCTTTGTCCTCTACACCTCCCTCACCCGGAAGAAGATGATGAAGGCCTCCACCGAGGTGAAGGCCAAGCTGGCGGGCATCAACGGCGAGGTGGAGTCCTCCCTCTCCGGGATGCGCACCGCCAAGGCCTTTGCCAATGAGGCGGCGGAGAGCGCCAAGTTTGCTGCGGCCAATGACCAGTTCCGGGGGGCCAAGCGGGGTTACTATCGCATTATGGCCTTCTATCAGTCGGGGATGGAGTTCTTTATGGGGATTCTGTCGGTGCTGGTCATCGCCTTCGGGGGCCTGCTCATTATGAACGGCCAGATGGACTTCATCGATTTGACCACCTTCGCCCTCTATATCACCACCTTTATTACCCCTATCCGCAAGCTCTCCGCCTTTGTGGAGCAGTTTATGCAGGGCATGGCGGGGTTCAAGCGCTTTGTGGAGCTGATGCGCCTGGAGCCGGACATTCAGGACACTCCCGACGCCCGGCCCCTCAACCATGTGAAGGGGGACATCCGCCTGGAGGATGTGACCTTCCGGTATGAGCGCTCCACCGAGCCGGTTCTGGAGCACCTCTCCCTCCACATCCGCCCCGGAGAGACGGTGGCGGTGGTGGGGCCGTCCGGCGGCTGCAAGTCCACCCTGTGCCAGCTGATTCCCCGCTTTTACGACGTGAGCGAGGGGCGGGTGTTGGTGGATGGACAGGACGTGCGGGAGCTCAAGCAGCACGATCTGCGGGCCAATATCGGCATGGTACAGCAGGATGTGTTCCTCTTTGCGGGCACCATCTATGACAACATCCGCTATGGCCGGCCCGACGCCACCGAGGCGGAGATCATCGACGCCGCCCGCAAGGCGGAAATTTATGACGACATCGCCGCCATGCCCCAGGGGTTCCAGACCCAGGTGGGCGAGCGGGGTGTGATGCTCTCCGGCGGACAGAAGCAGCGCATTTCCATCGCCCGCATTTTCTTGAAAAATCCCCCCATCCTCATTCTGGATGAGGCCACCTCCGCCCTGGACAGCGTCACCGAGGCCCATATCCAGTCCGCTCTGGACGCGCTGGCGGTGGGGCGCACCACCCTCATCATCGCCCACCGCCTCTCCACCATCCGCAGCGCCGGGCGGATTGTGGTCATCGATGGAAGCGGCATTGCGGAAGAAGGCACCCATGAGGAGCTTTTGGCCAAAAATGGGGCCTATGCCAAGCTGTCCAGAGCGCAGGTGTAAGGGGCAACCCTTGGGTTTTTGCGCTCGCCGCGCGGGCGTCCTACGCGGACAGCGCCCGATTTCTTTTCGCGGAAAAGAAACCGGGGAAAGAAAAGGCGGAGAGGGGAACTTCTCGTTCCCCTCTCCACTCCCCTCCAAAAGGGCGG
>DXDX01000212.1 GCA_019115265.1 Candidatus Flavonifractor merdigallinarum | reverse complement strand
CTTTTCAGGTCGATGCAGGCGTACTGCCGGGGCTTCTCCCCCATAGCGACTCCCTCCTTGCGGAAAAATCGAATGTTCGTTCTACTCTTTTGAGGATATTATAGAACAAAGTTTCGAGTTTTGCAAGAGGAGACGGGGAATCCCATAAAAAAAGGCAGGCGGCCGCGAAGCCGTCTGCCCTCTCTTTTGAAAAGAATTTCCCTGGTTACCCCAAAGGCGCCATGGCAAGTTTGCCGTCTTTCACGGTCAAATCCAGCATGCGGGGGTCCAGCGCCAGGCCCTCCAGCACCTTGGCGTCCTCATAGCACAGGGTGGGCGACAGGTCCATTCCCAGAAGCCGCCGGCCAATGACCGTGGCCGCCAAGGACGCCCCCAGCACCGAGCTGTGCTCTCCATCGGCAAAGTACAGCTCCCCCTCCGGGTGGCTGGCCCGAACCTGCTGCCACACCCGGCCCACAGGACACAAGGCGGCCCCTATGCACTGGGCCAGTTCCTCATAGGCGGCGCTCATGGCCTCTTGCCCCTGGGGGTTGTTTTTCTCGCTCCAAGTCATGTATAGGTAGATCTTGGTTCCCTGGGGAACCAGGGAACCAAGCCGCTGTCCCGCCTGAAGAAGGGACTCTTTGCCGGGAAAGGGATGGGCGTTGTGCTGGAGCACCACCCCATCGTACCGGCCATAGAGCAGGTTGTAATAGGTTTGGGATTGCTCCAGATGCCAATCCAGCCCCACACCAGGATGGGTGAGCATGGCGGTCTCCAAAGGCGCTCCGTGGCTGCCGCAGAAGTGGGCCACCCGAGCAGGCACATAATGAACAAAGGTGTGGCTGTTGCCAAGAAATAAAATTTTCATGGCTGGTCTCCTTCCCGGCCGGCGGGAATGTTCACCGCCAGGCCGTTAAACTCCACCCCTTCCCCGGCGGGAATGAGCAGATACTTTTGGCCGTCGATCACCCGGGTTTGCACCATGGGAGAATACTCCGCCTCCACGGTGACCGACACCTGGGGAGTTTTGATCTCCACCTTGCCAGGGTCAATGAGGTTGGCCGGGTTTAAGACCACGCCCTGGCCAAACCGCTCATCGCACAACGCCTGAAAGGCCTGCACCTGCTCTTGGGGCACCTGGCAGCCCAAGAGGATGTTCCCCAAATCCTTGGCGGTGACGGTGAGAGGTTCCTCGCTGCCGGAATCCCGGCGCTCCGCCAACATGCCGTCCAGCTGGCTGTACACCACCTGGACCACATCCATGCTGCAATCCTGGCCCAAAGCCTGCGCCAGGGACGTCTGAAAGGTCTCCTTTTGCTGGGCCGGAGCCATGGGCACCTGGGTGTGAAACACCTTGTCCACAAACTCCTGGGGCAGCTCCCCAGGCTTGCGGCAATAGAACAGGGCGTTGTACAGATTGGCGGCCCGCTGGTCAAAGGCGGGGAACAAGAATCCCCACTGGGGGGCTGCCACCGTCTGGGGGACAAAGCAGTGAAACTCGTTGTCCCCGGCGTAATAGCCCAGGCCGGGCTTGCCCTCTTTCACCGGGCACAGGGCGCATAGGATGTAGGAAAACACCTGCTCCCCGTCCTCCAGAGAGGCGCCGTCCTTGGCCTTGGTGGGCACGTCGTAGGTGTCATGGGCCAAAAGCAGCAGGTAAGCCCCTTCCATTCGGACTGTCTCCACCGCCTTTTCATAAAAGGCCTGCCGGGCCTGAGCGTCCGTTAAGCCGGAATCCCGCAGGGCCATCAACAGCCGGTGCTCGTCGCTGTCCGCCACCTGCTGGGTGGAAAACACCAGGTCGATCAGCTGCTTTCCCAGCTTGCCGGACAGGGTCTTTTTCAACAGGCCAAAGTACAGCTCCACCTCCTCTGGGGGCATTTGAGAAAGGGGCTCGTCCAAATCGGTGAGGATCTCCCCGCTGGGGCTGACGTAACAGCCGTAAATCCGCCGCGCTGTGGTCTTCTCCGGCTGCCACCGGCGGCGCAGCTCGGATACTTCTTTTGTATTCATGGTATTCCTCCTAAGTTTCGCGCTGTGAGACTGGGCAGCTCACTGCCCGCCTTCTATTGTATCCAATGAGGCGGGGAACCGTCAAGCCGGGGAGCCAGGTTGTTCTTCTCCCTACGGAGCCTCCCCCGCGTCTGGGAAAGGCCAACTTTTCCAGGGGTTCCTCACAGCTTCCAGTGGATCTCAATGGGCACATTGCGGGTGCCGGGTACCCGCCGGCCCACATAAACGCAGTCGATGAGCGCCTCTACCACCGGGCGGCTCAACCGCTCCCACTGGGTGTACCGCCGGACAATCTGCTGCCGCCAATCCGCCGGGGGTGGAGACGCCAACTGGGCCAGGCGCTCCTTCCCCTGGGCGATTTGGCTTTCCACGCCGCGGCGCCGTCTGGAAAGCTCCTGGCTCAGCTGTTGGTACTCCTCTTGAGTCAGGGCTCCCCGGGTCTTGTCCAGGTACAGCTCCCCCAGGGCCCTTCCCCACTGGGCATCTTTCTGTTCCCAGGCGGCCAGGGAGGCTTTCCACTGGGCTTGTTCCACAAACCCAGGAGGCGGTGGCAGGCTATTCTCCAAGGCCGGGAGGTCCAGAAAGTTGTCTGCCAGCCACCGTACCTGCTCCAAAACCATGGCCTCCAGCCGGTCCACAGAGACAAAGGCCCCTGGGCAGGCGTCTTTGCACACATGGCGGGTGGGACACTGGAGATAGTGACGCCCGCCCCGCTGGGCCGAGGATTTGCTCGAACGCAGCGTGGCGCCGCAGCCGGCGCACCGGGCCTTTCTGGCAAAAAGGCCAATGACGCCTCCCTCAAAGGGCTTTGCCCGCTGTTCCAGCAGGCTTTGCACTTGATCCCACAGCTCCCGGCTGACAATGGGCTGATGGGTGCCCTCCACCACATACCACTGGCTTTTGGGACGGGGTTTGCACTGCTTTGTCTTATACGAGACGCTGCCATACCTGCCCTGCACCAGATTGCCAATGTACACCGGGTTGCGAAGCATCTGCCCGATGGTGAAGTATTTCCACAAGGTGGAAGTCTTTGCCGGAGGCTGCTGGTAGCGCAACCCCTGAAGCCGCTTGTACTCCGTGGGGTTGGGAATGCCCCGGCGGTTGAGCAGCCGGGCAATGGCGGTTTTTCCGGTCCCCTGGGCAAACAGGGAAAACACCTCCCGCACTACGGCGGCGGCCTGGGGATCCACCAACAGGCGGCCTTTGCGCTCCGGATCTTTGCGGTAGCCATAGGGGGCGAAAGCTCCAATGTGGTAGCCGTTTTCCCGGCGGCTGTTCAGCACGCTGCGAATGTTCTCTGACAAGTCCTCCAAATACCACTCATTGACCAGGCCGTTGATCTGCCTGGATTTTTTATTGCCTTTATTGGCGGTGTCCGCGTTGTCCACAACGCTCACAAACCGGATGCCCCACAGGGGAAACAGCCCGTGCAGGTACTTTTCCACCAGCTCCAGCTCTCTGGTAAACCGGGACTGGGTTTTGCACAGCACAATGTCAAACCTGCGCTGCTGGGCGTCCTGAATCAACTGCTGAAACGCCGGGCGGTTTCGGTCCGCGCCGGTGTAATCGTCGTCGCTGTAGACACGGTAGACCTGCCAGCCCTGCTGCTCCGCGTACTGCAGCAGCATGGTTTTTTGGTTTTGAATGCTGCCGCTTTCGTCTTCCTGGTGTTTTTTCTCCCGGTCCTCCTCCGACAGGCGGCAGTACACCGCCACTTTCTCCAGCCCCGAACCGGCGGGGCTCTCTCGCTGGATCACGGGATCACCTCCCCAGGGAGTTGGACGCCTCCGCTTGCGAGGACTCCAACAGGGCGATCATCTCCGCCCACTTTTCGGTCACCGCCTCTTTGCTGGGCACCGGACCGCCCCCTTGAAACACATTGACGCACAGGGGGTTGGGATTTTTCGCTGTCTCCATAAAAGGCCTCCTTTCCAGGTTTCCTTCAACACTATGACCCAAGGCCAGTCCCTTAGCACGTGAGGGCCGCAGGAAGAAAAAAACAGGATTTCTCAGGGATTTTGTGTGGGCCGCAACCGGGAAAATCGAAGAAAATCTTTTCCAGAATTTGTTTTACATCTAACGAAAGGGCGCCTTTTGGAGCGCGGTCATTTAAGATTTTACGGAGTTGGCTCAGATTTTTACCGGAGAATGACGCCGGTTTTAACACCGGATCCCTATAGTAATGTACGGTTGAGCAAACGATAAACCAGATACAAAAGGAAAGTAGGGAATCGCATGAAAAACTCCATTTCGTTGACCCAGTTTGCCAGCACCTTGGCGGCAAGCATGGGCATCTCCGCCCCCAAGGCCGCCGGGGAAGCTTTTCCCCTGCTGGGGGAGACCCTGCGCCAGCAGGGGGTTTCCACCGCCAAGCGGGTGCTGATTTACAACCCCGACGCTGTGGGCATGTGGCTGTTTCAAAAGTACACCCCCTGGTTCGCCCCGGTGCTGCGCCACACCCAGCTGGGCGTGCCCCTGCAAACCGTGATGCCCTCTGTAACGCCGGTTTGCTTTGGCACCATGTACACCGGCGTGGAGCCCGCTGTCCACGGCATTCAAAAGTATGAAAAACACCTGCTCACCCAGGAGAGCCTGTTTGACTGCCTGGCTGCCGCCGGGAAAAAGACCGCTTTGGTGGCGGTGGCGGACTCCAGCATGGCCATTCTGTTCCAAGAGCGCAAGGGCATTGACTACTACATTCTCCCCTACGACGGGGAAGTCACCGCCAAGGCGGAGGAGCTGATCCGCCAGGGCGAGTACGAAGTGGTGGTTGTTTACAATCAGGAGTACGACGACGTGATGCACCGCACCTTCCCCGAATCGGAGGAATCTTTGCAGGCGCTGAAAAACCACATTGCCTCCTTCGACCGGCTGTGCGCCGCCGCCGAGAAGAGCTGGGAAACCGAGGACTCTTTGGTGGTGTGGGCCACGGACCACGGCATTCACACCAACGAGAACGGACACGGCACCCACGGGTCCGACTTGGAAGAGGACCTGAATATTATGCACTTCTTCGGTGCTTGGAAAGGACTGTAAACCATGCATAAGATTGAAATTCGAGACCTGACAAAATCCTACGACGGCAAAACCAACATTTTGGAGGAGATCAGCCTGGACGTGGAAGAGGGCGAGTTCTACGTACTGGTCGGCCCCTCTGGCTGCGGCAAGTCCACCTTGCTGCGGGTCATCGCCGGGCTGGAGAAGATCACCTCCGGCACGCTGATGATCGACGGAAAAATCGCCAACAACATGCCTCCCAAGGACCGGAACCTGTCCATGGTGTTCCAAAACTACGCCCTGTATCCCCACATGACCGTGAAGGACAACATTCTCTTTGGCCTGGACGTGAAAAAAGTGCCCAAGGCCGAGCAGAAGCGCCGCTTAGACGAGGCCGCTGAGATGCTGGGCCTGACCCAGTACTTAAAGCGCAAGCCCCGGGAGCTCTCCGGCGGCCAGCGGCAGCGGGTGGCCCTGGCCCGTAGCGTGTGCAGCCAGTCCCCCATCTGCCTGATGGACGAGCC
Source organism: Candidatus Flavonifractor merdigallinarum (assembly GCA_019115265.1). Lineage (GTDB taxonomy): Bacteria > Bacillota > Clostridia > Oscillospirales > Oscillospiraceae > Pseudoflavonifractor_A > Pseudoflavonifractor_A merdigallinarum. The sequence continues at coordinate 4,122 of DXDX01000212.1, read as the reverse complement.
CCTCTCCAACCTGGACGCCAAGCTGCGGGGCCAGATGCGCAACGAGATCCGCCGGCTGCAAAAGAAACTGGGCCTGACCGTGATTTACGTCACCCACGACCAGGTGGAGGCCATGACCATGGGAGACCACATCATGGTGCTCCACGGCGGGAAGATTCAGCAGATGGGCACTCCCCTGGAGCTGTACAACCAGCCTGCCAACACCTTTGTGGCCGGGTTTATCGGTTCTCCCCAGATGAACTTGACCCAGGCCACCCTCACCGAAAAGGGACTGCTGCTGGGCGGCGACCTGCTGGTGCCCCTCAACGAGGAGGAGCGGGCCAACCTGCCTGAGGGCAACCAGTGGCAGATCGGCGTGCGGGCGGAGCAAATTGAGCCTGCCGCCCCGGGCCAGCAGGACACCTGCCTGGTGTACGCCACCAGCACCGAGATGATGGGCAACGAAACCCAGGTGCTGTTCCACGTGGGCGACACGCTGTTCACCGCCCGGTGGACCGGTCAGTACATCATCGACCCGGGCCAGCATCTCCATGTGAGCCTCTCCGCCGACGACTTCCACTTCTTCGACAAGGACAAGGGCACCCTGATTCGGCCTGCCCTGCACATCAAGGGCTTCACCGCCCAGATCGCGTAAGGAGGCGGCATTATGACATACGAACACGCAGCTGCCTCGGTGGCAGACCAACAAGCTCAGCTGAAGGCCAAGCGCCGCCTGCCGGTATGGATCATCTATCTGCTGCCCTCCATGCTGATCTTTGCCCTGTTTACCATCTATCCCTTCGTCCGCACCTTTATCACCAGTTTCTTCGCCACCTCTACCACCGGCGCCATGACAAAGTTTGTGGGCCTGCAGAACTACATTGACCTGTTTACCAACGCCAACTACCTGCAGTCTTTGGGCACCACCTTCCTGTACACCTTGCTGACAGTGCCCCTGACGGTGATTATCTCTTTGCTGCTGGCGGTGCTCTCTGCCAGCAACCTGCCCGGGATGGGGATTTTCCGCACCATCTTCTCCTCCACCATGGGCATCTCCGTGGCGGCCGGCTCGGTGTTCTGGAACCTGCTGTTCCACCCCACCGCCGGTTTGCTCAACCAGATTGTCACCTCTCTGGGAGGCAAGCCCATTGGCTGGCTGACGGACACTCACTACGCCATTTTCGCCATCAGCGCCGTGTCCATTTGGATGAACATCGGCTTCTCTTACCTGGTGCTGATGGGCGGCATCAAGAACATCGACGACTCTCACTATGAGAGCGTGGAGATTGTGGGCGGCGGGTTCTTCTACCGCCTGCGGAAGGTGACCATCCCCCTGATCTCCCCCTCCCTGTTCTTTGTGTTCACCACCTCTTTGATCAACGCCTTCCAGTCCTTCGGCCTGATTGACATGCTCACCTCCGGCGGCCCCAACAACACCACCAACCTGATGGTGTACAAACTGTATCAGGACGCCTTTGTGAACTTCCGCTTTGGCTCCGCCTCCGCCCAGGGCATCATCCTGTTTGTGCTGATTCTGCTGATCTCTCAGCTGCAGACGAAACTTACCGAAAGGCTGGTGACTTACCAGTGAAAAAAGCCGCTATCCCTGTAACCTACGCCATTCTTATTTTGGCGGCGTTGGTGATGTGCTTCCCGGTACTGTTCTCCATTGCTTTGAGCTTTTCGGATTTGAACGATATTTTGGCCGGTGACTACATTCCCGACTCTCTCAACCTGACCAACTACATCAACGCCTTTAGCACCCAGCCCCTGCTCCACTACATGCTCAACTCCGCCATTGTGGGGGTGCTGTCCACCGCGCTGGAGATTATCTTCGCCCTGCTGGCGGCCTACGCCATTGTGTTCATCCCCTTCCGGGCCAAGAAAGTGGTGTTCCTGATTATGATGGCCACCATGATGATCCCCGGGGAGGTGCTGGTGATCACCAACTTCCAAACCATCCGCTCCTGGGACATGCTGAACACCTACCAGGGATTGATTCTTCCCGGCCTGGCTTCCACCTTCGGCATCTTCCTGTTCCGGCAGAACATGATGCAAATCCCCTTGGAGCTGAAAGAGGCCTCCACGGTGGCGGGTGTTTCGGAATTCGGCTTCTTCTGGAAGATTGTGGCGCCCATGGTGGTGAACACGGTGGTCACCCTGGCCATCTACTTCTTCCTGGTCAGCTGGAACTCCTACATGTGGCCCTTGCTGTCCACCACGGAGGACACGGTGCGCACCGTGCAAATCGGCTTGCGCCAGCTGAAAAACACCGAGGCCGTCAGCGACTACGGCATGATGGCCGCCGGCGCTATGGTCACCTCCCTGCCCACGCTGCTGCTGATCTTCTTCGGCCAGAAGCGGCTCCAGGAGGGCATGACAAAGGGCGCCATTAAATAAAGCGGGAACCCGCCGGGTTTTCCCGGCTGGCCATACAACTACATTGAGAAAAATAGGAGAATGAAGCTATGAAAATTTCTTTCGGAAAGAGAATCGCGGCTGTAGCTCTCAGCGCCATGATGCTGGCTACCGCCTTCGCCGGATGCACCAACGGCGGCACCAGCAGCACCTCTGAGGGGTCCGCTTCCACCGACGGCAGCGGCAAGCTGCAGATCCAGTTCTGGCACTCCATGAGCGGCAACACCCAGGAGGCTTTGGACGCCGTGGTGGCCGGCTTTAACGAGAGCCAGGACCAGTATGAGGTGGTTGCCACCAACCAGGGCTCTTACGACGAGTCCACCGGTAAGTTCTTCAACATGGCAAACGGCGACGGCAGCGCCCAGATCATTCAGATCGGCGAGCAGAACCTTCAGTCCATGATTGATTCCGGCATGATCGCCTCGGTCTCCGACCTGATTGAAAAGTACAGCTTTGACGACAGCGACCTGCTGGAGCAGGAAGTGAACTTCTACTCCGTGGACGGCAACATGTGGGCCATGCCCTTTAACTGCTCCACTCCCGTGGTGTACTACAACAAGACCGTCTTTGACGAGGCTGGCGTCACCGAGTTCCCCACTACCTTTGAGGGCATCACCGAGGCCGCCCAGAAAGTGGCTGAAACCAACGACAGCATCACTCCTGTGGGCATGTACGCTTACGGCTACGCCCTGGACCAGATGGTCATCAACATGGGCGGCTATGTGATCAACAACGAGAACGGCCGCGCCGGCCGGGCCACCGAAGTGGCCTATCAGGACCAGATCACCGCAATCTACAACTGGATCAAGGACCTGCAGGACCAGGGCCTGCTTCTGAACTACGGCTCCGACGGCACCAACACCATCAGCGGCTTCACCCAGCAGCAAGTGGGCATGTTCATCGCCAGCTCCGCCAGCTGCCGCAACGTGATTGACTCCGCCACCGACTTTGAGGTGGGCGTGGCCAACCTGCCTGTGCCCGAAGGCACTGAGCCCGAAGGCGTGTACGGCGGCGGCGGCGCCCTGTGCGTGGCCACCGGCCTGGACGAGGAGATGGAGACCGGCGTGATGGAATTCTTCAAGTACGCCACCTCCCCCGAGGTGCAGGCCACCTGGGCTGTGAGCACCGGCTATTTCCCCATCTGCAACGGCGCCTATGACACCGACACCCTGAAGACCAGCTACGAGGAGATGCCTCAGCTGCAGGTTGCCGCCGATCAGCTGCTGAACTCCAATGTCAACTCCATCACCGCAGGCCCCCTGCTCTCTCAGCTGCCCCAGCTGCGCACCGACCTGCAGACCGCTTTGGAGGCTGTGTTCAACGGCTCTGACGTGGAGAGCGCCGTGGCCCAGGCTGTGGAGAGCACCAACAGCGCCATTGCCAACGCCAACCAGGGCGTGACTGAATAACCTTCGCGTTCACCCAAATACTTTCCTTTTGAAAACCCGGCAGGAATTTCCTGCCGGGTTTTTGAATGTCTCCCCTCTCTTTTGGAATGTCATACCCGGGGCAACCAGCTTGGCCCGGTTGTCCACGCTCATTTTCGAGGCCGGGACTGGCGGAGAATGTCCTGATACACAGCGTTCATCTGCGATGACCTCCAATCTGCTCATTGCGCTCCCGAGTGGTGCCGGCATCTAAAAAATCCATGCCCCGGACCAGGCTGTTTTTCCCGAACCGCTTGTGAAGCCCCACGGCGGTTCGCAGCAGGGAGGTCTCCCGCTG
>DXDX01000211.1 GCA_019115265.1 Candidatus Flavonifractor merdigallinarum | reverse complement strand
CCAATATGACCTACTCCGGCAAGACCTTCGCCATTTTGAGCATCCTCTGGAAGGTGTTCCTGGTGGTCATCGCCATGCACCTCATCTACATCGTCATCCAGTTCCTGGTGGCTGGCCTGGTCTCGGGCAAGAATCCCTTCGCCCTCATCCGCAACCAGATCCCCGGCTATGCCACTGCTATCGGCACCCAGTCCTCCGCGGCCACCATTCCGGTCAACCTGGAGTGCGCGGAGAAGGACGGCATTCTGGAGGAAATCCGCAACTTTGTGGTGCCGCTGTGCGCGAACATTCACATGGCCGGTTCCATGATCACCATCACCGCCTGCGCCACTGCGGTGTGCCTCATGTACCAGCTGCCCATCAGCCTGGGCACCGTGGTCCCCTTTATTATGACGCTGGGCATCGCCATGGTGGCCTCTCCCGGCGCCCCCGGCGGCTCCATTATGACCGCCCTCCCCTTCCTCTATATGGTGTTCGGCGTGGAGGCCGGCGACGTGAACGGCCCCATCTGCGCCATTATGGTGGCCCTGTATATCACGCAGGACTCCTTCGGCACCGCCTGTAATGTGTCCGGCGACAATGCCATCGGCGTGATTGTGGACACCATTTATCGGAAGTTTATCCGCAAAGACTCCGCTGTGAAGGTGTAAGCCTATGTCGTTTATCAGTGTCTTTGATGTTCTGGGCCCCAATATGATCGGCCCCTCCAGCTCGCACACCGCCGGGGCGGCGGTTATCGCCGGGCTGGCCCGAAAGCTCATCGCGCCCCCTCTGAAAAAGGTGGCCTTCACCCTCTATGGCTCCTTCGCCAAGACCTACCACGGCCACGGCACCGACCGGGCGCTGCTGGGCGGAATGCTGGGATTTTCCACCGATGATCTGCGGATTCGGGACTCCTTCCAGATTGCAAAAGAGCGGGGGTTGGACTTTACATTCCTCCCCAACGAGACCGAGACGGATGTACACCCCAACACCGTGGATATCCGCATGGAAAATGACGCCGGACAGGTGATGGAGGTGCGGGGGGTCTCCCTGGGCGGCGGAAAAGTGAAGATTGTCCGCATCAACGGTGTGGAGGTGGACTTCACCGGCGAGTACAGCGCCCTCATTGTGGTGCAGTGGGATACGCCCGGTGTGGTGGCCCATATCACACGGGTGCTCAGCGATCACAATGTCAACATCGCCTTTATGCGCCTCTTCCGGGAGGCCAAAGGCCACACCGCATACAGCATCATTGAGTCAGACGGCATCCTTCCCCAAAGCATCTCGGCCCAACTTCTGAAAAACCCGAACATCCGGGATGTCATGCTGGTACAGTCGTAGAGGAGGAAGGCAGAATGGATTTCAGAAGCGGAACCGAACTGTTGGCCCTATGCAGTCAGAACGGCTGCTCCATCTCCCAGATCATGCGCCGCCGCGAGTGCCAGCTGGGGGAGGCCACAGCGGACGAGGTGGAAGCTCGGATGGCCCGGGTGCTGGAGATTATGCGGGAGTCGGCCACCTGTCCCCTCAAAACCCCTCAGCGCTCCATGGGCGGACTCATCGGCGGAGAGGCCAAGCGGCTGTCTGCCCACGCCACCAAAAAGAGAGACATCTGCGGCCCTGTGCTCCAGCGGGCCATCACCTATGCCATGGCTGTGCTAGAGGTAAACGCCTCCATGGGCCTCATTGTGGCCGCCCCCACCGCCGGCTCCTCTGGGGTTGTACCCGCCCTGCTGCTGGCCCTTCAGGAACAGTATCACATCTCTGACCAGCGGCTGCTGGATGGGCTCTTCAACGCTGGGGCAATCGGGTATCTGGCCATGCGCAACGCCACTGTGTCCGGCGCGGTGGGCGGATGTCAGGCCGAAATCGGAGTCGCCGCCGCCATGGCGGCCTCCGCCGCGGTGGAGCTGATGGGCGGCAAACCAGAACAGTGTCTGGACGCTGCCTCCACAGTCCTGATGAACATGCTCGGCCTGGTCTGTGACCCCGTGGGCGGGCTGGTGGAGTACCCCTGTCAGAACCGCAACGCCAGTGGAGTGGCCAATGCCCTAATCGCTGCCGAGCTGGCCCTGAGCGGCATCTCTCAGCTCATCCCCTTTGATGAGATGCTGGCAGTGATGTACAATGTGGGCCGCCGCCTCCCTGTCGAGCTCCGGGAGACCGCGCTGGGCGGCTGCGCCGCCGCCCCGTCGGCCTGCGAGCGGTGTGGCGGCTGCGGCTGACCGCTCCCCCACTCTGTTCCCGCGCAAAAAGACCACGTGCATAACATGCAAAAAGACCGATTGCCAGATAAGGCAATCGGTCTTTTGCTTAAGAAAGAAGCGAATCTCGTTCCGCTTTCGCTTCAGTCCGCGTCTATCCACAAGGTAGTGTCAAGAGTTCGAGCCGTTGAAAAAGTTGCCGGCGGTGGTGGAGTTCTGTTACCATCCGTACCGCTCCGGCTCTGAAGGCCTCATCGTACCGAGGTGGCGGTGTCTCTTTTTTACTTGCTTTCTGTTCCATAATTCGGCCCCTTTCCTTTCCATTTTACGACTGACTTTTCTGTCCGTCAATTCGGGTATAGGGGCTACAAGGAACGGCTGTGGGCGGCCATCTGCGATGCCCTTGCCAAAGGCCCGGACAACTTTGACGCCTTTCTTCGATTTATGGAGGAGTCCGGCTATGCGGTCAAGTGGGGACAGGGCGGGGCGATCTCATTCCTTGTGCCAGGGCAGCAGCGGGCCACCCGGCTCCGCTCGGCCACCCTCGGGAAAGGCTTTGATCCTGGGAACATCCGGGATGTAATTGCGGGCAAGCGCCCCATGCCGAAGCTGGATGCTCCAGCCCCCGTTGCGCCCAGGCGTGTTGATCTGATCGTGGATATGCAGGAGCATCAGATCAACGAATATGACCAGCTCACCACCGAGGCCGAGGCTGCGTCCGCCCGTTTCCATGTACTGACGGAGCAGCTCCGGCAGACTGAGGCTGACCTTGCCTATACTTCCGAGCTCATGGGGGCTGTGGTGCAATACGCCAAGACCCGGCCCGTGTTTGACGAGTACAAGGCGACCAAGTATAGCAAAAGATTTCTGGCCCAGCATGAGGCGGAGCTGGCAGATTACCGGGCAGCCAAGGCCGCTTTGAACGATCTACTGGACGGGGCCAAACTGCCCAAGATGGCCCAATTAAAAGAAAAGCGCCGCAAGCTGGCGGCGGAGAAAAAGGCCCTGTACGCCAAGTACCGGGCCGCCCAACAGGAAATGCGGCAAACCGTGGCGGTCAAGACCAACATTGACTATCTGCTGGGCGCGACGGACGGGCGCAAGAACAAGGAACAGGAGCGGTAGCGATGGTGACGCAGACAATTTACTTTGGGACATTTTGTCCCGAAGTGCCGGGTTTGGGGAGGCTCCCCAACAAGCGTTTTTGCGGCCCTCTCGGGCTGCAAAAATAGCAAGTGTGGCCACACTTGCCCTGCTTGCCGTTAGTGCGCTGCCCCAAAACAGCGCAAAAAACGGAGGTGCGTGTTTCTCTTACGCATCCTCCGTTTCACGGGCTCTTTGAAGTCCCTCTGCGGTATGTTTCATTACAGTGAGTTCTTTTTCGTTCATGGAATTGAGCATAACATCAATCTGTTTCCGGCAGGTACTCTCTCCGTTGAGCTTGTCAGGGAAAAAGAATTGATCCACGGAA